>JAUYCY010000009.1 GCA_030692055.1 Candidatus Omnitrophota bacterium | reverse complement strand
TTTATTCTCTCTCGGCGAATACCCCGTGGCTTGCCACGGGGATGAAGCCGAAATCGTAAACGTAGTTGACCTCATTCCAAGGCAATGAATGAACCAGTGATAATATTAGTATAGAACATACTCCGCTCACTTGCCGCGGAGACTGGTTGATTCTCTCTCGACGAATACCCCGTGGCTTGCCACGGGGATGAAGCCGAAATCGTAAACGTAGTTGACCTCATTCCAAGGCAATGAATGAACCAGTGATAATATTAGTATAGAACATACTCCGCTCACTTGCCGCAGAGACTGGTTGATTTACTTTGAGTAGGAAATACTTGAAGAAATAAAGATAGGTGGCGGCGAGTGGATTTGTATGCAATCTTCGCCGCAGGCGAAGCGCCGAAGGCAATTATTACATCCAAATATTGGCTCGCCTTACCAACAAGCTTTGTTAACTCACATACTTTTGTCTTGAGATAAAGACATGGCGGCGAGTGGATTTGAACCACCGACACAACGGGTATGAGCCGTTTGCTCTACCAAGCTGAGCTACGCCGCCGGCTCCAAAATTTCTAACGGGGCAAACCGTTTGATAATGAGACTGTAATTTTTCAAGCTAACAAGCGTAGAAAAATTACCTAGTCGAATTAATCCTTTGCGAAACGCAGTTTCGTAAAGGGCTCTACCAACCTGCTCAATGAGACTTAGGTTTTTGAAGCGAAGCGCGCAAAAACCTTTAGTCGAATTAGTCCCGATTATTCCATCGGGAAGCTACGCCGCCAAGTGGGTAAAATTATATCATTGATAAATAAAAAATCTATAATTAAAGTTGTAACAAAAATACCTATTTGATATTACGATAAATTTCTAAAATGGGTTTTTTAAATTTTTTGGCGAGCCTTAAACAATCTTGGTATTCGGGTGTTTCTTTTTTAAAGGGCGGTTCAGATACTCTAAATTTAACTTTGCCGAATTTTGTATTTTTATAGACGAATTTGTATTTTAGTTTGTCACGGAAATATTCTTGGTAGCGGATACCAAAGGTAGAAGTATGAGAAAAAACGATATCGCGCACTTTTGTAAAATCAACAGGTGAGCATAAAACATTTAAAACAAATGCCGGCCTTGATTTTTTCATTATCACTTGTTCAACATAAATTTCTTTTGCACCGTTTTTATACAAAAAATCAAAGAGCGATTCAAAAATCTGCGGGTTCATGTCATCAATATTTGCCTCGAGCTTAATTATTTTATCTTGCTCTATAGCTAGTGGATGATTGATGGTGGATGGTGAACGGTCTATAAGATATGCAATAAGATAATCCTTTTCGCCGCAATCGCCGCAAGCAATACTAGATTTACTAAAAATAAAAACATCTTCGGTTTGTATCGCATCTTTTAAAAGTACAGCGGCCGTGGGTGTAATTGTTTCATAGCCAAAATTAACTGCTTTGATTTTTTTTCCTTTAAGAAGCTCTAATGTAGCGGGAGCCGGTAAATCTAGAGGAAAAGAAGAAACATAAATTTTATCTACTTTTAAATATTTTAATGCTATAAAAAATCCGCAAATTTCTAAAATAGCGTCTATTTCGCCTAAATGACGGAAATGGAAATTATTTTGTTTTATCTTATGTATTTTCTTCTCTACGTCAAAAATACTCTCGTAGGCTTGAAGACTTTTATCTTTCACCTTACTATTCAGCCCTGAGGCGGCAATGACTTTTATTATTTCTCTATAGCTTAAATTGATCTGTCCTTCAAAAAATATTTTATTGAAAGATTTATGCCCAACTTTGACTTTTTTTAAGTGAATGCTAAAGCCTAGACGGAGCTTTTTAAACTCTTTTTTTAAATAAGAGAAAGGGCATCCTAACCCTATCAACGCAGATAGTAACATATCCCCCGCTGCTCCTCCGGCTAAGTGAAAGTATATGCTTCTCATAGCTTATGCCACACAGATTAGCACAGATTTGAAAGCGGATGAGCACAGATTGCCAGAAATAACCAAGTTCCAAGATACAATAACCAAACAATAATCAATAATCAAATTCCAATAACCAAACGGAAAATAGATAGAGTTGTTTGGTGATTGGTTATTGGATATTGGAATTTGTTTGGAACTTGTATCTTGGTTATTGGTTATTTTACAAAACATCTGTGCCTATCTGTGCTACTTATTAATAAGGTGCGCGAAATATCCTGCCCCTAAGCCATTATCTATGTTTACCGTGACTGTTCCGGGAGAACAGCAGTTAAGCATTGCTAGGAGTGCGGCAACACCTTTAAAAGATGCGCCGTAACCAACACTCGTGGGAACCCCTATCGCCGGAGCACGGCTTATGCCTGAAACAATGCTTAAAAGCGCTGCCTCCATGCCGGCAACCACAATAATGACTTTAGCCCTCCTAATTTTTCCTTTAAACGGCTCTAGGCGATGTATACCAGCCACGCCCACATCGTATATCCTTTCCACTTTATTTCCGGTTAGCTCCAAAAATACCGCTGCTTCTTCGGCAACATTTATATCAGAAGTTCCTGCGGTAATTATTAGGCAATAACCCTTCTTTTTCTTTTCCGCGCTGCCAAGAAAGGCAAGGCGTGCAGCTTTAAAATATGTGAGAGACGGAAAATCTTCTTTTAGAATTAAGCAACTTCTGTAATCTAATCGGGAAATAAAAACACGGCCGGTATGCTTTTTAAATTCATTAATAATCTTTTTTAATTGCTGGGTAGTCTTTCCGGGAGCGTAAATTATCTCAGGCAGGCCTCTTCTTTTTTCTCTTATAATATCAAGCTTTGCAAAATCGAGTTCGACGAAACCTTTACATCTCATCAATGCTATTGAACTAAATCTTTAACTACAAACCACAAAAGAACTGCAATGACCGCAGCGGAAACAACATAGAAATCATTGAAGTAAAAAAATTCTTTTATGCGTTCTATGCTGTGGTGTTTCTTTTCTGGAAGATTATATTTCTTTTTAATGGTTTCCTTAACTCGTAAGATATCTTCTTTCCTAAAGCGCAAAAATTCTCCTGCCACTTTAAAGCTCGGCAAAAGGTTAGCCTTGGCTAAATCAACAACATCCTGTTCGCTAAGGCCAAGTATTTGAGAAACTTCACGAGTTGTAAGGAGCTTTTCTTTCATATTAACGGTTCTGCGTAATCCACTCTTCTACTTCTTTGCGGTCAAAAAATAATTTATCGCCTTCTTTTTCTACGGGAATCCTTCCGTTTCCAACCCATTCCATAATTTTGTCTTCTTCTATGGAAAGGTAATCAGCTAATTCGTTAAGAGAAATCTTTCCTTGGGGCATTTTACATTTTCCATTAAAAACTGCTCCTTCTTCAATGGAAAGCTTGGGCGTTTCGATATCGGCCATAACCTGCGCTGTGTGGCTGAGATTAACAAGCTTACTTGCCCTAATTTTTCCTGTAACTTTTCCTCCGATGGTAATAGACTCACCTACGATGTCTGAGCTTACCACCGCGCTCTCGCCAATGATTAGATTTCCTTTCGTCGTTAAGGTCCCTTCGAATTTACCGGTTATACGTAAATTTACAGGTTCAGAGAAAACTAAACTTCCTTGCATCGTGGCATTGATATCAAGCATTCTTTCTTCTTCTCTTTTTCTAATCATTTCTCTCACCCCCTATTTATTATCACTTACTTCTAATTTCTTCTCTATATGTTTTAAGAAAGCAAGGGTAATAAAAGTAATAACCGTTGTAGCAATTGCCGCGCTCATAAAGCCGCAACCTACTGCAAGGCCTATAGCAGAACTCACCCAAATACTCGCTGCCGTAGTTAATCCTCTTGCGCCCTGTCTGCTGGTTATAATTGTTCCCGCGCCCAGGAACCCTATACCGGTAACTACGCCAGCAGCGATACGGGCAGGATCAACCAGGGCTTTGCCTTGGTATATATCAAAAATATACAAAGAGGTAAGCATTATAAGGGCAGAGCCCATACAAACTAAAATATGGGTACGTAGCCCCGCGCTTCTGCCTCTTTTTTCCCGTTCAAGGCCGATAACACCGCCCAAAATAAAAGATGTAGCTAAACGTAGAATAACTGTGATTGAATCCATCATAACTAATTAGGTTCTGCCTCTAGGCTAATATTGCTTTTTATACCCTTTTTATTATACAGGTAAAAACCCAATCCTGCAACCATTGCTGCATTATCGCCGGTTAGCTCTATTGGAGGGATTAAAAATGTTAAATCTTTAGTTTCACTATCTTTAAATCGCTGCCTTAAATACCTATTCGCAATAACTCCGCCTCCGCAAACTACTTTTTTTAGCTTAAGCTTTTTTGCCGCATCAACTGTGGCCCGCACAATTGTTTCAACCGCCGTATTTTGGAAAGACGAAATTAATTCTATCTTTGTGGACCTACTTAAATTACCTTTTTTTTCCAATTCCATTTTTTTATATATTAGCGCAGTTTTTATGCCGCTAAAGCTTAAATTAAAACCTTCTCTGCCGCATTTAAACTTAAAAACCTCTTTATACTTAGGATTAAATAGCCTATCGATTATTGGCCCTCCGGGATAACCCAATCCGTAAGCTTTAGCGATTTTATCGAAAACTTCTCCGCAGGCATCATCGCAAGTACCCCCTAAAATTTTTATTTTAGCAAAATCGCTCACTTGATAAATTTCTGTGTGTCCTCCGGAAACTACTAAACCTAAAAAAGGAAATTGCAGCTTTTCTTGATAATTTAAAAACGGCGCAAAAAGGTGGGCATAGAGATGATTGACTCCTATAAAGGGCTTTTTTAAAGAAAGAGCCAATGCTTTTGCAAAATTAAGACCGACAACCAAAGCCCCGATTAAACCCGGCTTATGCGTAACAGCTATCAAATCAACATCTTTTAAAGAAACTCTTGCTTGTCTAAGTGAGATATTTAACACCTTATCGATATTTGTAAGATGCGCTCTGGTTGCGATTTCCGGAACAACTCCGCCGTACTTTTTGTGCTCTCTTAAAGAAGATATGGTGATATTTGACATGACCCGGTAGTTTTTTAAAATTGCGCAGGAAGTTTCATCGCAGGAAGTTTCTATGCCTAGTGTATACATTGCTTACGCTACGCAGATTAGCACAGATACACACCACAGACGAGCACGAGATTTTATCTGTGGTTATCTGCGGTCTTTATCTGTGTTCATCTGTGTTATTTATTAGACGATAAAACTAGTAGTCCTTTAAGTAAATCCAAAGCCCGTACAACCTGATAATCTTTTTTATAATCAAAATCCTTATGGTTATCTATTTTTTCAAAAACATCCTCTTTCTGTTCGTCGTTCACTTCTTTACTCACTACAATATCCGGCTCTACCCCTTTTTCATGAATGCTTACTCCTTTGGGTGTATAGTATTTAGAAGTAGTGAGGCGTAAGGCGGAATTGTCGGAAAGAGGCATTACCGTTTGCACAGAAGCTTTGCCAAAGGTTGTTTCTCCTAAAATAATCGCGCGGCCATTATCCCGCAAGGCCGATGCTAAAATCTCACTCGCAGAAGCGCTGCCCTTATTTACCAAAACTACAATGGGCACCTTTGTGTATCTTTCTCTTGGAGCTACTGATTTATAGATCATTCCTTTCTCGGTCCTTGATTTTGTAGATACAACAGTCTTGCCTTCGTCTAAAAATCTGCTTGCTGCTTCTATGGCAGAATCTAATAAACCGCCGGGGTTATTGCGCACATCAATGATTAAAGCTTTCATCTCTTTTTTGCTTAAATCCTGTAAAGCCTTATCTAGATCTTTAACGGTATTTTCTCTAAACTGAGTAACTCTTACATAGCCGACGCCATTCTCTAAAATAAGCGCGCGCTTAATGTCTTTTAGCTTTATCACTGCCCGAGTGAGAGATAAATCTTCGAGTTTCTTATCCTTATCGCGTAGCAATGTGAGAGTAACCTTTGTCCCTGGTTCACCTCTTAATTTTTTAACTGCTTCATCCATAGTTATACCCTTGGTTAATTTACCATCAATCTTAACAATGATATCTGCGGGCTTTACTCCCGCAGTCCAAGCAGGGGTATCTTCTATAGGAGAAATTATAGTAAGTAGGGTATCTTTTAAGGTAATCTCAATGCCTAATCCGCCAAACGCACCTTCCGTATCTGTGAGAAGCTTCTTGTATTCTTCGGGGTCAAGAAATTCGCTATAAGAATCGAGGGAATTGAGCATCCCCTTCATTGCGCCATAGATTAAGTCCTGTGGTGGTTTTGCTTCAACATACTTTTGCTGAACCAAAGCCAAACCTTCAGCAAAAACATCTAGTTCTTTATATACAGTGTCTCTTTCCTTTCCTAAGGAAAAACCCACCCAGTATGAACAAATAATAATTGCCAAAAATACAGAAGATAGTAGAATCGGAAAAAACTTTTTTTTCATATTTATACCTCCAGATCGCATAGCGCATAGAGCAAAGCGTAAGAATTATTTTACACTGCCTACCTACCGGCAGGCAGGTGCGCCATGCGCTTTCCGCCTCATACCTTAAGCAGCTCCGCCTCTAGTGCAAGAGGCGGAGCTGCCTTAGGCGGAAGCGCTTTGCTATTTTTTTAATTTCTGCTCCAATAATTCTTTCACTACTTTCGGATTGGCTTTGCTTTTTGATTTTTTCATTACCATACCCACCAAAAACATTATCACCTGCTGTTTTCCCCCGAAATACTCAGTGATTGCTTTTGGGTTTTCTTTGATAACATCTTGAACAAAACTAACTAATTCAGATTCGTCCGAAACTTGAATCAACCCTTCTTCTTCTATAATTTTATCTATGTCTTGATTAGTCGCTACACTTAAAGAAAGAATTTTTTTTGCTGCCAAGTTATTGAGCTTGCCATCGACAAAATATTTTACTACTTTGGCGAAATTTTGGGGAGAAATTTTTACCGCATTGAATGCCTCGGGCAATAAGTTTACTTGTTCTAGAAACGGCCCCAGGAGCCAATTAGAAATCTTCTCCGCTTCTTTAAAAAATTTGCAAGCCTCCTCAAAGAAATCTGCAAGCCAAGCATTAGTAATCAGGATATCAACTTCGTTACCGGAAATTTGGTACTCTTTTAAAAATCTATTCCTTTTGGCTAAAGGTAGTTCTTTGATAAATTTTTTTTCGTTCTCTACAAATTCATCGTGCACAAAAAAATCCAAAAGGTCCGGTTCGGGAAAGTAACGATAATCGTGCGCTTCTTCTTTGCTGCGCATAACTTCGGTGCGCGAAAACCGCTCATTCCATAGCCTTGTTTCTTGAAAAATCTTTTCTCCTTTGCCAATTGCTGACTCCTGTCGTTTTGCTTCATACTCCAAAGCCTCGCGCACACCCTTAAAAGTATTCATATTTTTAAGCTCTACTTTTGTGCCTAATTTAGCATCTGTTTTCTTTTTCAAAGAAATATTTGCATCGCAGCGCAATAACCCCTTTTCCATATCGCAGCTTGAAGCTGCGATATATTGCAGGGTGAGTTTAAGATACGTCAAATATTCAAATGCTTCCTGGGGGCTTACGATGTCAGGCTCGGAAACAATTTCTAATAAAGGTATGCCGGTGCGGTTTAAATCAACTAAGGAATAGTTTTCTTTATGAATTAATTTTCCTGCGTCTTCCTCTAAATGCACTCTGGTAATTCCTATTTTCCTGCCGCAAGGTAAATCCAGAAATCCAATTTCTCCCAAAGGCATTTTATATTGGGAAATCTGGTAATTCTTTGGCAAATCCGGATAAAAATAATTTTTTCTTTCAAAGTATATCTTTTTATTAATATTACAATTTAAGGAAAGAGCGACTCTTATGGCAAGCTCTAAGGCTTTGCGATTAAAAACAGGCAGCACCCCCGGATAACCCGAACATACCGGGCAGATATTAGTATTTGGAAGGCTGTCAAACTTCGTAGAGCAAGCACAAAATATCTTAGATTCTGTATTGAGTTGGACGTGAACCTCTAAGCCTATGACTGTATCAAAGTTATTCATAATAATATGCAAAGCGCTAAGCGCATGGCGCATAGCGTAGAAATATTTACGTTTTACGCTTAGCGCTTTGCGCTAAGTTTGGTATTTTTTTATGATAATCCGTCGCACATTGATAACTAAAGCCGGCTCTTATAAGCACACTTTCATCAAATTCCTTCCCTATAAGTTGTACACCAATAGGCAGATTATTTTTAGTAAAGCCGCAAGGAAATGACACAGCCGGAAGACCTGCTAAATTTGCTGATATAGTGTAGATATCTGAAAGATACATGCTTAAAGGATCAGTAGTCTTTTCTCCAATTCTAAAAGAAGCCGTAGGCGACGTGGGAACAATAATAACATCGATGTTTTTAAAGGCTTCGTCAAAATCTTTTTTTATCAATTTCCTAACTTTAAGCGCTTTTGCATAGTAGGCGTCATAATAGCCGCTGGAAAGACTATATGTACCTAAAAAAATCCTTCTTTTTGCCTCGGCGCCAAAACCTTTGCCGCGCGTATGCGTATAAACATCTCTTAGGTTGACTGCGCCTTCACGTAAACCATAACGTATACCATCAAACCTCTGCAGGTTTGAGCTTGCTTCAGAAGAACCAACAATGTAATAAGTGGCCACCGCGTATTCTGTATGAGGGAGGCTAATTTCCAAAAAGTTAGCGCCCTTCTTTTTTAAAACAGCGATTACTTCGCTAACTGCGTTTTTTACTTCTTGGTTTAGACCTTCGCCGAAATATTCGCGCGGAATACCAATTCTTAGGCCTTTTACGTCATCCGTTAAGGCTTTAGTAAAATCCGCACACTCTAGGGGGCTAGAGGTAGAATCCTTTTCGTCAAATCCGGAAATTATATTTAAAAGGTGCGCGCAATCTATAAAATTAGTAGTAATAGGTCCTATTTGGTCTAAGCTCGAACCAAAAGCGACTAATCCATAGCGAGAAACTCTGCCATAAGTCGGCTTGAATCCCACTACGCCGCAAAAAGAAGCGGGTTGGCGAATTGATCCCCCTGTATCTGAACCCAAAGCGAAAGGAACCAGACGTGCACTAACTGCGACAGCCGAGCCTCCGCTTGAACCACCGGGAACTCTTTGGGTATCCCAAGGATTTCTTGAAGGACCGTAACAGGAATTTTCAGTGGAAGAACCAAAAGCAAACTCATCCATATTGGTTGTGCCTATAATCATAAGTCCTGCTTCTTTTAATCTTTTTATTACGGTAGCGTCGTAAACAGAAACGTGCGACGAAAGAATTTTTGAAGCACAGGTGATTTTTTTTCCTTTTATACAGATATTGTCCTTTATGGCAATTGGGACGCCTTTTAAGGAAGAATTTCCATCTTGCTCAACAGGCTCCTCATAAACTTCAACAAAACTGTTTAGGTGCCTGCCAATATTTTTTATACGCTCTTTGAAAAATGCGTGTGCCTCTTGAGCGTTTAATTTCCTGTTTTTAATATTTTCGGCAATTTCTGTGCCGTTTAGATTTAGTAGGTTATCCATATTTATTTTATAGATTACACAGATATCCTAGGTCTTGCGCTTTATGCACATCAATCCAAGCTTTATCATAGTCTTGTTTTAAATAACAGGCACCTGCTCGGTTGCTGTAGAATTCGCCATCGTTAGGATTGAGTTGAATGGCCTTGGTGAAGTCTAAGATTGCCTGGTCGTAGTTGCCTTTGCTTACCATAAGCCATTCCTCGGTTGATATAGGCTTCGACAAAGTTAGGCTTGAGCCCAATAGCTTTGCTAAATTCAGAAATGGCTTGTTCATGCCTACCTTGCCGGGCATAACCTATCCCCATTGCTAAGGCTTCATCCTCAGGACGCTTAGCATAACTATTACTAACTGGCGTTGAGCTGATTCCTTCTAAAATAACCTTTAGCCTTTCCTTTAGAAATTTATTATCTGTTGATTCACCTTCTTGAGCTATAATATCGTGTACTTTCTTATGCTGCTTTGCGTTTGAATTCAAAGACCATTCTGCCACATGTTTTAATGTAAATAAAGCTTGTGCTTTGGAAGTCCAACCATCTTTTCTCCATACAAGAGAAGACAAATCTATGTCTTCTTCAGTATACAGCAATACGCTAATTATCTTTTTTATAGGTTCTACACTACCAGTGGCAAAGAATTCACCCCAGAGACAATCAAGGTCATTTGGGTCTTTAGGATAGGGGGATTTGAAACTTTCCGCTTCTTGAACTACCCTAAGTAAAAACTCTTTCGCATTACCTGTGTATTGCTGAGCGATATCTTTAACCTGTGCAATTTTTGTTTTATCGTTTTGTAAGATAGCTGCGAAAAGATGGATTTGAGAACCCGCACGGTCAATATCGCTCAAAATCCGTTTATCTTCTAATATTATTTTTAGAGCAGGTATTACATTATCAACGGTTGGCTCTTGGTAATAAAGGGTGCTCCACTGGGCGACATCTTCCATTGTCTTCAATTCTCTCTGGACTTTATTTTCAGAAGCAAGAGTATTTATAGTTTTTTGAGAAGACATTTTGACTTTAGCCTCAGAAATAGAGGGTATTTGCTTTACTCCGTCGACGCTTTCAATGTCCTCAAGGAAATATGTCAGCGGCACTCCCTCAAAATCTATCTTTATATATTTATCCGTTTTTTCTATAATCTTTCCCTCTACTTTTTTACCGGATTTAAGAGTGATTATTGCTGCAAAAAGAGAGGAGAGGAAATATATGCAGGATATACTTAAAAGTATAGTGAAGAAACCTATTTTCTTTAACATAGATTTACCTCCCGCTTAAAACACAAATTCAAAGCACGGATTACCATAGATAAAAACATCTGTGAAAATCCCTGCCTGTCAGTAGTAGGCAAGCAATGCTAATGTATGCTAATGAATCAATTTTTTTATTTGCGTTTATTCGCGTTTCCTGCCTGCCGGCAGGCAGGGATTAGCGTAAATTAGCGTTATTCAATGATTTTAGGAACTTTAAAATAATCCCCTTCTCGTGAAGGAGCGTTTTTTAAAATATCCTCATTTAAACCGGATATTCTTACCTCGTCTTTCCTAAAAATATTTTTCTCTAAATGCAGCCCCCGCATCGGTTCAACTTTTTCTACATCCAATTCTTTAAGTTTATCGATGTAGCCTAAAATTTTTGAAAGTTGGCCGCTTAAGAATTCTTTCTCCTCTTCGGATACTTGTATCCTTGCTAAATTTGCAACGTACTCTACAATTTCTTTATCTACCATAGAAATTAATTATAATTCAAAAAAAACCTAATGCAAATGAAATTACTATGCGCGAATTATCGCTAATGTAACGCTAATTTACGCTAATAAATATTTGCGTTTATTCGCGTTTCCTGCCTGCCGGCAGGCAGGGATTAGCGTAAATTAGCGTTTTTAGGAAGCGGTGTGATATTTACCACGAAACAGTGTAAGCTCCAGGAAAGTCTGTAGGCGGCGAGAGCGGCTGGGATGCCTTAGTTTTTTCAAAGCTTTTGCTTCGATTTGCCTGATGCGTTCGCGCGTAACCTTAAAAGTAGTACCTACCTCTTCAAGGGTTTTTGGCGTACCGTCTTCAATTCCAAATCTTAAAATGAGAATTTTCTTTTCTCTTTCGGTTAAACTCTCCATTGCCTGATGTAGTTCTTCTTTTAACATAGAAAATACCGTGGCATTGGCAGGAGAAACTGCTTTTTTATCCTCTATAAAATCTCCGAAATAAGTGTCGCCGTCGTCACCTATGGGTGTATGAATAGATATAGGTTGCTGTGATACTTTAACAATATCCTTTATCTTGGAAATGGGTAAACGTAACTCCTTAGACAACTCGTCAGGAGTGGGTTCTCTGCCTTTTTCCTGAATAAATAAGCGGGAAATACGAATGATTTTATTTATTGTTTCGGTCATGTGCACGGGAATTCTTATCGTCCTTGCCTGATCAGCAATGGCTCTGGTTATGGCTTGTCTTATCCACCAAGTGGCGTAAGTAGAAAATTTATATCCTCGTTCGTACTCAAATTTTTCTACAGCTTTAATGAGCCCGATATTTCCTTCCTGTATTAAATCAAGAAAAGAAAGGCCCCTGTTCACATATTTTTTTGCAATACTAACCACGAGCCGTAAATTCGCCTCCACTAAAGTCTTTTTTGACTGATTATAGAGCTTTTGTTTCTCTAGAATAATTCTGTTTTTACTTTTTATTTCTTCGTCTTTAAAACCAAGTTTCCTAAGGAGTATTCCTTTCCTCTTTTTTAAACGCCGCAGCTCGGCCTGGCCGCGCTTTCCCTTTATTGTACTGATTTTTCTACTTATTTTTTCAACTTCACGCGCTATGAACTGTATATTAGTTATGATTCGTTCAATAATCGTAATAGTAAAATTAAACTCTTCTAGAATCTTTTTCTGAGAATCTACGTTCTTTATCCTTGCTAATTTTGAATAAAGATTTTTTATCCGCTTTATTTCCTTATCTTTATTTGTAATTTCACCTTTGACAAAATCATCTGCGTTAAGTTCATCTTTAAAAAGTTTTTGAGAAATTTCCATGAAAGCTTCTCTAGAGATTGCTGTAGCAAAAATCTCACTCCTAAGCGCTTCTTCCTTACTCTCAATTTCTTTCGCCAGGCGAACCTCTTCTTCGCGGGAAAGCAAAGGAATTTGGCCCATCTGTTTAAGATACATTTTAACGGGGTCATCTACCGGCTGCGACACCACATGTACCTCTTTCTTTTCCTTTTCTTTTTCCCACTCATCAACTTCTTTTGTTTCCAAAACACTTATATTGCTATTATCCAAGCGTTCAAATATAGTATCCAACTCCTCAGCGGTTACCACATCTTCTGAAAGAAAGTGGTTTATCTCATCGTAGGTTAAATAACCTTTCTTTTTTCCTAAATCGATCAATTGCTCAATACTTCTTTCTAAAACTTTTTTCTTAGACATTTCTTTCCTCGCTACTAATGCTAGTATATTTACTAATCAAAATTTTCAATCTATTTTTGTCGCCCTTAGTTTCTGCCTCTTTAATCTCTTGGCGCAATTTCTCTTTTAAAGTCTTTGTTTTTTTTCGGCGCAGCTTAAGCATACTATCTCTAAAAATTTCTTTATCTAGGGGGGGTTCGTCATCCATTAGAATTCTAGAAACGAAACTGCTAATTTCCTTATCTTCGATTTTGCCAATTAGCGTTGAGGAAGTTAGCTCTATGTTTTCGGTATAATTTTTTAAGAGATAAGAAATAGTTTTACGCGCCAAAATGGAAGTAAAATCTTCTTCTGTAAAATTTTTCCTTATCAAGGAAAAAGCCTTATTATTTGTAAGCATAAATTTAATAAGTACCTTTTCTGTAATAGAGAGTGGCTCTTTTGTATCAAGAATATGCGATGGATGTCTATCAATGTTGCTGTTTTTAGAGAAAACTTTTTTGAATTCCGCAATAAGAATCTCTTCTTTTACCGCTACACTTGTAGAAAGTTTTTTTATGTATTCGTATTTTTCAATTTCACTATTTAATTTATGGATGGTAGAAAACATCTCCTGCACAGCTTTAGTTTTACCTTCTATGCTTTCGATGTCATACATATTTTTTAAAATTTTGGTTTTATAATCAAAAAAATCAACGCTTTCTTCTAAAAGCTTTAAAAATGAATCTTTACCATTGTTTCTTACTAAGGAATCTGGGTCAAGCCCCGAAGGCAACTTGACAATTTTTACTTTTAAATCGTTTTCTAAAAGTAGGTCCAAAGCCCTAAGTGTTGCTAATTCTCCGGCTCTATCCGAATCAAACACTAAAATTACGTTGTTGGTGTATCTGCGAATCAACTGAATCTGCTCTAAGGTAAAAGACGTTCCTAGTGACGCGACGATATTACTTATTCCCGCCACAAAAGGAACAATCATATCCAAGTAACCTTCAACAATGATAATTGCGTCTTTTCTTAAAACATCTTCTTTAGAAAAATTAAGGCCAAAAAGATTATTGCGTTTACTATAAACTGGGCTCTCTAAAGAATTTATATATTTTGGAGCATTTTCTACGTCTTTGCATATCCTTGCCCCAAAACCTATTATTCTGGAGCGAACGTCAAAAATAGGAAACGTAATTCTCTCGCGGAATAAATCCCTGTAGCCTTGCTCCTGGGAAATAACAAGAGATGCCTTTTCTAACACCTGTAGCGTAAAGCCTTTTTTACGCATATAATCTAATAGGCTATTTCTACCCCAGGCATAGCCAATACGAAATTTCTTTATGGTTTCTAAATCAACTCCTCTTTTGTTTAAATACTCAAGAACAGGTTTAGCGTTTTTATCGTCTAAAAGATTTTTGTTAAAAAACAGAGATGCTTCGTTGACAACATCATAAAGAATACTTTTAAATTTGTCTTTTTCTGTTTTTTGATGAGGGATCTCTATACCCAGTCTCTTAGCAAGAACTTCTACCGCCTCGATGAAGCTTAGTTTTTCGTAAAGCATAAGAAACTGTATAACCCCTCCTCCTTCTTGGCAGCCAAAACAATGAAAAATTTGTTTCTGAGGACTAACCATGAAAGAAGGAGTCTTCTCGGCATGGAAAGGACAGGTAGTTTTGAAATTTCTACCTGCTCGCTTTAAAGGTATATAGCTAGATATTACCTCCACGATATCAGTGCGTGTTTGAATGTCGTCTATAAAAGATTGGGGAATCATGTTTTTGCTACGCAAAACGCTAATTCCCGCGAATAACGGAGAGACCAATGACCGCTAATTAGCGGTAATTAGCGTCTTTTTTCTTTATTGGCGGTAATTAGCGTTTATGAGTGAAACGGCGGAAGCCGGAAAATTCGTAAATTTTAAATTTCTCCTTAGCTTGCAAATAGTCAAGCATAAGATTAACACCTAGATTATCTGAGGCGATATGTGAAGCAATAATAACATTTATATTTGCCTCTTTACACTTTTTGTAATGCTCTTCGGACTGATGCATCGCAACGATAGTATCAATTCCGCTTGCAGAGAGTTTACTATAAATTTCATGCGGACCTTCGGTGCCCCCGGTAAACTCAAGATGTATTCGGGCGACATGCGAATTTTTGTTCCCGATTTCTATGAAAGGAGAGTTGTTATTTTTTGCTGCTTCTTTATACTCTGGGATATTAAAAAGTATGTCGAGAATTTTGCCTAAGTTTGAGGGTTTTTCTTTATCCAAGATTCTACGTAAATATTGATATACAAGATTATCGCAAGGAGTATGCATGCACAAAAAATTTATCTTAAGCCACTTAGCTATATCGACTGCTCTTTGATGATTTGCCGCATGAACTCTACGTTCAACCTGGCCTTTTCTTTCCATAAGCATGTTCTCACAAGTGCTAATGCTCACCCCTTCTTTAGCAAAGATATTTACCTGTAAATCCATCACTTCATAAAATTTTGCATATGCGCGGCCTGCCGGATGATGAGAAACCACAAGGTCAATGTTCGTGCCTTTATCTTTCAATCTATCAACCAAAAGTAGTTCCGGCTCGTCTACGTCAATTCCAACAATCATTGATTTTATATCAATCTCCGTATCTCCGTTAAGTATACGCGTATCCGCAAAAGGATTAGAAAAAGATTCTATATCAAAGACCTCCTTTTCTTTCTTGTCTAATTTCTCATAGGCGTCTTTTTTGGATTTAAGGATATCTTCTATCTCTTTTTTACTACGAATATCAGATTCCAATCCATTTTTAATTATTTCCTGATAAAGATTTTTTAGTTTCATAATACCTACTTACCTCCATATTCAAGTGCGCATTGCTTTTAAATTACTATATAATTTAATAATATGTTAAATAAAATGCGCTACTATTTTCTTAAACATTTAAAAAAATATGGTGATGAAAATAACGTGGGCTGAGGGGGAAAATACCACGGAAATATTATGCTGAAATATAAAAATGTAAATTGCTCCGATACAAAGGCTTGCGACAAAAATATCACCTTGATCAATCTTCTTAATTATCTGGGTTTAGGCAAATTTAATTAGTATATAACATATTCGAGGCCAAAAGTCAAGCAACTTTGCTCCGCAGTAAGGCGGAGCTTTAAGGCTATTAGTCAAAGGTCCTTACATTATTTAAGAATAAATTATATCACTTAATTTATACATTCACGGCGCTTCCCGATGATGTCGGGATTTCACTTATTATCGTATTAAGGTGCTCAAAAATCCGCGGCATTCATGCCGCGGATTATATGGTGCGCCGCTCAGTATTAGCCCTGCTGAAACCTCGGGCTCTTGGTCCTGAGCGAAGTCGAAGGGTTAGCCCGAGGAGCCATGGAAGGCTTCATTAATAAAACATCCCATTCTGTGCTTTCCGAGGACGCAAGAAAGTTCACTTGCCAACGAAGTTGGCAAGCTCACAACCTTGAACTTCCTTGCGGTAGTCCAGCAGGACACCCTGTTGGGTAGCCTTTCAACCCAAAATTGAACTATCCGCATTACCCACGACGCATTTTTACTTGTGCCCTTTAGGGTATACTTTCCTATACCGCAAGAAAACGCTTACTGAGCAGACGACTTATAGAACGAAATGCCATAAGTTATAGGCGAAACCGCCGGAGAGCCAAACCCTTGACATTTACCTTGATGATTTTTAAAGTAGCTGTCGAGGGTCAAATCCAGCCGTCAACCTTACGCTCGCTATCATTACCGTAAGTTTGGGCTTCATTTGAAATATATTGATTTTTAATTACCTTTATGGTAATGTAAAATTATTAATTATTAAATTTTTTGTAATCCTGCTCAATGTTTTATAGAGAAATTCTCTCTATGATGCTGTAATCTGCACTATAAAAAGTGGAAGAAAAATTTGCGATAGCCCTGAGTGAAAAGGCGGAAGAAGAAGCCTCTAAAGAAGTCTCTTTAAAGATAAAATCTGTTTTTCCGAAATCAATAAGATATCTCTTAGTATTTTTTACGCCTCAATATCATCCTTGGAATATTCTAAACAGCATAAATTTTACTTTAAAACCACATATGATAATAGGCACGCAAACACCGCTTTTAATTTTTGAAAATAAACTTATTGAAAAGGGAGTTGTGGCTTGTTGTATAAATAAAGCAGAGGCTGAGCTAAAAACAATCTTTATAAAAAATGATGAGCCTCAAAATATAGAATCATCCCTGCGGTCATCTCTTAAAGATTATCCGAGGGAGGAACAGTCTATGTTCTCTTTGCTCTCGCATCAATTCAATATATTCAATTATTTAAGAGGGGTTGAGCTGTCGTTAGGAAAATCTTTCGATGTTTTTGGGGCAGGATATATTAAGAAATACTTTTCAAAGAATTATCAAATAATCGGTAACAGCGTCGAGGAAGGATTACTCAATGTTATGGTAAAAGGGATAGAAATAGATTTTTTACGGATTAGCGGGTTTATCCCTTTGGGCAAACCTTTTACGATTACTAAAGCTATAAGTAAAAAAGGCATTATTATGGAAATAAATGGGCAACCCGCAATAAATATCTATAAACACTATTTAAGAGAAAAATTTGATTCTTTTATGAAAAATTACCTTTTTTCTCTTTATCCTTTAGGGATAAGGAGGGAAAATGACATCCATCTAGTGAGTATAATCGAGTACCTACAAGATGGTTCGCTTGCCTGTGTAGGAGAAATCAAAGAAAATAGCGAAGCTCATATTATGTTGTTGCAACCCTCTTCGTTAATGGAATCATTGGATGATACCCTGCAACCCTTAAAAGACAAAGAAGAAGGCTTAGTATTTATCATAAACTCTATGACAAGAAAAAAAATACTAAAAGAACATGCAGAGGAAGAAATAAGTATTATTAAAAATAACCTAGGTGATAAATTCAAATTATTCGGTATATATTCTGACTATTCTTTTTTTACCAATAAAGAAACACGGGAAATTGAATTAGAGTCAGGTAGCCTCCTGGCAATGGGGCTGAGATGAACTTGTTTAAACTTATCTACTTTCCAGATACGCTTTCTATCATTATCGTTCTATTGCTGTTTATAATAATTATTCTTTCTATGTATATTTTAAATAAAATAAAAATTATAAAAAAATACGCAAATAATGTGAGCCGTCTCACCAAGACCATTGAGGAATTAGACCACCAGGCAAAACTAATCATTAAAAGTGATATGGAATTGAAATTATATCAAGAAGAAGTGGAAGATAAATTGAATAAATTAACGCTTTTGAAGAATTTAATTCTTTCTTCGCTTAGCATTCTAGATAAAGATCAGCTTTTCGAACAGATAGATGAAAAAACTATAAACAGTTTGGGGTTTAAAAAGGGCGCGATTTTGGGCTTTAATGATTTCGAAGCTAAATTAAATATAGGCTTTGACGCTAAAGAGCTGGAAACAGTCAAGCTCTTTCTTCAGCATAAAAAAAACGTATTCATAACAAATTCTTTAGTTTCTTCGGATTATGAAATTTGTAAAGGTTTGATTTCTTCTCTACAGTCGAAAGACTTTCTTATTGCCCCCATAAAAGCAAGAGAGAATATTTACACCGTATTTATCATTTCTAATTTGCTTATCCCAACAGATATTAAAAGAGCTGAAAAGGAAATATTTTCTATCATCTGTATGTATCTTGGCCAATGCTTAGATAATATAAAATTATTCGAAGATATTTATCATGCAAAGGACGAATTAGAGAAAAAAGTTAAAGAAAGGACTAACGAGCTCGTCAAAAGCTTACGAGAAATTGAAATAATAAATAAAGCTAAATCTGACTTTATTTCTGGTGTTTCTCACGAACTAAGAACGCCTCTCACGTCAATAAAAGGTTTTTCTTCTTTATTGGTAGAAGGAAAGTTCGGTAAATTACCCGAGGAGGCGAAAAAACGATTGGAAACAATAGATGATAATGTAAATAAGCTCGTTGAAATGGTAAATACCCTTTTAGATATAGCCCGCATTGAGTCTGGCAGAACAGAAGTAAAAATCGCTCCTGCGGATTTGGTAAAAGTAATTAAAGATGCAGCTGAATTGCTTTCTCCACAGATACAGTCAAAAGGAATAAGGTTGGTTTTAGATACTGCGGAAAGTCTGATTGCGCATATAGACAAAAATCTAATTGAACGTGTGTTTATAAATCTTGTTGGTAACGCGACAAAATTCACACCGTCAGGCGGACAAATAAAAATAAGTTGTAAAAAAGAAAATAGTCATATTCTTGCCGCCGTATCCGATACCGGCTGTGGTATAGAAGAAGAGAATTTAGATAAAATATTTAAAGAATTTTTTAGGGTAGATAACTCTATAAACAAAGACTTGAAAGGTAGCGGACTGGGACTTTCATTAGTTAAAAGAATTATCGAAATTCATAAAGAAAAAATATGGATAGAGTCAGTGGTAGGTAAAGGCACCACTTTTTATTTTACTTTAAAATTAGGTAAAAATGTTTAAATTAAAAATCTTAGTTGTTGACGATGACCCTGATATTTTGGATCTTTTAAAAGTGACCTTAGAAGATGAATACCAAATCATTACCGCATCTTGCGGTAATGAAGCCATTGAAAAAATAAAAGAGAACCTTCCTGACCTTCTAGTCTTAGACTATGTCCTTCCTGACATCCAAGGCCCTCAAATCTGTAAAGCTATAAGGAAAGACCCGCTACTGGTGCATTTACCTGTCCTAATGCTCACCGGTAAAGGTGAAATAGACGATAAAGTAAAAGGGTTAGAAGCTGGCGCTGACGACTATATGGTAAAGCCATTCTCCCCCCAAGAACTAATTGCCCGCGTAAGGATGCTTATACGTAGATCCAGCATAAATTTAGATGCTAATCCTTTGACGCGGCTTCCAGGCAATGTTTCTATCACTAAAGAGCTCGAAGAAAAAATAAGAAGTAAAAAAAAATACGCTGTGCTCTATATAGACCTTGATAATTTTAAGGCAGTAAATGACTACTATGGCTTTGAGAAAGGAGACGAAGTAATTAAGGAAACTGCCAGAATTCTTATTAGTACTCTTCAGGAAAAAGGCACAACCAGTGACTTTATCGGCCATATCGGCGGAGATGATTTCTTTATTATAACTGCTCCCCAAAACGCTGAAGAAATCGCTAAAAAAATAGTTGCCGATTTTGATAAAATATCTCATAAATTTTTTGAGGAAAAGGATAGAATCAAAGGTTATATTGAAACGAAAGGCCGTGACGGAGAAATACATAAATTCGGTTTTATCACTATTTCTGTTGGTATTATTAGTAATGTATACCGCGAGTTCACTCATACTGCACAAATAAGTTCCCTCGGCGCAGAAGTAAAAGGCTTTGCCAAAAAATTTAATCAAAGCAAATATATATTTGATAAAAGAACGTCTTAAAACGCGAATTTACGCTAATCTAACGCAGATTAACGCAAATAAATATATTAGCAAAAATAGCGTCTCTTAAATTGGCGGTAATTGGTGTATATAAAATTAGCGAGAATTAGCGTATTGCGAGAGTGGCGGTAACAGAGCTGCGCTAAAGGCGGAGTTTATTTAAAACGTTGTTCCCGCGAGGCTTATGAAAAAAGATAAGTTTTAGGCAGGTTTACTCCTTAGAGAACAAATATAACCTTTTGCGAGAGTGGCGGCAACAACGCTCCGCCAAAGGCGGAGTTTATTAGTAACGTTGTTCCCGCAATGCTTACGGGAAAACAATAAGTTTTAGACGGGCAAAAACTTATAGACTAAGATAACCTTATGCGCGAGAGTGGCGGAATTGGCAGACGCATTAGCTTGAGGGGCTAACGGTAGCAATACTGTAGGGGTTCAAATCCCCTCTCTCGCACCATTTCTATATAATACCTACTCATTTTCAGTCCATTTCCACTCTATTTCCACCAGAGTTGGGTTATTGTGGGTAATTTGAGTGAAAAAAAGGTAAAGCAAAATAAAAGCGTAAACCTATAAAAAATATAGCGATTACGCCTATTTTGTTGTATCATAAGTAGATGCAGAAAAAGGGGTGAATTAAATCCCCTCTCTCGCACCATGTAAGGAATTTGCAGGCGGTTTGGTTCGCCTCGCTTCGCTGGCGACTAATTTGTATCCACTTTTCGGGGCAAAAATGAAATGGCGGTTTCGCATTTGGGGGGAAGAAAATTTTTTAATCAAGGAATTAAACATATGAACCAAAAAGGTTTTACAAACATTATTTTAGTTTTAGCCATTGTCGCTGCATTGGGATTAGTAGGATATTTTGCTTTTGTTAAGAAATCGTGGTCCGCCACTCAGGATCAACCGGCTACAACGACCCAACCTCCTACTCCCGTTCCATCGGCGCAGAAATCTCCTCGAGATACGATATTGAATAAGATTTGTGGGCAAGAGGCATCTGCAGTTTCTGTTAATAAATGTGGTAATTTCTATTCAACCTACCCAACTGGTATTATAGTTGATGCCGCTACAAACATTTTTGATGCAAATGGTACGTATATTGATTCTTGCGGTGGCTACACAGCTTTTATTTCCGAGAAAGCTAAAGAGGAATCTGAACAGAAATGTTCAACATATCTTGAAGCTTGTACTCAAGTTATAAAATCTTGTTCTTCACGAGTACCAGCTCAATACTAGCGTTGTTCGCCATTGAAGTGCAGAGAAAAACCAAAATAGCTCTTGTTCTTTTCCACACAACAAGCTGTACAGAGGTTGATTCCTTCCAAAGAAAAACTTGAAATTGTCATCGGTGCGGTTCCCCAGCCTCGCCAAGACGGCGAGTCGAGGCGGGCGCCGCCTTTCCGAATTTTCGCGGGGGGGATTTCCTCGCCGCCGCAGGCGGAAAAATGCGTTCGGACTAATTCAACTACAGCCCCGATTTATCGGGGCTAAGTTTCATTGAGAAATCCCCTCTCTCGCATGGCTTTATCTTCTGAGATAGCTTTTCGTGATGCTGAAAAGTTGACGGTGAGACAAACACAACCTTGAATGCAATAATTACCTTCGGACAGCTCCGATTGACATCGGGGATTGCATACCCCGCCACATTAATATTAATTATCTAGGGGCGGGTCCGCCTTCGGCGGAAAGTCCCCTGCCTGCCGGCAGGCTGACACCTCGTGCATGGTTTTATAATGAATAACCCCACCCTTACAGGTGTGAAAATCCCGCCTTAACTATATTCTTAATAAGTCTTATGCTATGGCTAGGAATTCTTTTGTTATATAGAATTGTGGGATGCCACCATTGAGGTTCATTGGTGCAGAAACAACGGTTAAATATTCTTTCTCTAATCTTGTTCGCCTGATCCGAATTCCATATTTTCTTAAAATCATAATTGTATTCTCTCAAGTTACCAAAAGGTACAGTCTGTTCGCAAGCTCCAACCATGCCCTCGTTATCAATAAACCCACCTGAGATACCAGCATAACAAGTAATCTGCCACTTATTTTGAGTTATAATTTTATATATATAATCGTACATCATAATTGTTCCAATCTTAACCTTGATATCATGTTCAAATTTACCTTTTACCATATCGCAAACATATAATTCAGTCCATTTTTTATAAATATCTAATTTTAATCCACGCTTACATTCTTGATCTCTAGGTTCATCTCTCACCAAAAGCTGTGCCATACAATCCGGCCGGGGCTTTAGGTTACTAAAGTATTCATAAATATCAAAGATTTTATCCTGATTAAAAGACGAAAACACAGTATTAATTCCAACCTTAAGTTTTTTGTATTTATCTTTAAGCTGCATTAAAGATTGATATGTGGTAATTGCTCGAGTGAAAGCACCGGGAGTATCGCGGATTTTATCATGATCTTCTGTAATACCATCAATAGAAACTTTAATGATAAGGTGAACTTGTGGATGCTCTTTCAGAAAATTGTCTATTGTCGCAATCGTATTATCAACAATTTGTCCATTTGTAGAAATATTTATCGTTTCTGGCCTGGATGACTCATAAATATTTTTCAATATTTCATAAAGGTCTTTTCGAATGAAAGGCTCTCCTCCTGCTAAGTATATGTATTCAATCGGACCTAAATTAAGAAAAATGCGCCTTATTTCATCTGCAGTTAAATCTAGCTTTTTACTATTACCTATAGCTCCTTGGGGGTTGGTCTCAAACCAATTAAAACAATGCCTACAATGACAAACACAGCGGTTGGTAATGAGAAAAGAGATTATTTCCGGGAGGGTTTTCTTGTAGTTATATTTCCTTGTTTTCACATTGGTAACCAGTGTTAACGATATCTGCTATAGCCTTTCGTTTAATTTTTCTTGAGGCTGTCTTTGGCAATTCGTCTAACCAGATTTCAAAATCAATGATTTTTTTGTACTCTGCTAAATTGGTACTTAGCCGAGCAATTTCAGAACTTATTTTATTCTTAATCAAGTTTTTGTCTTTCTTTTCGTTTTCTAATAGCTCAGGATTAGGCACAACAATAGCATACACCTCTTCACACCCCTTACGCAGGCCTTTTGTGGCAGTCTTACCTAAAACACAAATTTCTTTAATAACAGGGCTCCTTAACATTACCTGCTCAACCTCTTCCGGAAACACTTTTTTGCCTGTTCCTAGTACAATAAGATTTCTTATCCTGCCAGTTACATAAAGAAAACTATCATTATCCAGGCTCCCTATATCACCGGTATGTAACCACCCATCTTTAATCACCTCAGCGGTCTGCTCGGGATTCTGAAAATAGCCTTTCATTACATGATCGCCTCTTGTGATAATCTCGCCGGCATTGGAGCTACTACTTTCTTTCAGTATATTTACCTCTACGCCCGGCAAAGGTTTTCCTACTGATCCAAACCTGTGTGTTTTGAAAGTATTAACCGCAATAACCGGGGAGGTCTCAGTAAGGCCATATCCCTGTAATATCCAAAACCCAAGCGCGCTGAAATTTATCTCAATCTCTTTGTCTAGTGGCGCGCCGCCGCTAACAAAACCACACAATTTTCCGCCAAACTGCTCATGCAATTCAAAAAATAACAATCGGCCTATCCTAATATTATAATTAAGCAGCCACGTGGATAGATTTAACAGCCGGATAAACATTTTTCGTTTATGCCCAGGCATTTTATCCACTTTATCCATAATTCCGTCGTATAGCATCTTTATAACTAATGGTACGCAAATCACCATTCTTGTACACGTTTGTTGCATCAACGAAAGCATGTGGGTAGGTTTCAAGCTATCGCAATATGTAATACAGCCTCCGGCATAAAGCGGAGCGATAAGGCCTCCGGTTAACTCAAGCGTATGGTTTAAAGGCAGAATAGAAAGGAATTGATCTTGAATTTTATAATGGATGATTTCACTAATGGACCTCACTTGAAACATTAGGTTACGATAAGTAAGCTCAACCCCTTTTGCTACTCCTGTCGTACCTGAGGTATATATTATCAACGCGGTATCCTCTTCATGAATAGGGCGATTCTTATTCTCTTCGCTGATAAGCCTTAAGTCTTTTAGCTTGATAAGATCCTGCCGGTCAATGTCACCAATAACGATAACATATTTTAATTCAGGTAGACTCGGCCTTATTTTATCAATAACGCTTAAGTATTTGTCGCTGACGAATATACATTTAGTTTGGCTATTACTGAGGATAAACTGCACTTCGGCTTCGCTAAGCTTGACATCTATCGGCACAACTATAGCTGCCGTGCAGACAATCCCGAAAAGTGCAACAGGCCACTCAGGCCTATTTTCTGAATAAATTGCGATTCTGTCATTCTGAGCTATCCCCCATTTAATAAGATTCGATGAAACATCAACTGTCCTTCTGCCTAACTCTACATAAGAAATCTTTCGAAATGTTCCATCTTTTTCTTTAATCTGGACTGCCGTAATATCTCCATAATTTTTGTTTATGGCTTCCAGAATATCAATAATAGTGACTGTCTTTAGGCTTATTCTCTTTTTCATTCTTTTTCGCGCTCTCTTCTTTCTTTCGTGGATTCGGCAGGCACACCTGCGTAAACGCTATGAGGTTCTACGATTTTGTTTTTCCCCAATACGGCTCCTGCGGCAACAAGAGCGCCATCACCTATTTCGCATCCTGGAAGTATTACGGCGTTAAGCCCAATTATTGCTTTTTTGCCTATTTTTACTTTCTTTAAGATCAACCTGCTCCTTTCAAAAGAATGGCATATTACTGTAGCATGGCCTCCAATAACTGCCCCATCATCAATCTCTAATAAAGATAAATCTGCTCCAAATTTAGAATTGATCTGAACATTCTTTCCTACTTTAGCTCCCATAAGCCGATAAAATAAGCTAGCTATTGGAGTGAGTAGAATGAAATCCATAAAGGTAACCGAAACTAAATAAAACAGAGAATTTACAACATACCATTTTATTGAACCCATAGAGAATATACGATATTCTCCTTCTTTTAGATTTAGCCTAAAAATAATTCGCAATATCCCGACTAATAAAATCATCGTAAGGCCAAATATAAAATATGATATGCTAAGGCCGAAACTTAAATATAAGATGCGCGAAATAATACCAAATCCTATTGTATGCGACCAGATATAATAACAAATTAAGAATCCGGGAAAAATAGAAACTCCAATAATAAAAGCAGCCAGAAGATACAAACAAAAAACCAATAGAACTTGAGCAATAGTTATTAATATCGGCCCCATCTTTCCTCCTTTGTAAACTGCTAATTTTGACGCTGTTGTATAATGCATCAGCGTCTGATTACAATGATTACTAAAAGATTCCAATGATTGAAAACATTAACAATTTTAATCACTGTAATCAAGGCTGGGACATAATTCCCTACCCAACAGGGTGCCCTGCTGGGCTAGCACTCGTTCTTTCATAAAAGACCACCACGGGGTAAAATGGTAAGTGGGTACAAACCAATCTTACCCAAAAAGCGAGGTGGTAAACT
>JAUYCY010000113.1 GCA_030692055.1 Candidatus Omnitrophota bacterium | reverse complement strand
AACCCCGCCCTTTTCAGGCTGGGTCAAATCAAATTTTTATTATAAAAAAACACAACATATAGAAATATCCCCTAATCGCAATCAAATTTGCGTCTATATATTGTGCAAACCAGTGTTCAGGCGCTGATATGACCCAATCTGGGAAGCACGGGGAGAGCTTCACTGTTGGCTCGCGGTTATTTTTTTTTAGCAATAAGCTCTTGCCTGGTATAGAAACGGCTGGTTTTATTGAAGATATCGCTTATAACTATTTCTTTAATTTCTGGTGGGAATTGGTAAATTTTCAAAAATTTCTTCATTATCTTTTCGATTTCTTCTAACGGAGAATCAAAACCCTTTTTATATTTTTTAGTCATAATATCGAACTGAACCTTCAATCTCCCATTGTCATAGTTTGTTTTTACCTCATTTATTACGAAGTTATCTTTTACTTCGTCAGAGGCAAATTTTATTTCAATACTTTGCTTTATAAGATAAGAAATAAATTCTCCCATAGAGATATCATAGCCATGTACATGTTTACCTTCCTTGTCGTCTATTGCCTGGGGATTTGTAAAAATAAAGGCCACTCTTCTTTCTGAAAATTCACCGCGTGAAATAAATTCAGTATGATACATCATCAAATCCCTAATAAACCATATCGTATAAATATCAAAGCCGTTTCTAATATCAGAAACTAAAAAACAGTAAAATTTTGGCCGTTTATCCATGCTTAAAATAACTCTTGATAACGAAAGGTAAATTCTTTCAATATCTTTTGAGATTTTTTCATTGCTCCAAGTGCCTTTTTCATCTAGAGGATTTTCAAAGGGCGCATATACCCAAATAGTATCGCCGGCTTCCCATACTTTAACTCCAATGTTAAATTCTTTTTTACAAAGTTCCTTTATTATTTTTTCGATATCTTGGCGGGAATAAGTAGGAGGAGTGGGGGCGCAAGAAATAGAAAGAATAATAAGAACACTGATAAAGCTGACAAAAATTCTTTTCTTCTTCATGTTTTTATCCAATATTTATGTGGGGTTATTCTCTCTCAGGCGTTTACCCCGTGGCTTGCCATGGGGATGAAGCCGAAATCGTAAACGTAGTTGACCTCATTCCAAGGCAATGAATGAACCAGTGATAATATTAGTATAGAACATACTCCGCGGCAAGCCGCGGAGACTGGTTGATTGGTTTTTGCCTTTAAACTTGTTTATCGTTATCAGGGGATTCAGTGGATTTATTTTTTGCATATTTTTTGAAGATTTCTTCAAGTTCCGGATAGGCTAGCTCTTCTTTTTCCAATAATTCATGTGCAATGCGGTCAAGCAGTTCTCGCTCGCGGTTTAATAGTTCTTCGGTATCCTTTAAGCAATCCTTAAGGATTGTCTGAACTTCTATGTCTAATTGCGCTTTCATTTGTTCAGATAGTAAGGGTTCGTCTTGTCTGTTATGAAAGTATAAACCTTCCATTACGTTTCCCAGAAAACCCGATTTCCCCATGCCTACTTGCCACACCATAAAATGCGCTATCTTTAAAGCATATTTAAAATCTGAGTTTACTCCAGAAGTGGAAGTTTTGAATTTAAGTCTTTCCGCAGCATATCCAGCCAGAAAGACTCTTATCTGTCCGAGGTATTCTTCTTTTGTTCCCCCGGGAACGTCGCCTTCAAATCCATACCATGCTATGCCTAAGGTGCGCGTACGCGGAATGATAGAAATTTTGAAGGGAAAGGATTTTTTTCCTAGATAGTATTCTGCAACGCAATGCCCGGCTTCATGGTAGGCGGTGTTCTCAAGGACTTCTTTACTTTGAGTTAACTTCCTCTTGAGGCCTAGCTCAATTCTTTCTCTGGCTTCATCCATTTCCTTAAGGCCGATTGCATCTTTTTTGTTTCTCACGGTAATAAGTGCTGCCTCTCGGGTGAGGTTGGCGATATCTGCGGGTGACCATGTAGGGGTTATGCTTGCAAATTTTTGGCAGTCAATTTCTTCCGGGTTGTATTTGACCTTATTAAGATAGTAGGCAAATAATTTTTTACGGTCTTCAAAGGTGGGTAAATCCACGTGAATTTTTCTATCGAATCTTCCCGGCCGTAGTAATGCCGGGTCAAGGAAATCTTCTTTTTGATTGGTTGCGCCGACAATCACTATATTATATTGTTCTTCTTTTTCTTTAAAATTATCCATTTCTGCCAAGAGCTGGTTAAGTGTCTGATTATATTCCCTATCACCACCACTTTGGGCGTCACTGCGTTTACCACCTAAAGCATCAATTTCATCAATAAAAATAATGCACCCGCCTTTTGATAAAGCCAATTCTTTGGCTTCCTGGAAAAGATGGCGTATGCGGCTTGCGCCTACGCCCACATACATCTCAACAAACTCAGAGCCAACTTTACTTAAGAAGGGGACACCCGCCTCGTTAGCCATTGCGCTCGCTAAATATGTTTTACCGCAACCCGGAGGCCCAAACATTAACAACCCCTTGATGATTCTTCCTCCTACCAGCTGTAATTGTGCTCTATCTTTTATGAGATTTACAATTTCTTTTGCTTCTTCTTTTGTTTCTTCCATTCCGATAACGTCATCCCAGGTAATTTCTTTTTCCCTTTTTTTCGTCTGTTTTTCCATCAAGCGAGTTTTGCCAAAACTTTTGAATATCGCTTCTATCGCATCATAGTCTAATTCTTCCTTAGCCAGAAGTTCTGTAGCTATTTTTTCTAAAGTCGGTAATTCCTTTCTCAGTATTTCATTTGCGTCATTAAGGCAATTAGTAATGAGATCATCCTTATCTTTTTCAGCTACTCCGTGTGGACTAAATGGGCTATCGGAAACAGAAGTCGCCCCAGAAGTACCCATACCCCACAGCGTAACCATTTTTTCCGCAAGTTCATTAGCTCGCTTTAAATCATTGCTTACGCCGCTGGAGGTAATGCCAAACTTTACCTTCTCAGAACAATAACCGCCTAAAAGAATTTTTATCTCTCCTAAAAGGTCGTCCTTATCGGGAATATAAGATTTTTCTCTTTCTCCTGTCCAAGTAACGCCGCCAGTGGTTTTACGGGGAATAATCGTCGCCTTAAATACATCTTGAGTAGGAACCAAAAGATAAGTAATAATTACATGACCGGCTTCATGATAAGCGGCAATCTTTTTATCTTTTTCACTCATCTTAATATTCATTCTTATGCCTAAAGCAACTTTTTCTCTTGCTTCTTCAAGGTCTGCCATAGAAATTACGAATTTCTTTCTGCGTGCGGCAATAAGCGAACTTTCTTTTACAATGTTTGCGATATCCGCAGGAGTATTGCCAACAGTAAGGCGCGCAAGGCGGTCAACGCGCACGCTTTGGCGGTCATATTGCATTTTGTTAAGATAAAAACTAAATAGATTTTCTCGGTCTTCAAGGCTCGGTGGCCCTATATATATTTTACGGTCAAACCTACCTGCGCGCATAAGCGCTGGATCCAATTCGTCTTCATTAACATTTGTCGCTGCGATAGTAACAATATTATATTCTTTTTGCCGTAAACCGTCCATTTCAGCTAAGAGTTGGTTCACTGCCATATTATAACTTTCAGCACCCCCTAGGCCAACACCAGCCCTACGAGGCCTAGCAACAGAATCAACTTCATCGATAAAAATAATACATCCGCCATTAAGCTCTGCTAAATCCCGTGCGGTTTTGAACAATTTACGGATTTTCTGGGCGCCTACACCTACGAATATACCTTCTATCTCACTTCCTAGAACCGAAAGAAAAGGCATATCGCATTCTGTAGCTATAGCTTTAGCAAGGTAGGTTTTCCCCACGCCAGGAGCGCCGACGAATAAAACGCCTTTTATGATTTGTCCGCTCATCTTTTGTAAACGCGCTCTCTCACGTATTAGTTCCACAACTTCCCAAGCTTCACGCTTAGCCTCTTCCATGCCAATTACATCTTTCCATATCACGCCAATATCTCTGCCTTTGATTGCCCTAGTTTGCATTTTCGAAAATCCTCTCATACCGCCTCCGCGGTACATCATCGTTGTAAAGAGGTAGACGTAAACAACGGCGGTAATTAAACCACCCACCACATAAAGATAGAATTGAACCCCCATACTTGCTTTCATCTGCTCTTTATAAAACGATTCCATCTTAACGTATGAGTTTATGCTGGCGATGATGACAAATATTAAGGAGATAGTAAGCAGGACAAGCGTGGTAATGACAAGTATCCTAATCCAGTATAACCTTAAAAATATCTGCAGTCTTTTGGAACCCATAAAATTACCTTTCTTTAGAGAGTATCATATAACTTCTTGCTTGTCAAAGAAGATATTGTTTTTAAGTAGGGACACTCTAGCCAATACGACGTGCTCATAAGACAAAAATAATGAACCCCATTACTGAAATAAGAAAAATAATTATGACGGCAATTGCCACGAAAATATTCGCGAATTTATCGCCTAAATCAGCAGCCTCAGCGATTCTTCTGAATAAAAATATGGGAATTATACGCATAGCTAACTTCGATTTAAATTATACCATACTCCTCACTTTTTTGCAAAGGCACCCCTCATTTGGGTAACGCAAGCAAAAGTGTGTAAGTCCTCATAGTGTATCAGCCCCTAGTTGATTAAACTTCTTACAAGGGTGTTCCTTCCAGTGTTTGTTTAAATGGTTGAAAATAGCAAAGATTATCCTGTCACAACTTGCGGCATT
>JAUYCY010000109.1 GCA_030692055.1 Candidatus Omnitrophota bacterium | reverse complement strand
GGGGCTTTTTAATAGCAGAACCAGAAAAGGCGCTTGTGGACTGTTTGTATCTTTCAGGCCGCAGAAAAAGGCAATTTAACTATTTTCCAGAACTGCGCTTTTCCAAGAAATTTAGTTTTAAAAAAGCTAAAAAATGGGCAGCTCTTATACCAGATCCTAAAATAAGGTCCTATGTCCAGAAAAAACTTATAGAGACGTCTACTAATCTATTAAGGCAGGTTCCGCTATAGATTGGTAGGCGTCTCTATAAGCCCAATCTTTTTTTATTGACATATAGGAAAAATGTGATATTTTAGATATGTATAAATGTTACTTGGTTGTTCCTTCAGGAGGTACTTTCTATGAACAAAAATACAGTAAGCGCTCTTAGCCAAAAAGAGGCTGAAATTGTCGCACGTTTATCGTATGAGGAAAAAAATATTGTAACAGCTAAAGAGCTGGATTCTTATTTGCCGGTAGATTTTCAGTACAGAAGGAAATTAGTTTATAGCCTTAAGAAAAAGCGAATATTGATTCCAATAAAAGGCGGAGTTTATATATTTGTGCCTTTAGAATCTGTACCAACAGGGCGCCGCGTCAGCGAATTTCTAATCCCGCCTATTTTCTTTCCAAAAAATAACTACTATGTCGGATATTCAACGATGTTTAATTACTATAACTTTACCGATCAGCAGTTTCAGACAGTGTACGTGCTAAATACGATACTTTCCAGGGAAAGAACAATCGCCGGATTATCTTTTAAATTTACAAAAATCCCTTCCGATAGGCTTTATGGGTTAGAGAAAATAGACATCAAAGGCGGAGAGGTTATTGTCAGCTCGAAGGAAAGGACACTGGTTGATTTAATTTACTATAATAAACCAGTGGGTGGTATTGAGGCGGCCATGGAGATATTTGGACGATTTGTGAAAGAAAAGAAATGCGATATTAAGAGACTGATTGAATATACCGTACGGTTTCCAAAAATTAAAACGAGAAAGCGAATAGGGCTTATTCTTGAAAAAGCAGGTGTTTCTGATTCAATGCTGAAGCCGCTTGAAAAAAGCGTAAAGAATACATCGCTGATTTCGTTTTCAAATTCCCGCAAAGGAACAAAAAATGAAAGATGGAGAGTCATTGTTAATTCATAAAGATAAAGACAAATTCCTTAAATTAGTAGATAGAACCGCAACGCTCACAGGTTTTTACGCGCCTCTTATGGAAAAGGATTATTATCTGACGCTCATTCTTTCGCGAATAAATGAACTTTCAGATAACCTGATTTTTAAAGGCGGGACATGTCTTAATAAGCTTTACTATTCTTATTATCGTTTGAGTGAGGATTTGGACTTTAGTATTCGGCTGCCGGACTATACGACAACGCGCGGTAATAGGCGAAAATGCATTGAACCAATAAAAAACAATATAGAGGATTTTGCAAAGCAGCTTGATATGCGCATAGAAGGCGCCGGGAATGCAGGCCGCAACGAGTCAAAGCAGTATGTTTATTACTTTGTGTATGACCCTGTGACAATGCCATCGGAGCAAACAGTTAAATTTAAGATTGGGCTTCGCTTTAACCCTATCCTTGAAACAGAAATGCGGCAGGTTCAGCACAAATTCTTGCATCCGTTTACTGGTGAGCCTTTGTTTGACGGGGGGAAAGTTAATTGTCTATCGCTTAATGAAATTGTTAGTGAAAAACTGCGCGCCGCGGCTCTTAGATTGACCATTGCTCCGCGCGATTTTTATGATCTTGATTTTATCCTGCGTAACAAGTTTAATCTTGCGAGCCAAGAGGTAATGGCGCTTTTTCAGAAA
>JAUYCY010000179.1 GCA_030692055.1 Candidatus Omnitrophota bacterium | reverse complement strand
GAAAACTTTTTTTAATTTTTGCAAACGATACTTCTTTCCTACCTCTCAAGGTAAAACCTCCTTCAATGAGCACATTATTTTTTCAAGTGCGCCAGCACGTAGAAAAAATAATAGTGCGAATTGAACCCCACACCCAGCGATATGTCGACCAGTTGATATGTGCGGTTTATTTATTATTTAATAGATAACACTTCCGCTTTTGTCCATCACCCTGTCTGGGTGTGGGGTCAAATTCGGCTACGTCCCGATTATATCGGGACTGCCTCATTTGAGCTCTACTGTAGCTCCGGCTGTTTCTAACTTTTTCTTAATTTCCTCGGCCTCTTCTTTGGGAATATTTTCCTTTACATTCTTTGGGGCAGAATCAACAAGCTCTTTTGCTTCTTTTAAGCCAAGTTCAGTAATTGCGCGTATTTCTTTAATAACCGCAATCTTATTTGCGCCGACACTAGTCAACACTACAGTAAAGTTCGTCTTTTCTTCTTTCTCTTCAACTGCAGCCGCTGCGCCAGCTACTCCAGGCATAGCTACCATCATAGGGGCGCTTGCCTTTACGCCAAATTTGTCCTCGCAGGCCTTGACTAATTCGGAAAGCTCTAGCACCGTCATTTCTTCTACCGTCTTTAAAACATCCTCTACCTTTGACATATTGCCCTCCTCACTTTGATTTTTGTTCTTTATTCTTTTTTATTTCCTCTACCACCCAAACAAACTTAAGCATTATCTGATTCAATGTTGAAAGAAATCCTGTCAGCACAGAGGCTAGGCCACTAACTGCCATTCCTAAAAGAACTTCCTTTGGCGGAAGTTTAGCTAAAACATTTAAACCATCAATAGAAACTTTCTGCTCTTTTATGAATCCGCCTCTTAACTGGATAATTTCGTTTTCTTTAGAGAAATCAACAAGTGCCTTAGCGGTCCTAACGATATCCTTGTCGTATATAAAAACAATTCCTGTTTCTTGGGCTAAAAAACCATTCAGATCGCTCCTGCCGGCATCATCCAACGCTCTTTTAAACAAAGAATTTTTAGCCACAAAAAGTTTTGCGCCGCTGGTTTTTAAAACACACCTTAGCTTGCTTATAGCGCTTGCTTTTACTTTATTGAAGTTAACAAAAAAATATCCCTGGGAGTCTTGTATACTCTGTTTTACTTCCCCAATGATTCTTTCTTTAACCTCTAAGCCTACGGTTTTCATAGCGCGAGCCTCAACGAAGGACTTATGGTTGTGGATAGATAGAGAGACCTAATAAATTCCCCCTTAGCGGATTGCGGCCGGACTGCGCCAAGCGCATCCATAAATGTGCTTACATTCTCAACCAACGCTTCCTTGGGAAACGAAATTTTGCCGAGCCCTAAATGTACGCCGCCGGATTTATCCATACGAAAATCTATTTTGCCGCGTTTGACTTCCTTTACCGCATAAGAAATACTATCAGTTACCGTTCCTGTTTTTGGGGACGGCATAAGGCCTCTTGGCCCAAGAATTTTGCCTAATTTACTAACAATTTTCATCATAGAGGGCGTTGAAATGCAATAATCAAAATCAAGCCACCCTTCTTTTAAAATTTTATCTGCCAGTTCCTGGCTTCCTACATGGTCAGCGCCGGCTTCTTTTGCATCTTGCTCTTTTTCTGGCTCACAAAACACAATAACTTTTACTTTTTTCCCCGTCCCGTGCGGCAGTACTACTGAATTTCTTACCGCTTGCTCGGTCTGCTTAGGATCAATAAATAACTGGCAACTAACTTCTAAGGTCTCATCGTATTTAGCGTGGGGCATTTTTTTTAGGATTTCTACGGCCTCTTCTATAGAATAAGACTTATCCTCGTTTACTAACTTTACCGCCTCTTGATATCTTTTACTCTTTTTTCTCATAGCTATCTAAAAAATCATAAAAGTCGTTATTCTTTGACTCTTATTCCTGCGCTACGCGCGGTTCCGGCAATTATCTTTGCTGCTTGCTCTAAATCAGTAGTATTTAAATCTACAAGCTTTTCTTTCGCTATTTCTAAAACCTGTGCCTTCGTAACTTCGCCAATGATTTCCTTTCCTGTTTGACCGCTTGCCTTTGCTAAATTAGCTGCGCGCTTAAGAAGAACCGAAGCCGGAGGACTTTTAAGAATGAAATCAAAAGATTTATCCTCATATACATTTATGATAACAGGCAAAATGATTCCTTCCCTTGCCTTTGTCATTTCATTAAAATCCTTGACAAATTTCCCGATATTGACGCCGTGCTGGCCTAAGGCTGGGCCAACAGGAGGCGCAGCTGTTGCAGCCCCTGCTGTGATTTGCAGCTTTATCTGAGTCACTGGTTTTTTCTTTTTCTTCGCCATAGCTCACTTCGTTCGCTGCGCAGATTAGCACAGATGAAAGACTACAGATGAACACAGATTTAATATCTGTGACTATCTGTGGTCTTAATCAGTGATTATCTGTGTATGTCATATTTTCTCGACTTGCCAAAACTCCAGCTCCACCGGAGTAGTTCTGCCAAAGATAGAAACGTTGACTTTTAATTTGCCTTTGTCGTGCTGGACTTCTTCTATTACTCCAGTAAAGTTGATGAACGCACCTTCGATGACTCTCACGCCTTCGCCTTTTTCAAAGCTTACTTTCGGCGCAGGTTTTTCTTTACTCTCTTCAGCCTTTTTTAAAATTTTATCCACCTCTTCCTGAAGTATAGGTGAAGGTTTTCTCCTTGGTCCGATAAATGTGGTTATGCCCGGGGTATTTTTAACGAAAAGCCAAGTATCATCGTTCATCTCCATATATACTAAGATATACCCAGGGAAAAACTTTCTATCTAAAATTCTCTTTTTTCCTAATTTTACTTCGGTAATCTGCTCCTTAGGAATAATAACGCTGTCTATTTTATCTTGCAACGCATGAGCCTTTATTCTTGCTTCTAGGTTTGCTTTAGCTTTTTCCTCTGCGCCACTTAAAGTATGTAAAATATACCAATTTTTCATCCGCGTAAAAGAGAATGCATAACTTTTGAAAGGCCTAAGTCTATCGTTGCGACATAAAGCGTCAAAAACGCTAACACCACCACAACGACAATAACGGCCCCCCTAAGCTCCTGTTTCGTTGACCAATTTACCTTTTTTAATTCCTCTTTAACTTCTGAGAAAAATTTCGGAATTTTTTTTAGTTTATTTATCATTTTTTATTACACAGATTAACACAGATACACACCACAGATAAACACAGATATTTATCCATGACCATCTGCGGTCTTCATCTGTGATTATCTGTGTTTTTCACGCAGGCGAGGCAGGAATTGCAACAAATCTCAGACGTATGTCTGAGCGCCGAAGGCTTTTATTTGTTCCAATTTCGCTCACAAGCAAAATCAACCTTACCTTACTACACTCATTTATCAAATAACCTTCAAGCAGGCGAGGCAGGAATTGTATGCACTCTCCGACTAATGTCGGAGTTAATCCAAAGGATTATTAGTGCATCCAATATCTCCTTCCACAGCAAATCCTACGTCTAAATATGCCAATACCCCTTCAAACAACCATTACGCAGGCGAGGCAGGAATTGAACCTGCAACCCCCGGTTTTGGAGACCGATGCTCTAGCCAATTGAGCTACTCGCCTATAACGCTAATTACCGCTAATTCTGAAAAACGTCCCGCATACATCCGCCAAGGGCGAATTCTGCGGGATCCCGCCGAGCATAAGCGCAGGCGGGACTAATTTCCGCAAATTAAAATCTATTCGCGTCTAGGGTTTAGTCTCCTTATACTCAGTGTGTTTGCGGCAAAAACGACAAAACTTATTAAACGTTGATTTCTCAGGATGCTTTCGTTTATTTTTAGTAATATAATAGTTTTTTCTTTTACAAACTGTGCATTCTAATGCAATTAATTCTCTCATTTTAAATTAAGTAAATCCTATAAAATAAATAATACAAAAAGAGGATAAAAATCCCCTTTGTTTTTTAAGTAATTTCTGCCTAATTGTCTGCTTAGCCACGACCGGAATTCTCTGGCGCCATCCCGCGCTTTTCTTTTCAGCCTGGAATGGGAGTTGAACCCATCACCTCATCCTTACCAAGGATGTGCTCTACCAACTGAGCTATCCAGGCGAAAGCGCGGGATGCTCTACCGCCTTAAGCTGCGTGGGCAATTTTTCCTCTATTATTTTAGGTAAACCCCGTTAGAGAACGTAGTTCTCTAACGGGGTAAATAGGCTTAACCCAAAAGATACATTTGGAATAAATGCATCTTTTGCCCTACGGGCCGGCGCTGGAATTTACCCTGAAATTTCGGTAGAAATTTCAGGCAAATTGCAGTCACGCCGAGGTAACCAGGAAAAATACGGCGCACTAATTGGTACGCCAAGGTTTTTTCATAACCACAAACGTTTCTTATCATTACAGCAGTTTTATCCTGACAACCGCATTTTTCCGGTTAAGCAAAGAAGTTTTAGAGAAACAAAGACTGTAAGATTATATTATAAAAGATATTTTTGTCAAGAAAAAAAATTGGGTTTTTTAAAAACCCCCTACATTTTGGTATTCACCAACTTGTAGGGGGCTATATTTAGGTAAAATATTACTTTTTTGACTTTATATTGTCAATGAACCCTTCAACGTACTTTGCGACAATATCTTTACAACCTAAGCCAAATGCTAAAGCAAGGCCTAAGCCTAGAGCTCCTAATAAAATTGTTATAAGCAAAGTAATAATGTTAGATGCGATTCTAAGCTGTATCAAAGAAACAGCTATAGCAAATGCCATAACTACTACTTGTGCGATTTTTCCTAAAAGCGAAGCCTGTGAAATACCGGCGTTATTGGCTGCTGTTTTGACTATATTACTCAGTAACGTCGCAGCAAACATACTGACAATAAGGAAAAATATTGCGGGCACAACACCAACTGCTACATAGCGAACAACTTTTTCAATAAGATCAGCGGATTTATTTAAACCCACAGCATCAACTGCAACCGATAAGGTAACTAAAATTATAACCCAATAACAAATTGCGCCAAGTAAATCGGAAACAGTGCTGCTTATGCCGCCTTTTAGCAATAGGTTATTTAGGTTAACGCGTTCAGACAATTCATTAATTTTCACTGCCTTTAGCACTCTAACCACGATTCTTTTTATAATCTTTGCAACGATCCAACCAAAAAGAAGTATAATAATAATCTTAAGCGCGCTAATGCCGATACCGCCAAGCTTAACAAGAATCTCTTTCGCCGGGTCTAAACGAATTATTTGTAAATCCATTTAACCACCTCCTTCTGCTATCTATTTCTATTTTTTATTAACCTATTTCGTATTTTTTATCTTAGCGCCTAAATCTTTTCTCGCGCTAAGCCAGTTCTTACGTAATTGCTCTAATCGCCTGTATATGGCTTTTTTATTTGCGAAAAATTTCTTTGCCCCTTCATTTAGCTGCTCTTTTATAGCCTTATCTTTTGGGCTTGCTTTGGCTTGTCCATACAATAACTCCCGTTCGCTATGCCAAGCAATTCTTAATAATCTATCTTGGTCATGAAGTTTATCCCTCTGACTAATAAAATCCTTACGCGCCTGACTTAACTGCCCCATATACTCTTTCTTTGTCTCTGAGAATGAGGGGATACTGAAGGAAAAAATTAAAGCCATTACAAGAATCACCCCTATAAACTTACTAAAGCTCATACTCCACCTCCTTTACCTGTAGTATACTTAAATATAACCACAATGCAACATATTTTTATAAAAAATCCCTGGCTCTATATATAAGGCTGGATAAATTTAGCTAAATCGCGCTTAGCCATCGCCCCAACTTTTTTATCCATGACTTTCCCCTCTTTGAATACTAAAAGTGTAGGAATGCTCATTACCGTGTAACGGGTGGCAATATCCGGAACTTCGTCAACATTAAGTTTAGCAACCCTAAGCTTACCTTCAAGCTCCTTTGCTAACTCTTCAACATAAGGGGCGATCGTTTTGCAAGGACCGCACCACGGCGCCCAAAAGTCTACTAAAACAGCGACTTTAGCCTGAAGAACTTCTTTTTCAAAATTTGCGCTTGTTAACTTAACTTCCATAACCTCTCCTTTCTTTTATACGCTGATTTTTTATTATGTCATATCATTATATAAAGTTTTTATTTTCGGTCAACCAATTTTTATACAAATCATAGTAGATAGCGTAATCTTTGTCAGAAAATAGAACAAATACTACTTTATTAAAAATTTTAGGATTTTCTTCCAGAAATGATTTTACCGTCTTTAAAGCTATGGGCGCGGCTAAATCAATAGGAAAACGATACGCGCCAGTAGATATAGAGGGAAACGCGATACTTTTTAAAGTATATACCTTTGCTAAATTTAAACAACTGTAGTAACAGGAAGATAGTAACTTTTCTTCATTATTTTTTCCACCACGCCATATTGGCCCAACGGTATGTATGATATATTTTACCGGCAAGTTATAACCTTTGGTAATTTTTGCCTCACTGGTTCTACATCCTTCTAATTTCCTACATTCAACAAGTAAGCCGGGACCGGCTGCCTTATGAATTGCGCCATCTACTCCACCGCCGCCCAATAAAGTTGTATTAGCAGCATTAACGATTGCGTCAACGGTTATTTTTGTAATATCCCCCCTTACCAATTCAAGTACTGTTTCCATTGTTTCGATTATAATATTTCTCCTGTTGCTTAACAAGCAATATATATTCAGGAGTTTCCCCATTTTTTAAATGTAATTGACAGATACATCCGTTTCGCAATATCATAGATTTTAATTTCCCTTATTTCATTGGTTATAAAGAGTTGTGTAAAAATACCCATAAATTTTGGGGAATGTTCAGATATATATTACACTAACTCTGCACACACAGAATCACAAAAAAGGAACCCTTTTTTAGTGAGGCAAATACCGACTATCTTGCCTCTGGCTCTGGCATATCTAATAAGCCTTTGAGTAATAAGATTCTTAATGGCGCTTTTTTCAAAATCTCTAAAGTCAAAACCTGTCTTTTCGCTAAACCAATGGAAATTTATTCCTTTTTTTGTCCGAATTTTCAAGACGGCGGTTTCTTTTGCGTATTTTTCAGGTGAAAGCTTTTCTTGAAAAACTATAGGGCTTTTTCCAATTTCTATTTTCTCAATATATTTCTCGATATTAACTAAATTTCTATTTCTGATACCATCGCGATACGAAACAGCCGAAGGGCCTAAACCAATATAGGGGTTATTCTCCCAATAATTTAAATTGTGCTTACAAGAAAAACCATTTTTTGCAAAATTTGACACTTCATATTGCATAAATCCGCGCTTGGGCAGATAATTCATGCAATACTTATACATTTTGGAGGTTATCGTATCAGCCAGTGATATAATCTTTTTCGTGTTCAATTTATCAAAAAGCGGAGTGTTTTTTTCATAAGTTAATGAATAAGCTGAGATATGGTTGACGGGCAATTTAACAGCTAGGCTTAATTCTTCTTTCCAACTACTTAGCGTTTCTTGCCACAGCCCAAAGATAAGGTCTATGCCTATATTTTTAAAGCCTTCTTCTTTCGCAAGGCATACCGCACGAAGTGCTTCTTTTGCCGAGTGGATACGCCCGAGTTTACGTAATTTCTGATCGTATAAAGACTGAACACCGATACTTATACGGTTTACGCCTTCACTAAGCAATAGCTTAAGCTTCTGCTTATCTAGACTTTCTGGATTGGCTTCAACGCTAAATTCTACTGTTTTACGAGCGATTTTATATAGACTCTTAAGAAGTTTGCGTAACAACCGCACCTCTAACACCGTAGGCGTCCCTCCTCCTATATATATGGTATGAAAATCTCCGTCTAATCTCTTTATCTGTTGGCACAAAATATCGATATAGCTACGAGCAAAACCATAGTAATAACGTGTGCTATAGAAATCGCAGTATAGACACTTCTTGCGGCAAAAAGGAATATGGATATATAACGAATTCATCTCTTTACACAGATAGCCACGGATAAAGACCTCAGATAGTCACAGATAATTCATCTGTGCTCATCCGCTTTTCCGCCCGAGGCGGATCCGCCTATATAAAAATAGTTAGGTGACGGACAAATCTGTGCTAATCTGTGTTATAATTATATAGTAATGGAAAAAAGTGTCTATATAATTCAAGGTGCGCCTTCTTGGCTAAAGACACCGCCGCTTTCTTTGGTATACTTAAAGAATTACCTAAAGAGTAAATGCTGCAGGGTAAAAATCAGGGATTTAAATATTGAATTTTTTAAGTTATCTAATTTATCTACAAAGGAATGGCTTGCTTTGAATCAAGATTTTGAAAAAAATCTGTTCAAAGCGCTTGAAAAGAAATTTAACTATCTCTTAGAAAAATTATATAGAGAAATAGAAAACTATGAGCTAATTGGTTTGTCAATATCAAAACGCAATGCTCCTTTCTCTCTCGCTTTAGCAGAAGAAATAAGAAAAAAGTACCCCCATAAAAAGATAGTTTTTGGCGGTCCGCAAACGCTTTTTCTAGGCTGGCAAGACAAACTCGATCATAACTATCATTGGGTAATTGGTGAAGGAGAAATTCCTCTTTATAAAATCCTAAATGGTGATAAAAGTATGGTGCATCGCTTTGACGAAATTGAAAATCTAGACAAATTACCTTTTTTGAACTTTGAGCCTTTGAATTTAAAACTTTATTCACAATATATTCCTTTATTTTCTTCACGTGGGTGCATGCATAACTGTAAATTCTGCTCTGAGAAAAAGCTCTATAAAAAATTCAAGTATCATTCCCCTCAATATATGATTGAGCAAATAAAGTTTTTGATGAAAAAATATAAAACTAACAGTTTAGTCTTCTGCGATTCATTGATAAATTACAACAATGAATGGTTAGAGAAATTTTGTTCTTTAACTATTACCAATAATCTTAACATAAAATGGGAAGCACAAATGCGCATTGACCCTAATTTTACTGTTGAGCTAGGCATGCGAATGAAAACAAGCGGTTGCTATAATTTATTTGTTGGCTTAGAAAGCGCTTCGGATGAAGTATTGCAATCGATGCAAAAAGGCTTTACCCAGGAAATTGCCTTAGGTTTTTTTGAAAAACTAAATAAGGCGGGTTTACAATTTGAAATAAGCCTTATTTTCGGTTATCCCGGCGAAACCGAAGTAGATTTTAAAAAAACTCTTAATTTCATTACAAAAAATAAAAAGATAATACCCAAAATCGCTCAAGCGAACCCCTTTGTTGATTATATGAATGGCTTCTCTAACGAGACATTCCCAACTAAAATAGCAATGGAACGAACCAACTTTTTTCTGAAAAATATAGAAAGAGAAAAAATAAAGTATACTAAAAGCTTTATAAATAACCTTATTTATTAAACACGAATATTCACGAATTACACACGAATACACACAAATTTTTTATTCGTGAATATTTGTGTGAGCGAAGCGAATTCGTAACTATTCGTGCATGAAAAAAATGGAAATTAAACTTATTAACACTCAAAAAGTCCTCTCTCCCACCCAGATAAGTATTGCGGATTACGTAATAAATCCTTATCGCGGATGCGAAATCAGCTGCCTCTATTGTTATTCGTTGGAAAATAAAAATCTTCAGCCAAAGGCTGATAGCTGTGTGTCAGATAGGTGGGCAATTCTGGCGGAAAAAAACGGTAATTTTCCTAATGTATTAGGAATAAAAATTAATGCTCCACAAGTATTGGAAAGAGAGTTACATTACAAAAACCCCAAAAGGGTTCTTTTAGGCTCAACTACTGAGTGTTTTCAATATGCTGAATTAAAATACCGACTTATGGAAAAAATTTTAAAAATACTCAATAATTATAATATTGCCTACACTATACTTACCAAATCACATATCATTGCCCAATATCTGCCACTTATTGCGCAAAATAAAGGAAATAAAATATATTTTACGTTCAATTGTACATCGGATGCAATAATCAGAATGTTTGAAAAAAAATCACCGTCGCTTGAGGAAAGAATAAGAACAATCAGTCAAATTATTACGCACAACATAAACCTACGAATACATATAGGGCCATTTATTCCCTACCTATCCTCGCTTAAAGATATCATGGCAATGCTACCCAGAGGTATAAAAGAAATTGATGTTGAGCTATATCATCAGACAATGGGCAATTTCAAAAAGATTTTAAAGCGCGTAGATGAGGGTTTTGGCAAGGACTTAAAAAATAAATTAGCGGATGTCTATTTAAATGAAAAAAATTATCTACGATTTGCTAGTAGCCTGAGGGAAGAAATTGAAAAAATAAAAAATAACAATAATATCAAGTTTTTTTATATTACGCCTGACTTTAACTATTTTTATAGTTCAAGCATCGACTATGAAAAATCCTGTTAACCGATAATTCTAGATTTAGTGGACGCGATAAATCCGAAGCTTTCTCGACTTTGTTGCACAAATATTTCATAACTAATTTAGATTTAGTGCCTTCTCTGTAAAATTCTTATTTTTGACCTCTTGATTGCAAGAAAGCTTCTGATTACACAGATTAGATGCAGATTACACTGATTAAGAATACGTATAAAATCTATCGAAATCTGTGTAATCTTTTTAAAATCGGTGTAATCAAGTTCTTTCCCTTTGCCATAAACTTGGGAAAGAACTATAAATCCACTCCGACTTGTCGGGGCAAAGCTTCATTTTAATTGAAGCTTGGGTTTAGGACTAAGAAGATAAAAAAGTAATCCAAAGATATAAAATAACCAAACCGTAAGAAATATTTTTGAAAAAATAGTGGGTGCAGAAACTTCTATGCACCGCCCTATATCCTCTATCGCTTTGTTACCTGCGACAATAAACATGGCTCCACATACAAGCACCAAAACGCTAGCAATTAAGCTGTGAAATATCACGGACAAAACTCTTGCCCATTTTTTATTTTGTGCTAAATTAAAATACATCCATGCAAAAAAACAATTCATCACAATGCCAACTACATTAAATTGGATGAATAAATAATAAACAATATTAAAAATAACGAGCGCTATACCTATGCTGGCCATTATAAAAACTCCGCTATCAGTACTATCTGCATCGCCCGATAAAGACTTTAGTGAAAATCTGTTGTAGGCCATATTAATGCCTCCTTTTTTGTAGATTGAACTCGTGCATATAATATTAGTATACATGTTCGCTTTCGCTTGTCAAAAAAAACTTGTTACAGCACCGTTTAGTTGATAATATCAATAGAATAAAGCATTTAACTATCGCGCTGTAATCAACCAGTCTCCGCGGCAAGCCGCGGAGTATGTTCTATACTAATATTATCACCGGTTCATTCATTGCCATGGAATGAGGTCAACTACGTTTACGATTTCGGCTTTATCCCCGTGGCAAGCCACGGGGTATTCGCCGAGAGAGAATAAAGATAACGTAATCGAAAAATGAGTAAACCTTTTTTTAGCATTATTATCCCTACCTATAACCGCGAAAAATTTTTAAAAATCGCTATACGGTCTGTATTAGAACAAAGCTCTGACGATTATGAATTGATTGTCGTCGATGACGGTTCGAAAGACAACACAAAGAAATTATTTGACGATCTAGGTGATAAAAAAGCTAAATATCTCTATCAAAGACATCAAGGCGTATCAAGCGCAAGGAATAAAGGAATCGCCAAAGCCAAGGGTGAATTCATTTGTTTTTTAGATTCTGATGACCGTTTTCGGCATAATAAGCTAGAAATAACATATCAATACATAAAAAAATACCCTGAATATAAAATATTTCATACCGAAGAAATATGGTATCGCCGCGGCCAGCTTTTACCCCAAAAAATATATCATAAAAAGCCAACTGGCTTTGTCTTTGAAAGTGCGGCGAAACTATGCTCTATTAGTATTTCTACGGCGGCGATTAAACGTGATATTTTTAACGAAATAGGTTTATTCGATGAAACTATGCCTGCTTGCGAAGATTATGATTTTTGGCTAAGGCTGACCCACAGACAGCCGGTATTTCTCATCCCGCAATATTTAACCATAAAAGAAGGTGGCCATCCCGACCAACAATCAATAAAATTTCCGGCAATGGATACGCTACGTATTTATGCGCTGCAAAAAATACTTGAAAGCGGCGAGTTAAACAAAAAAAATCATAAAATAGCTCTCAATGAACTAAAAATTAAATGTGAAATATTCATTAAGGGAGCGCTAAAACGGGGAAAAGTTAAAGAAATTCAACACTATCAAAAATTAATGGTAAAATTCAATAAATCCCGTTAGAGAACTTCGTCCTTTTACCCCGTTAGAAAATTCTTTTCTAACGGGGCGAGCGGTTTGCGCTGACGGTGGTTTAATACCACTGTCAGCTTGAGAATCGGTACACCACCGATTAAAATCGGTGGTTTTCTCTAACGGGATAAAAGCTAAATATGTGCGAAGACCTTAAAAAACAAATTGAAAATACTTTTTCTTTTCGGCCTAATAGAAACCAATTCCGTGATATCGAACGTCTCGTTTTTGAGATAATACGCAGGGAAAATACCACTCCCGAAGAAATCATCGCGCATTTAAAAAATAATTCGAGTATTGAAAAATACGGCGGAAGAAATAAATTTTTTGCCATCAAAAACATCCTTATCAAACGGCGTTTTCCTCTCACGAACTCAAAAGAAAAAATAGATACAAAAAATGTATTTTTAAATCAAGTACGAGAACCGCTTGCAGATAACCACGGGGTCAAAAAATATTTCAAACCGTTAAAGATCTTTGTGGAACAAGAGGTCAAAGATAGTTATTTGGTAGCCAACTTTCGTAAATGTTTTCCTGATGTAGACATTGAAGAAATAAATCGCTACAGCGATTACCTGAGAGAAAATAAATTTACGCTTTCTATTTTAAAAAAATCTATAGTGTTTATAGTAAAAGAAAAATGGGACTTTTTAAAGCCTTGCCCCTGCACTAAAGGCCATCTGGGTTGCGGCTATTGGATATTAAATTTGGGGTTTGGCTGCCCTTTTGATTGCTCGTATTGTTTTTTACAATGCTATAGTAACTTTCCAGGAATACTTTTACCTGCGAATTTGGATGATTTTTTTGAAGAATTCGACGCATTATATAAAAAACTGAAAAAACCGATAAGAATAGGCACCGGTGAATTTTGCGATTCGCTTGCGCTTGACCAAATAACCGGATATTCCGACAGGCTCATTACTTACTTTAAGGACAAAAATGTTTTTTTTGAGTTAAAAACTAAAAGTAACAAAGTAGACAATATATTGAAAATACCTTCCTCGTCTAATATCGTTGTTTCTTGGTCTTTAAACCCCCAATCAATCATTACAAAAGAAGAACTAGCAACAGCCTCTTTAGATGAAAGAATAAATGCGGCAAAAAAAGTCCAAGAAAAAGGCTACGGCATAGCTTTTCATTTTGACCCTATCATTTATTCTGACAACTGGAAAACTTTATACAAAGAAGTCGTAGATAGATTATATAGAGAAATAAAACCTCATTTTTGCTGGATAAGTTTAGGGACCTTACGTTCACATCGCAAGTTAAAGACTATTACAGAACTGCGTTTTCCTCAAAGTAACATTTTTTATGGCGAATTATTCTTGGGCGACGATAAAAAATTAAGGTATCCTGTATTTTTAAAAAGAGAAATTTATAAAAATATGGTACAGTGGATACGTAAATATGACCAGAAAACTCCAGTGTATCTATGTATGGAAAATAAAGGTATGTGGGCTATCTTAGAGAAAAAATCATCAAAGGAAATAGAAGAATATCTCTTAGGGCTATAAGTGGCAGATTAAGATATGAAGTTTAAGTTCTTTCCCAAGTTTATGCAAAGGGAAAGAACTTAAGAAGCTTTCTTAATACAATGACTTTAAAAAGATGGCCGTAAGAGATAATTCCTTGATTTATAATTAGCACTTCGACTTCGCTCAGTGCTAATGGTGAGCGTCCTTCGACTGCGCTCAGGACAGCCCTGAGCGAACGAAGTGAGTCGAATGGGCGCAGTCGAACCATTAGCTATGAAAAATTCCTGCCATAAAGTTGAGAAAGCTTCATTAGTCTAATGACTAATATACTTGTTTTATATTTGCTTTAGGATAATAGTGTTTTAGAATCTCTATATAGGTATACCCCTGTTCCGCCATCGCCCGTGCACCGTCTTGGCACAGGCCTGCGCCGTGGCCAAAACCCGCACCCCAGAAAAATAGTAGTTGCGCTTTCCTTTGCGGCGAGAATTTAATTTCAACTTTAAAAGAACTGCTCCTTAACTTATCAAGGTAATCGCGTATGCGTAAATTACCTCCGATCGTTAGCGCGCCGGTTGCCTTACGAACGTCTATAGCTTGATAGTAAGGGCAATCGCCTTTGGCTAATGGCACTATTGCTTTCAAATCTCTCAAAGGAAATCCAAATACAAGAAAAAAATCTTCTGCATCGTAAACCCGCTGCCAACGATAATTACTTCTATCAGGATTTAAACAAAAAGATTCAGGCTCCGCGCTAAACCACAATTCTTCTTCGTAAGAAGATAGCTTTGTATATTCTTTTTTTGAGTCAAATTTATTAACGTAACAATCTTTTTCACCAAACACATCTCGGCGTAAACATCCACCGCAATTCGCATGATAAAGCGCTTCAAATGGCTGGCTATTATACAAAAGGACTTCTCCTTTTGTTTCGTCAACTGCCTGATTTGTCTGCGCGGTTTCAACTGACATACCCTGATATACTTGGCAATGTATATCCGCGCAAACATCAAAGCCTTCCGCTTTATGGCGTTGGCCAATACTTTTAAAAGCTATGGTCCTAGCTGCAACTGCTTGAGCCTTGAGGGCTTGCTTTGACGCCCTAGAAGAAATTTCAGCAGGTAAAACTCCGTAAAGATATTCCTCAACGCTTAAAATATTAATTAGCAATATTGTGTTATTTAAAACTACTTTTAAATCTCCTCGATAAATTCTGTCGATCTTTTTGTGCCAGAAATTCCCCTTGCCATAAAGCACATCTAGGATATAAAAGGGGTAACCTTGGCCCTTAATCTTAATGGGGCTCTTTAGCTTTGCATAAACAGTTTTCTTATCATAATCAATGAGAAATAGGCGCTTATCTTTAAGAATCAAGGTATAATACTTGTCTTTTACGGCACGAAAAGACTTCTTGCTATCTTTTATGGTAAAGGGGCCGCCAGAGCGGAAAGTAAATTTCTGTAAGTCGTTTGCAATTCCAACATTAATAAGTGGAGCATTTTTTTCTTGTGCATAAAACATTAATTTCACCATCGTGCGAGTCTTTTCTGCCATCTGCTTTATCTGGGCGAAGAAATATTCACCTAAATTTTGTTTTGCTTCGCTCAACTGTTTCTTGACGTTATCGTTGTTGGGGTAGAAATTTATCCCTTTTGAGGCATACGAATACGCTTTCTCATAATTTCCCATTTTTAGGAAACAATCTCCCAGATAATAGTTCGCCAAGCGTATGCTTGAATCCAAAGCAAGAGTATCAGAAAAAAAAATAGCGGATTTTTTATAGTTTTTGGCGTGGTAAAAAGTTTTTCCTAGCCGATAGAGTGCAATAATATTTTTCTTAAGTTTCAACGAATATAAATAGTTAGTGACAGCGCAACTTTGTTTGCCTAGGTCTTCGTAGATTAAACCTAAATAAAGAAAAACAAGCCAATCTTTTTCTTTTAAGTTTGTAAGTATCTCTAAAGCTTTTTGGGAATTGCCGTTGAGATAGTAAAGTTTGCCTAAAAGATACCTGGGTTTCTTATTCGAACTTTGGCCTATTAGCGCCTCTAGAGCAATAATCGCCCTACCATAGTCCATCTTCTCTTTAAAGGTAGCAGCTATGTCTAAATAATTATTAATTTCTGGGGCTTTGTCTTCTTGAGCGAAAGAGTACGGCAAGAAGAATGCGCTGGCGGAAAAAAAAATAAGAAATACAAACCTCATTGACCTAATTAAAATGGCGCCTACCTCGTTATTGGCTTAGTAAATAGTGAGACTGTTGCAAAACGCAACAGTCCCTGATTACAGTGATTCATCTGTGATTACAACGATTGAAAACATTGGCATTTCCAATCACAGTAATCATCTTTTAATCATTGAAATCAGGCGCTGGCGCTATTTCGCGACAGCGCCATAGTTGGTACTGGTCGGCGTACCGTATAATCCCTGCCCTGCCTACCAGTAGGCGGGCTGCCGGCAGGTGCCGTGACATGTTGGGGTAGTTTTGCGCCGCGAATATATCAACCAGTCTCCGCGGCAAGCCGCGGAGTATGTTGGCGCTGTTGCGAAACTACCCTTGTCAATAGGGTATTTTATAAAGAATACAAGCGGTTATGCTCTTAATGCCTTATAGTTAAACATAAAAGCCTTTAGATTGCAAAGAAAATATTTTTTTAAAGAAAATAAGAAAAAATA
>JAUYCY010000150.1 GCA_030692055.1 Candidatus Omnitrophota bacterium | reverse complement strand
TGACAGCATTGAATAAACTTCCCAAATTACCATGGGAGGAAAATATAGAAAATTAAAGGAATATGATAAAATTATAACAAGGCAATCCAGCTGACCTTTCCCGCCGCTAAAGCGGCGCTCAAGGCAGCTGATTTCTATGTTAGATTGAAAATAAAAAGGAGGTTGTATGAGGTTAATCTCAAAATTACTAGTTTTATTTCTATCTATACCAATGTTTTTTATCTCCGTGTTTTCTTATTCCCAAGGCAATTCTTTTGAAAATGCTAAAAATTATTTGAACTCAGTAGATTCCTTAAATCAAAAAAGCGCCTTTATTCAAATGCGAACTGACCAGATGAATAGAATGGCATCGTCTGTAGAGGGAAAGAAAAATATAGAAAAAATGATAGATGAAATCTCTGGAATACTAAAAGAAATGGAAAATTTAACTCCGCCGCCAGAATTAAAATCATACAATCAAAAAGCACTAGCTTATTTAAACTATACAATTACATATTACAAATCTATCGATCGCTATAGAGAACTTTTTCCTCTATGGATACAAAAAGGTAAAGAAGCCCTTGAAGAGCGAAAAAAGGCCTTAAAGGCTTACGCTGATGTTCCGCAAGAAAATATTGAACGAATAGATGATGAAATCAATCAGATAAATAATATTCTAAGAAGTAAGGGTTATTAAAATCATCTAACAATTTCATCCAGCCGACCTTCCCTGCGCCCTATCGGGCTTCGGTTCAGGCGGCTGATGTCGATGTTAGAAATAAACAAGGAGGCGAATGAAAAAATTATTGCTGGTTCTCTGTGTTTTTCTTGTATTACATTGTATTAGCTATGCGTCAGAAGATCTGAAATCAAAATTACAATTTGGAAAAATATTAGTGAAAGAATTGGAACTGCAACCTCGAGAAAGCGGAGATATAACGATTCCTGCTGAGGGAAAACTTTGGGTTGGGTTTTATATCGATTTTCCAAAGGAAGCCGTTAATAAATATCAAGACCAGCCAGCATTTAAAATTAAAGATAAAAATAGCGTAGTTTCTGTAAGTGGTATCAATAATGGGGGCACCTTGTTTTCTCCGAATAATGGCATTGTAGAAATCATTTATGAAAATTTAACTGACGAAAGCTTCCCAGCAATTATCTGGAAAAAAGAAAAAGAAAAATAAAATTTCTAACAACTTCATCCAGCCGACCTTCCCTACGCCCTATCGGGTTTCGGTCAGGCGGCTGAATTCTGCGTTATCTGTAAATAAAAATGTGATATGAAAAATAAAATAGTAAGATCAGTCTTCATAATTGCTATATTTATAGCTATAGGAATTAGTTTGTTTGTTTTTGTATTTAGACTCATTCAATCTAGACAAATTGGTAAACTCAAATATACTGTTGAAGCATACGAACCAAAATATTGGAAAGCAGAAAATCTAAATACCTGCACGCTTACATATTATGATAATATTAACCTAAATGCGATAGATAAGGGTGAATTATCCAATATATCCGTATATGTAGGAAAAACTAAATCACCCAAAGATGTGGTTAAAAAATGGGCTAATAATGTGGCAAAACTTAAAAAACAGTATGAAGATGCTACTAAAGGCAAATGGATTTCTGGTGAACTTTATGGTAATTTTTTGTGGACCAATCGCCCTACATATATTCGGTTAAGATATAGAACTTCAAAAGATAATTATGCAAGAAATGGTTGGTATATTTTTACCAGCTCACCGCACTTCTCGCTATTTGATAAAGATCCCGGTTACGGACAATTCTTTCTATCTGATGATGGAATATTGACAATAGCTGTGGATAATTCTTCTCTAAGTGGATGTAGCTAAACAAGAAAGTATCCCTACTTCAAAGTAAAAAATAATTCAAATAGGTAAAATTTAAAGTATAATAATCATATAACAAGGCAATCCAGCGAGATCTCGCCAAAAGCGGACCGCTGATTTTTGCGTTATATGAAAATTTAAAAATGAAAAAGGATCTAATAATTTCTGTTGCAATAAAAATTATTACTATTTTCATAGCTCTGTTGGGTATGCTTATTTCAGTTGGAGCATTAATGTTTCATCTATTTCATTTAGGTATTTTGGCTTATTCTTTTGATATTGTCATAAAAAAGCTAATTATTGAATTCAGTCTAAATAAACTACTAACTATTCTTGGAGCAATTTTTTCAGTATTATATTTTGTAATCAATATTGGCATCTTGCTATCGAAGAAATGGGCGTTAAGACTTAATTGGTGGGTTAGCATGCCTTTTATATTATTATTGGGTCACTCCATAATCACAACCCTTCCGACAACATTTATTCTGTACTGTACCCCAAATACAGAGGAAATATGCAGATCGTCCTTTTGGGGTTTATTTTATTACATAAAATATCAAAGCTTTTTCTTTCTTATTTTTACAATATACTATATTCCCACTATGTTTTTTCTTAGTCGCCCCAAAGTAAAAGAACAATTTAAGAAAATTAATGAAAAAACCATATAACAAATCAATCCAGCGAGATCTCGCCAAAGGCGGACCGCTGATTTTTGTGTTATACGATGAAGGGGTCACTGAAAACTGAAAATAAAGGGATCGTGTCATTGGAAAAAGATACTTCGGGCGCTTTTATTCATCGCGTCCTCAGTATCAATTCGCGCATACAACTTATGTTCGTAGAAACTCCATAAGTTGTGCGCTCATTGAGGAGGTGTGTATGAGATTTTATTTAAAATGGGTTAATCCAATTGTAGCTATTTTGATTTTAGTTATTTGCTGCTGGATTTATTTCGGCGGCTACTTTGTAAGCTTTGGTGATAAATCTGCGTTCGCAAAAGGAAAAGTTATAATTGACCCTGGCGAAATGGGCTTTGCGATGTACTTTTTCGCAAAAGGACTATTTTGTTCATCGATGCTTTTTCTCTTTGGCGAATTCATGAAAAGGAAATTGTTTAAAGAGTGACTGTGGGGTCAGTGCTGAAAAGCGAAGACAGAAAATTATTCCATTACCCCACTCGCTTCGCTCGGGGATAATTCGACTAGGCAATTTTTGGTGTGAACACACAAAAATTGTAAGTCTCATTATGCTTTTTCTTTTCGGAGAATTTTTAAAAAGAAAATTATTTAAAGAACAACGATGAAAAAAGAAGTAATTCCAGAAGGTTTTAATGTAGCATTTATTCAATGGTTTAAGAAAAAGACCGAAGATGCTTGGCACGAAGGCGTTAAAAAAGACTTTATTCTCAAGAAAATGGTTCGTATGCAGCCCTGGGAAAGAAAATTGAGGTGGGTAGGTAATGTTTCAGAAAATTGTATCAAAAAAATAGAAAAGAAATGGAAACTGAAGTTTCCTGCGGACTATCGTTTATTTTTAAAAGAATTGTTTATCCTCAATGAGCCACGGCACGCAATTGTATACAATAAACACAATAAAGCGGCAATAAAAAAAATACCCATGTTTAATAACTGGCTCAAAGATACAAAAACCATCAGGCACTTTCAAAGTCAGCTATTTGATGGTCTGTGGTTTGATATCAGGAATAATGGCTTATGGCTTAAAGGTTGGGGTAGTAAACCTCAAAAGGCCGAAAACCAAAGGCGACGCCTCAAGAAATTACTTAAAAAAGCTCCTCGTTTAATCCCCATTTATCAACACCGGTATCTGCTTATTGAACCGAATAAAGTAAATAATCCTGTATTTTCTATTTGGCAGTCTGATATTATCGTTTATGGCCCTACCTTAAAAACATATTTACTCTCTGAATTTAAGAATATTCTTAATGTTGATGACCAAAAGGTCTGGTTCTCTGAATTTAAAAAGCAAAGGAAGTTTATTGAATCAATTCCTTTTTGGGGAGAGCTTTATAGAAGAAATATAGAGCAAAGATCATAGCAGAAACCCTATAAAAATCTTAATAGCCAATTTAAAACACTTTCTTGGTTAAGCTAAGAACTTAAAGTTATAAAATGAAACAAAAAATAGCTTGGATTATAATATGTGCCGTGCTTATCTCTTTTTATGGCTGCGGCCATAGCCCCCTTTCAGAAATAGGAGATATAGATTTTCAGCTAATAAGCGGTAGGGAATATATTAAGACTTTAAAAGATCCTTACGGAAATCCGATTTTAGAACTTAGCGTTAAATACATTGGTAAAAAACCAATAGGAGAATTTAAATATAGCCACGATTGGAAAAACAAAGATACTGATTTCTATAATGTAATATGGAAAAGCTTATCGGATCAAAATATTGAATTTCTTTACTGCGAACATAAGTGGGATGTACCCATTGAAGACTCTAGGCAAGAAAAGAAAGATAAAGAAGGTAAATATGTGAAGGTTACTCAACCTCCTAAAGAAAATTTAAAAAAAGAGTGGCGAAATAACGTCTTAGAGGCTAAAAAAGAGTGGCGTTGGGACAACGATTATGTCTATAACATAAAAAATAAATATAATATTGCGCATACTTTTTATACGCTAAGGCATGCAGGCAAAGAATATAAAATTGACTATTCCCAGGTATATCGTAGATAAGGTAAAGCAGTATTTAAAAGAGGCCTATTTTCCAAAAATCATCTTTAAGGAAGCAAGAAATAAAACAATCCCGAAAATTTTTCTAAGCAGCGTTTCGGGAATTTTGTGCACAAACATTGCCCCAACTAATGCGCCTACAAAAAAACCTAAACAAATAAACGCTGCCAGATTAAGCTTAACGTTTCCTTCGTGATAATACTTTAACGCGGCCAAAAGCCCAATCGGCGGCACCATCATCGCAAGGGTTGTGCCTTGCGCCTGGTGCTGAGTTAAACCAAAACAATAAACTAAAGCGGGGATTAAAATTAATCCTCCCCCAATTCCCAAAAGCCCACTAATAGTGCCTGCGGTAAGTCCTAAAATTAAAGAACCAATCCACATATTCACCTCCATAAAATACCACAGATTATCACAGATGAAGACCGCAGATAATCACAGATAATATCTTGTGCTCATCTGTGGTGCCTATCTGTGCACATCTGTGTATTAAAAGCTTGGTTCTATACAAAACGTTCCGTTCTTAACTGAACCCTTGAGGCCGCCTAAAATAAAATATAGGTTTGTTAAATATTTCATCTTAGCAAAGGCGCGCCATTCGCTGTAAGGCTCCATATTAAAAGCGGTCCTAAAGAAATTAAATTTAAAATAGGCAGCTAAAGGTACAAATATCCAAGCAAGCACTCTGAGCCAAAAAGAAGTGGGAACCATCCATTGTAAGATAAAAAATAGCCAAAAAAGTAAGCCAAAAAGATGCATCAGGTGAAAGTTTCCGATATAGATGAACCCTTTTACCGGAAAAGGTATGCGCAGTATCGGATGCTCAGGATATTTACCGATAAACTGAAAAATTATTTCCATATATTTATTGGCGTGCGCTTTCAGCAAAGGCGGATGCGCTGCGCCATAAGATTTCCAAACACGTAGTAGAGCCGGTAAATCCGCTCTATGCATATGTTCAACTCCTGCCGAAGGCAAAAAGTAAAATTTCCAGCCTTTTTTACGCGCACGTATGCCGAAATCCATATCTTCTCCGGTAGGCAGATCCCAGAATTTTCTTTGGTTGTCATCTAAAACTTCTTTTCTATAGGCAACATTTGCCGTAACAAAGAAGTAGGCGCGATGACCGCAGACCTGTGTCGGCGCCATATCGCTTAAATCAGGATAATACCCTTCCTGCAAATTACCATAGCGCCAGGACACGCGGTTAAAACCAAAAGCCTGACAAAAAATTTCTACTAAATTATTAGGATCCACTTTTAAGGTAAGGATTTCTCCCCCCACTGCACCAATCTTTGGGTCGGTTTTAAATACTAAAAGCATCTTATAAATCCAGTCTTTGCAAGGAGCGCAATCCCCGTCAGTAAAAAAAACAAATTCTCCGCTAACTGCCTCTAGAGCCTTTGTGCGCGCAAATCCCGGCGAAGGGCAATTGGGTATTTCCACAAGCTTTATAAAGGGGTATTTTTGCTGGTAATCTTTTATTATGGGAATAGTTTGGTCTTTACTTCCGCCATCAGCAAAAATAATTTCCATCTTATCGCGAGGATAATCAATATTCATCAGGTAATCAAACGTTGTGCCAATAGTACGCTCCATATTCCTTACCGGAACAATAATTGAAATAAAAGGCTGCATCTTTAAACCCTCCTTTAATGAGCAGACGATTTATGGAAGCCTACTGGCGAACATAAATCGTAGGCGTAGCCGTCTGCGAATTAAACCCCATACCCAGCAGTTTATTTTTTCCCCTTACGATGTAAGGTTTACTATTCTCTTTTCTGTAGAGTTTACTCACCACACCACGTTATCTGGGTGTGGGGTCAAATTCGGCTACGCTCCGATTATATCGGGACTGCCTCATTTGATATCTTTTATATCAAACACAGGGCCGTCTTTACAAACTTTTTTATAACCCTGTTTCGTTTCTATGGTGCAGCCATAACATATTCCCAATCCACAGCCCATAAATTGCTCAAAAGAAACCTGACAATTAATTTCACGGTGCCGCTTAATAATTTTAGCGATTTCGCAAAACATTTCTTTTGGGCCGCAAGCATACATATGAGCTGATGAGCTCATGGGCTTGTGAGCTGATAGTACTTTTGCTAATAATTCAATGATTGTGCCTTTGAACCCTCGTGAGCCGTCGTCAGTAGCCACACGAACGTCAAATCCCAGCCTTCTAAATTCCTGCTCTGCCAAAACTTCATTCTTGTTCTTCGCCCCCAATAGAACTAAATTCCGGGTTTCGGATTTATGATTTCGGATTTCGTTTAGTTTTCCTGCAAGGAAAACTAAAGGGGCTACTCCCATTCCCCCTGCCACTAGGATATGTTGAACGTTGAACGTTGAACGTTGAACGTAGTTGAAACCATTACCTAACGGGCCAATAATATCTAAGGTATCACCTGGCTTATACTGCGAAAGTATTTTTGTGCCTCTGCCGCGCATGCGAAAAAGAATATAGATTGTATTGCCATTAACTTTATGAATGCTGAAAGGCCGCCTTAAAATCGTTGCCTTATTGTCAATTTTGATATGCACAAATTGCCCGGGTCGGACGGTTTGTGCGATATAGGCTGACTCGAAAGCCAAAAGATAAATATCCGGTTTTAGTTTTTTTAAGAATTCGATTTTAGTATTTAGCTGCTTTGGCATAATTATCGCTAATAATTACTTCCCAAAAATCACGCCCCCACGCCTATACCAACTATTCCCCTTATTCGCGCGAATATGTCCTATATACTAAACGAATGCCGAAGTTTCTTGTAATAGTTTCTTAAACGGCGTTTTTAAATCTTTTCTAATTTTATAAAATGCAAAAAGTCCTTCCTGTGTCCGCTCAATTAAACCTGCGTTTTCCAACAAACATAAATGCCTGGATGTGCTTTTGAAGGAGAGGTCGATTTGATGCGAAATGGCGGAAACGCTAAGGCGTTCTTTCGTAAGTAATATCTCCATTATCTTGAGCCTGCGCGGATTAGCCAAAACCTTGAATAATTTTACTTCCTTACTCATATTTCTATATATATCCCTTATTCGTGCGAATATGGGGTGTATTACTTGATGCAGCTTAAAGCTTGTATTTCAATTTTACTTTTATTTTTTGAATCGGCAAGGAAAATTTGCGCGCAAAGTAAACCGCGCACAGAATTACCAATATATAATTTATCCGCCGATAAAATATCCTTTAAATACAATACTTTTTCTTGCACCTGGCCTTGCTCTATAAGATATTGCCTCAAGACCCCGCCTAAAAGCCCGCATTTTATCGGTGGTGTATAAAGGCGTCTATTTTTTGATATAAAAACATTGGTGAAACTCCCTTCGGTTACCTCGTCTTGCGTATTAAAAAAAATAACTTCGAAAAATCCTTCTTTACGCGCCCTCATTAGTTCTTCGTCGTACAACTGGCGCTTTGTGGTTTTATGATAAAGGAAAATATCTTGGGGTTTTATTCTGTAAGAGCTTATTCTTAATTTTACCGGTTCAGCTAAAACACCTAAAGGTTCCTTCTCTATTTGAACCTCGCCGTCACCAGATAACAATAGCCTTATTTTAAACTTTCCTTTTTTCAATTCTTTTTCTAATGACTTTAGTGCCCGATGAATTTTATTTAAATTGCCCGGGATCGAAAAGTAATGCCAGGACTTTTTCAACCGGTTAAGGTGCAGGTCCAATAAAAAATATCCTTTATCTTTTTGCCAAAGTAAACTCTCAATAAGCGAGAATTCGCAAAAATCTTTCGTGAGAAACTCGGACTTAAGCAAAGCCTCTTCGTATTCACTCTTTGCGTCCGAGTCGTAAACAATTCCTCCGCCAATACCCATTTCTCCTTTATTATCAGAAATAGTAACTGTGCGTATAGCCACATTAAAACACATCTCGCGTTTTGGCGAAATATAGCCGATTGCGCCGGTGTAAATGCCGCGGGGTTCTTTTTCTAAGCTTTTGATAAGCTGCATGGTTTTTATCTTAGGTGCGCCGGTAACTGAGCCGGAAGGAAAAAGCGCCGAGAATATTTCCTTTACCTTTATATTACTTTTTAGCTTTGCTTTAATGGTTGAGGTCATCTGATATAAAGTTTTATATTTTTCTATCTCAAAAAGCCTAGCTGTCCAAACTTTTTTAGATATTTTTCCTAAGTCATTACGCAGCAAGTCAACAATCATTAAATTCTCTGCTCTAATTTTAGTGTTTGTATTAAGCCACGCCTTATTTTTTTCATCGTCTTCTGCCGATAGTCCGCGGGCAATTGTGCCTTTCATCGGCTTAGTGATAATTTTATTTCTTTCTATTCTAAAAAACAATTCCGGCGACAAAGAAAGGATAAAATCTTTACCGGTATTGATAAATGCCATATATGATGTAGGCTGAGCCTTTCTTAAGCCTAAATATAAATCAATGATATCTCCGGAAAAATCGAATTTCGTTTTAAAGGTAAGGTTGACTTGGTAAGTTAAACCCTCTTCCAGGTAGCTTTTTATCTTGACGAGCTGGGAATAATATTCTTCGGGTTTAACTGTCGGTTCTATATTTTTTATTGAATATAGCAGATTTCTTTGCTCGAAATGAAATTTATAAGCGGCATGATTTATCTGTACGGGTTTTTTACAAACAGCTAACCATGCCAAAGGATACTTATTATTTTCTCTAAGAGAAAATAATGCCGGCTCTAAGAAGTAGCCAAATTCGTAAGTAAAGTATCCGCAAAGCCAAAAGCCATTTCTTAGATAGTTTTCTACTTTTTCAAAGAATATATCTAAATCGTCGCCGTATTTAAAAGTTAATATATCTTGGAAATCATTGAATAAAAATGAATTCTTATTTTCTTTATCAAAATTTGCGGTTTCTAAAAAGACAAGTGGCGAGGAAAAATTAGCGGAAAGTATTTTTTTTAATTCTGTTTCGAAGAGAACGGAATGTGCCATGTTAAAATTTTTTATATGCCAAGATCTATTTCTGGCAATGCGGGCAAAAATATGTGCCTCTTCCGCCTAAGGCAATTCTTTTGATAGGTTTCTTGCAGACAAAACAAGGTTTATCTTCTCTAGCATAAACCTTATGATATTTGACATAGTCTCCGGGTTTTCCTGATAATTGCACATATTGGTCTACGGATGAACCTTTATGCTCTATTGCTTCTTCTAAGGTCTTTTTTATCTCTTTATAAAGTAATTCTTTTTCTTTATCCGAAAGGCTTTGCGCAGAACGCGCAGGATGAATTTTGGCACGAAAGAGCGTTTCAGCCGCGTATAAGTTACCTATACCTGAAATGAAAGTTTGGTCCATTAAAAGCGGCTTTATTTTAGTTTTTTTGGCAGCAAGCATCTCTTTAAATTGCTCTAAAGTTATAGCAAAAGGTTCCGGGCCTAAACCTTGGATGAATTTTAACTTGCGCCAATCATCGAGCAGGCGTAATTCCGCAAAAAGCCGCTGGTCGTTAAAATCTAAAGTTTCACCGTCTGAAAAATGAAAAATTACCCGCGCTGACTTTTCTCCTTTTCCGGGATACACTAATTGGCCAGTCATTTTTAAATGGATAACTAAAGATTTGCCACTAGATAATTCTAAGATTAAAACTTTGGCTTTGCGCAAAATATTTTTTATAGTTGCGCCGGCTAAGTCTTTCTTAAATTTTTCCGCTGAAGGCTCACGGATAACTTTCGAGTTGATTACAGTAACTTTTGTTATTTTTTTGCCCAAAAGCGCTTTTTCTAATTCACGCTTGATTGTCTCGACTTCTGGAAGCTCGGGCATATACTTTTCTCCTTTGCGAATTAATCAAACTTAGCTTATTTCTTAAGCATAAACATTGTCGGATACAATAAAGCCCTTCGGGCTAACTGCCTTGCGGCAGATTGTATACAACTTCCGGTAACTCGGGCATATTTATTTCTCCTATTTATAGAAGCGGATTCACGCGGATTGACGCTTCCATCAAATTCCACCTCGTAGGTGGAAATAGGTTATGTTATCTCCTGCAACCAAAGTCCCTGCCTGCTGAAGCATCGGCGTAAGCAAGGACTTTGGTTTAGATAAATAATGTGGCGGACACTTTAGTAAAATGACTCTGACCCCATTTCGTGCATTTCACGATAATTTCTGGACGTTTCTATTTTTCAAAAATTAGGAGCAACTCTCTGCCTAATTTTAATTTCGAGACCTGACCCCGTTATCCTTTCTCCTTTAAATGCCTTTGTTTTTTAGTTTTGCTAATGTCTTTGAGATTTCTTCACCTTGTGATTCGATGATCGCTATGAGTTCTTGAGGAGTTCTGGTATCTTGAACAACTTTTCTATTTGGATTAACTGCTTTGATGTCGTAATTTTTGGCTTGGATGTCTTCGATCTTCACCTTCCAAGAGCGCTCGCTATCTTCTCGCTTAGGGAATAATTTAAAAAATTCATCAAATTGCTGGACTGTTAAAGGCTGCTTCTTGGTAATATTAATATCGGATAAATCATAGTACCAAATCTCTTTAGTCGGTTCGCCCTTAGTGAAAAACAAAAGATGGCGCTGTTGCAAAACTACCTAAAAAATTAAGAGTAGTTTAGTTTTATCTGTTTCGCACTTTACTTTATGCGTTTTGCCTGTTTCTCTTATCTTTTTCTGCCTAGTTTAAGCTTTTTAACTTACTTTAGACAGCATAAT
>JAUYCY010000116.1 GCA_030692055.1 Candidatus Omnitrophota bacterium | reverse complement strand
CAGGGTATACGGCAAGGTAGGCAGCCTGCAGAAATTAAAGCTGAAAAAGCCCGGCCTTATTATAGGTATCATAGGATGCATGGCAGAGGCCCAGAGGGATGTGATTTTCAGAAAATTAACAATTGTAGATTTTTTATGCGGCCCGGCTGATTTGGACAAAGTCCCTGAAATTATTGAAAAAAATAGAAACGGCGCAGGCCATATCATGTATCTGGAGGGTTATAAATCAAAAATAATCCCAAAGTTTTCCATAGACAGAAAAACAGGCCAAGCCGCTTATGTAAAGATAATGGAAGGCTGCGATAATTTTTGTTCATACTGCATTGTGCCATATGTGAGGGGCAGAGAGAGGAGCAGGCCTTCAAAAGAAATAATTGCCGAGATTAAAAGATTAATCGATAACGGCGTCAAAGAGGTTACTCTTTTAGGACAGAATGTAAATTCGTACGGCAAAGGCCTTAAAGAAAAAATTAATTTTGTCGCGCTATTGAAAAAAATAGATAAATTGACAGGTGGTATTAAGATAAATTTTTTTACCAGCCATCCAAAGGACGCAAGCGTAGAATTATTTAAGGCAATGAGGGATCTAAAGTCTGTGTCAAAAATCCTGCATCTGCCTATCCAGTCCGGATCAGATAAAATCCTAAAGAGAATGAATAGAAAATATACAGCAGTCAAGTATAAAAAACTTGTGAGTAATTACAGAAAAATTGTTAAAGGCGGCAATGTTAGTAGCGACATTATTGTGGGTTTTCCAGGGGAGACGCAAAAAGACTTTGACAATACCTTAAATATAGTTAAAGAGCTTCAGTTTGACGCCGCTTATATCTTCAAGTATTCTCCCAGGCCCATTACAAAGGCCGCCAAGTTTAAAGACGATGTCAGTCTTGAAGAAAAAGAAAGACGCCATCAGATGCTTTTAAAAATTCAAAAAGAGATATCTTCTAAGAAATCTAAGACCAGGTCTTGCGCACAGTTTACTGTGCTCAAGACCTGGTCTTGATATCAGATATGCAAGTCATATTCTTAATTGGCCCAACCGCATCCGGAAAAACTAAGCTATCGATAAAATTAGCCAAAAAACTTAACGCGGAGATTATATCCTGCGATTCAATGTGCGTTTATGAGGGCATG
>JAUYCY010000110.1 GCA_030692055.1 Candidatus Omnitrophota bacterium | reverse complement strand
TCAGGTTTTGATGATAACCTGTATTGTTTCGCTTTATCAGGATCGATAGAAAAAGCAATCTGTTTTTTCCAGTCGCGTTTGCTTCTGGCGATAGACATCTTTTTGTCCCATTGTATTGCCGATTTTACTTTTTTTACTATATCTGCTGCATGGGCAGCGATTCTAGAGGCAATCACACCGTCTTTTACGTCTTCTACAGAAGGGTGTCTTAAATGTTCCGAAGGGGTAACATAACATAAAAAATCAGCTCCAAAGCTAGCAGCTAAAGCGCCCCCTATCGAGGCAGTAATGTGGTCATAGCCGCAAGCAATATCAGTAACCAACGGTCCCAGGACATAGAATGGCGCCCCATGGCAGATCTTTTTTTCTAAGGTAATGTTTTTTTTAATCTGATGCAATGGTACGTGGCCAGGGCCTTCGATCATAACTTGGACATTTCTTCTTTTTGCCCGGATGGCAAGTTCTCCTAAGATTTTTAATTCGCAGATTTGCGCATTATCGGTAGCGTCTAATATTGATCCGGGCCTTAAACCGTCTCCCAGGCTCAATGTTACATCATAACGCGATGCGATATCTAAAATCTGTTCAAAATACTCGTAAAAAGGATTTTCTTTTTTATGCTGGTTCATCCATCTAGCTAGGATTGCTCCTCCTCTTGAGACGATGCCTAGCAATCTTTTCTGTTTTTTTAAGGCATTTAAACTTTTTTTTGTAACACCGGAGTGGACAGTAAAGAAGTCTATGCCTTGTTTTGCCTGTTCTTCTAAGGTATCCAGTATATCCCCGGCGCTAAAGTTTAAGAAATTCCCTTTCGTTTTTTGGGCGTTTACAGCTGTTTCATAAACTGGTACTGTTCCTATCGGCACAGGTGAGTGATCCAGTATTTCTTTTCTAATCTTGGCAAGGTCGCCTCCGACGCTTAAATCCATAATTGTATCCGTGCCATATTTAACCGCAACTTCTAACTTTTTTAATTCGTCTCTTATTTGTGATTTGTCGGTTGAGGTGCCGATATTTGCGTTTACTTTTGTCTTAAGCTTATAGCCAATCCCGCAAGGTTTTTTTAAATAGTGTTTTAAATTATTCGGTATAACTGCCTTTCCGTATTTTATTGATCTCAATATTTCTCTAGGGGTGAGGCCTTCTTTTTCGGCAATCCTTTTCATTAAAGGCGTAATAGTATTCTTTTTAGCGTATTCTAGCTGGGTCATTTTGAGTTCAATATCTTTGAAAAATATGACGTTGCTTGCGAAATATCCTTTGACTCTAAGATAGCGCTCGCAATGGCTATTCTTTTTACACCCCGTGAAGTTACCAATTTAATATTATTTTTATTAATTCCCCCAATGACAAAAAAGGGAATTTTGATTTTTTTCTTGAGTATTTTAATTATTTTTAGGTTTATTGTTTTTCTATTCTCGGGTTTGGTAGGCGTGGGAAATATAGGGCCTATGCCTATATAATCTGCTCCCTTTTTTTGCGCTATTTGGGCTTGCTTTAGGCTATGGCAGGATATTCCGATGATTTTATCTTTTCCTAATACGCGCCTGGCTATTTCTATCGGTATATCATTTTGGCCAAGATGTATTCCGTCGCTGTCCACTATCTTAGCGATGTCAAGATGGTCATTGATGATATAGATAACGTTATCTTTCGATAATAATTTATGCAATAGGTAGGCGTTTTGTAAAATTAATTCTTTTTTTTGCTCTTTATCTCTGAGTTGAATTATCTGAGCGCCAGTGTCCCTTGTCTTTATAACGGCATTAGATAAATCCCTGTTTCTTAAAACCCCTTTATCTATAACGACATAAAGACGAGATTTTTTGAGCAACTTTTTTTTCTGCTTCATAGATGTCGTATCTGACTTTCTTAAATTCTATCGCGATATTCTGATTAATCAGCTTACTAAATTCTTCCAAAACTCTTACGGATTCCTTTGTGCGTTGTATATTAGCGAAAAAAATTTCTACACAATCTTTTCTTTTTAGTTCGTTTATGTAGATATTTTTCCCAACATCTTTTCTGCTCTCTCTTCCCCGAAGCATCGCCTCTTTAGGCAAGCGGCTTAAGATTAAGTCAATCCGGTGCCTTAATTTCTTTAGATCGCCAGTTAAGCACTTGTTATTAAGTACAAACCTGGTTATCTCTTCGCAGACGCGCAGGCCTTCCTTTGTGCGGTTTATATTTGCATCGATTATTCTTATGATGTTTTTATCTTGCGAATTTCTTTGCAATTTTTTTTATAAGGCTTGTAGTGGAGCGTCCTTTTACTAATTTTATTGTTAGCACTTTTCCGCCGTAGCTTGTTACAAAATCTGCGCCCACAATATTTCCGTTATGCCAATCTGCGCCTTTAATAAGTATATCTGGGTTTAGCAATTTTATTACTTTAAGAGGAGTTTTATCCCTGAATAGCACGACATAATCTACGCTTTCCAAGGACGCTATAATCCTCATCCTATCCTTCTCGCTGATTACAGGCCTTATATCGCTTTTTATTTTCTTTACCGAAGTATCGCTGTTAACTGCAACGACAAGGATATCTCCTTTTCTTTTAGCATCCTCAAGATATTTTACGTGGCCGTAATGCAGGAGGTCAAAGCAACCGTTAGTGAATACAATTTTTTTATTAGCGGTTTTTAAGCGCAATAAGACTTTTCTTAATTCACTTAGATGTTTTATCTTTGATTCTAACAAATCGCCTGCTCCATAAGTTCGCATACAATATGTCCTATCGTAATGTGTGCTTCCTGGATCCTGGCAGTAATACAAGACGGAATAACTAAAGATGAGTCAGCCAGTTTTGCTATTTCCCCTCCATCGCCTCCTGTGAGGGCGATTGTTTTCAGGCCCATCTTCTTAGCCTGTTTAATCCCTAAGCTGACATTCTTTGCTTTCCCGCTAGTAGAAATTCCAATTGCCACGTCCTCTTTTTTGCCCAAGGCTTCTATTTGTTTTGCAAAAATTACCTCATATCCGTAATCATTTGCTAAGGATGTTATGACGGAGGTATTTACGGTAAGCGCTAAGGCCGGAAGGGCAGGTCTATCTTTTTTAAACCTGCCGATAAATTCTGCTGCGATATGCTGGCAGTCACTGGCTGACCCTCCGTTTCCGAAAAGGATTACCTTACCATTTTTTTTGAGGCAGTCAATGATAATATCCGCGATTTCTTTAATCTGTCCGATGCTGTTTTTTAACAACTCTTCCTTTATCTGGATACTCTCCAGAAGTATCTCTTTAATCCTCTCTCTCATATATACCTCATTTTTTAACCGAAAAATTCGCTGGCAAGCTTATATAGATCTCGGTCAACTGTTTTTAATTCGCGCACCGCTTCTTCTATCGCAACATCGACAATCTTATTCCCTGAAAGTGCCACCATCCGGCCAAATTTCTTATTTTTTATTAATTCCACCGCTTTTACTCCGAAACGAGTGGCTAAGACCCTATCAAAGGCTGTAGGTGAGCCTCCTCTTTGAATATGGCCTAAGACGCTCACCCTTGTTTCATAACCCGTTCTTTTTTCAATTTCTTGAGCTAGTGCCTCGCCAATCCCGCCCAACCTTACATGTCCGAACGCATCTAATTTTTCTTCTTTGGTTATTAGGCTCTTATCACCGAATTGCGCTCCTTCAGCCACAACAACTATACTGAAGGTTTTACCCCGCTGGTGCCTTCTCTTTATTAGCCCGCAGACCTCTTCGATATCTATAGGTATTTCAGGGATCAAGATTACGTCAGCACCACCGGCAATACCAGCCTCAATAGCAATCCATCCGGCGTGACGGCCCATTACCTCTACTACCATGATGCGGTGATGGCTTTCTGCAGTAGTATGCAATCTGTCGATGCATTCTGTTGCTATATTAATGGCAGTGTCAAAGCCAAAGGAGTAGTCCGTGCACGAGAGGTCATTATCTATAGTTTTGGGTACTCCGACGATATTATTTATCCCCTCTTTGGTTAATTTTGCAGCCACACCGAGAGTGTCTTCTCCCCCTACCGCGATCAGCGCATCTAATTCCAGTTCTTTATAGTTCTTTTTTACTTTTTCTATATCGCCTTCTTTTTTATAGGGATTTGTCCTGCTGGTACCTAATATTGTGCCTCCCTTTGGTAATATTCCGGAAACAGTCCTTAGGTCTAATTTTAGGGTGTCTTTTTCAATTAAACCCATCCATCCGTTTTTTATGCCGACAACTTCATAACCTTCATTAAAACCTTTTTTTACCACGGCCCTGATTACAGGGTTCAGTCCTGGGCAATCCCCTCCTCCAGTAAGTATGCCTAACTTTTCCATAACTGAATCCTCCTTTTATGTCCTTATATAACCACTGAAAGGTATTGTTGGTTCTTCTTTTTCAGTTTCTTTTCGTTTTCTTTCTTTTTCTTCTGTCGAGATAATTTTCGTTACATGTATTTTAACAATAATCT
>JAUYCY010000160.1 GCA_030692055.1 Candidatus Omnitrophota bacterium | reverse complement strand
TCGGCGAATACCCCGTGGCTTGCCACGGGGATGAAGCCGAAATCGTAAACGTGGTTGACCTCATTCCAAGGCAATGAATGAACCAGTGATAATATTAGCATAGAACATACTCCGCGGCTTGCCGCGGAGACTGGTTGATTTTCACTACCGACTTCGTCGGTGGCTTTCTCTAACGGGGTAAAGGCTTCAGTACGCACCTACCTTATCTATCTATCATTTTTAGCTATTGAAAAAATATTTATCTCGCAGTAAAATATCTTATTGATAAATATTACATGAAGCTCCGCGGGTTTATGGTTCGACTTCGCTCACCATCTTTCGAACCATCCTGAGCCTGTCGAAGGACACCCGCGGTATCTTCAAATTCTTCGGCGAAATCCGCCGAAGCATACCCGCCTTCACCAAGGCTACGGCGGGTTATCCGCTTCGCATTCATCCACGGCTTTACAGCCGTCATCTTCTGCGTAGGCGGATAAACAGGGTAGATATTTTGGAAAAACCGTTAAATAATCTATAAGGCAGTTTTTAGTAAGGGCTGTCTTTTTATATCTATGGAACGTAACGTGATAATGGTTTTGGTTTTGTTTGGTTTGGGCGGGTGGTATTTTTTTTGGGGATTTATGCGGCTGCGTAGAAAAAGAATGATAGAAAATATTTCCACCTCAACCATTCGCGGTTTAGCATTGGGGTTGGTAGAACTTGTTGGCAAGGCATCGCGAAAGCCGCTTTTTAAAAGTCCGCTTTGTGGCGTTGACTGCGTGGCATATCGTTACACTATAGAGCGTTATGAGCGACACGGTAAATCAAGCCATTGGGTAACTATTGCCAGCGGCGATAGTTTTCATTGCCCTTTTTGGCTGGATGATGGAACAGGTAAGATAATGGTTTTTCCGCAGGGGGCAGAATTTGTTTTGCCCATTGATTACGAGTTTAGCACGGGTTGGGGTAGGGGTTTATCCGGTAATTTGATTTATTTTATGGAAAATCGAGGCATACGTTATAAAGGCTTTCTTGGAGTAGATACGTTACGTTTTAGGGAATGGTATATAAAAGATAGCCAAGAAGTTTATGTATTAGGGACAGCAAAAAAGACACACGATAGCGCAGCGGATTATAAAGATAAATTAATGGGAAGGCTACAAGAGTTAAAGCAAAGCCCAACAAAGATGGCAGAGGTAGATACGAATAAAGACGAACAAATTAGCGCGCAAGAATGGGATGCGGCTGTGGCAAAAGTTGAAGAAGAGCTTTTAGCCCAAGAGTTAAAAGCCCCAAATATTGAAGAGCTAGCAGATGTAGTGATAGGTAAAGGAGATACGCAAAAATTATTTCTTATATCTGATCAAAGCCAGGAAGAGTTAACAAAAAAATTATCTTGGCAGGCTTTTGGAGGCATTTTTGGCGGAGCAGTATTGGCTATACTTATGTTTTGGTTTCTTTTGTCGTATTTTCTGTGGCATTAAGAAAGGAGGTCAAATTCGCCCAGACATTGCGTCGGGGCTAATTAAAGGAGGTATAATATGTTTGCCGTAGGAGGTTTTATCTTTTTGGCGATTTTTTTATTTCTGGCGGTAGCTGCAATACTTTACTTTGTAACAGTATACAATGGGCTCATTGTGTTGTCGCGTAATATTGATAAGGCATGGGCGAATATAGACGTGTTATTAAAGCAACGTTACGATGAAATACCAAAGCTTATAAAGGTGTGCGAAGGGTATATGAAATATGAGCGAGAAACCTTAGAAAAAATCACCGCTGCCCGTACCGCTTGCCTTGCAGCCAAGACCGTTGGGGAATCTTCCCAGGCAGAAGGTGAGCTAGCCAAGGGGCTTAAAACGCTCTTTGCGGTTGCGGAAAATTACCCGGACTTAAAAGCAAACCAGAACTTTGTTCAACTTCAACAACGCATCAGCTATCTGGAAAGCCAAATAGCCGACCGTAGGGAATTTTTCAATGATTCAGCTAACAACTACAATATAAGAATAAGCCAGATACCGGACATGTTTGTCGCTAATATGCTACAAATGAAGCCGAAAGAAATGTTTAAGGCCTTAGAGGAAGAGAAAAAGGATGTGGATATTAAGTTTGATGCATTCGGTGATACTCAGCATCAACCCTGAGCAAAGTCGAATGGGTTGAATTTCCAAAATAAATTGTTTCAAAAAGAGCATAATTGTAATAGAATATATATTGGGTAATTTTAGGTATGAGTATTTTATGTTTTTGCAAAGCGAAACAAATTCTAGCAGTTATTTTTGCCTGCTTATTATTTTTTTCCAGCACGGCCTATGGTCAAGCAATAAATGAAAAAGACCAGGAAATTGTAGATACTTGCAATCAGGTTATGAAAAATATTTATAACGATATATGGCGAATCAAGAATTTTTATAAAGAGCTAAAAGATTTTGGACCAGAAAATTATAGTGATAATCCAGAGGTGCCCAAAAAATTTAGCGCTATAAAAACCATTAGATTAAAAAGCAAAGAAAGCCTTTACTCTAAACCTGGACATTTTCAGAGCGATGTTTACAGGGCAGATTTTGATCAATTCTATATTTTTTTCGGCACACAAAGCACCGCTTGGGGCGCGCGTAGCAGCCCGGCAGTTAGTTTTTACATCAAAGAATTCGGGCTTTATTTATTGGTTTATTCAAAGAGCAACAATCACCATCTGAGAAACCACATATTTAAAATTGTTGGCAAGAATACAAACCTGAATAGCTTAGAGAGATGAATTTACGAATAAATATTTATGAATATGAAAAAATTTAAGAAAGATGTTTGCTGTTTAATATTGCTGCTGTCCACATTTTTTACTATTCCCGCCAGGTTTATCTCTTATGATTACCGAAAGTCAATAAGCACGGAATTACAGCAGAAGATTAATAAAATAGTTAAAGAGGCAATGGAAAAATATGATATCCCCGGCGCAATAATAGGCATATGGTCTGCGTCAGACGGGATGTGGGTAAAAGCGTTTGGTAAATCCGATGTATTTGAAGGTAAAGACATGAAAGGCGGCTATAAGGTTCGCATTGGAAGCATTACTAAAACATTTGTCGCAACGGTTTTGCTGCAGTTAGTTGACGAGAGAAAAATACACCTGGATGATACACTAATTAATTATATTCCGGGCATTCCGAATGCTGATAAAATTACAATCCGCCAGCTTGCCAATCACACTAGCGGTATTTTTGATTATGCTGACGATAAAAATTTCTGGCCAAAAGTATTTGCGGATCCTCTCAAGCAATGGGCGCCTCAAGAATTGTTAAATATTGCCTTATCTCACCCGTCTTACTTTGCGCCGGGCGGGGGATGGCATTATTCTAATACTAACTATATTTTGTTAGGAATGATTATAGAGCAGGTTACCGGAAATAAATTAGAAAATGAGACAAAAAGAAGGCTCATAGAGCCCTTAGAACTTAAAAAAACAAATTTTGCTACTGAGTCTTTTATGATCGGCGAATATAGCCATGGTTATATGGACCGAAATGGCGATGGTAAATTTGAAGATATTACCTTGCTTGATCCATCAGTAGGATGGGCTGCCGGAGCAATGATTTCTAATTTAGAGGATTTAGCGATATGGGCAAAAGCATTGGTGAAAGAAAAGCTTTCAAGTGCGAAGATTAGGAATGAGCATTTTAGATGGGTTGATACTGGCCAGCCTCATTTAAGATATGGTATAGGAGTAGCAAAATTAGGTAATTTTATAGGCCATGATGGGGCAATCCCAGGCTATAATAGCGCTATGTTTTATCTTCCCTCAGAAGATATCACGATCATTGTTTTATTAAATAATTTTGCTGATACCAACGTTGCAACATTGCTTTTTATGGAAATCGCAAAGATATTGACGCCAGCAGAAGCGCCGTGGAGGTTCGATAAGAAATAGTAAACTTTTCTATGCGTTCGCGGCATAGTTCGACCGGTTCACTAACCTCAATTGCAGTCTAAAGGCTTGTTTTGGTCGCCCGCAGGCAGCGTCTCGGAAGTGAGTATACCAAGTCGAAGGATTAAACTGAAGTGGTTGACTCATTGTCTTTGCCTGAAGGCAGCATTAGAAAGGGAGGTATATTATGAAGAAAGGATTAGCTATCTTATGCGTCATATTTTTAGTATCTTTTATTTTTAGCTATACGCATAGTTATGCTGAAGATAAATGGAATGCTTTAGTCGCGGAATCTGCAAAGGTCTTGGAAGAAATACAAAAAATACCAGAGCAAAGCATACCCGAAAGCCTCCTAAAGGATTGTTCTGCTGTAGCCATTTTTCCTTCTACTGTCTCTGCGGGTTTAGGCATAGGTGGTAAGTATGGCCAGGGAATAATTATGGTCAAAGACGAGAAGGCAAAGCAGTGGTCTAGCCCAGCAGTTTTTACTATAGCAGGCGGCAGTATTGGTTTACAAATAGGCGGACAGGCAACTGATTTCGTCTTACTTATTATGAATAGACGCAGCGTAGATGGCATTTTACAGGGAAAATTTAAACTTGGCGCTGACGCAGCGGTTTCAGCCGGTCCTGTAGGCAGGAACGCAGAAGCCTCAACAGACGTGCAGCTAAAAGGCGGTATACTTTCTTATTCGCGTAGCCGCGGCTTATTCGCAGGCATAAAATTACAGGGCGACGTTGTAGCGCAACACTGGGAAGGCAATAAAGCTCTTTACGGCAAAGACCTTTCCGCTAAAGAGATAATTATTGAGCATAAGGCAAATATGCCTAAGTCTGCCGGCGATTTGCTAAAGATGTTAAATAAATATAGATAATTTTCTTCAACCCAAAATTTGCATTAGAAATTAAGAAGTTTTGCAATCTATCCAAGGCGTTAGTATTACAAAAATCCGCTTTGTACCAAAAAGGTACAAGCAAATTTTGCCTCCGGTCGCCTTTGGCGGGGTTAACCCCGCTAGCCGCAACGAGTTGCGGCGTAGCGGCCCAAAGGGCAGATTTTGTTAATGCAAAATCTGGGTTCAAGACATCCTTCTTGTTAAGATTCTACTATAGGATTATGCAAACCTTTATACAAAAATGAAAATAGTGCAATTTTCGGCCGCTGTATTTTCCGTTGTTGCAACGATCATACTAAACGAGGCGATAGCAGGGAATTTAGAGACTAAGATATTTCGCATGAAATACGGCAATGCCGAATCTATTTATAGGGTAGTCAATGATATAAAAAGCAGTGAAGGAAAAGTAAGCTTTGATGCCAATACTAATAGTTTAATCGTAGTTGATACTTCTCAAAGCTTAGAACGTATAGCAGATTTGGTAGCGCAGCTGGATATAGCCCAAAAGCAGGTGGAAATAAAAGTATTGGTGGTAGACGCTAACGATGAATTTTTGCGAAATATAGGTATCGCATCCGGTCAAGTTATTATTCCTAAAGGTAAATTTAACGCAATCTTAAACTTAGTAAATACAGATAAAAAAATAAATAGTCGCTCTGAAATATCGATAAAAGTATTAAGTAATCAATCTGCGCAGCTTGCGGTGAGTAGGGAAGAAATTTTTGGGTATACCATAACTAAACTAAGCGATACAACAGAAATTGTTTCTGTTGCTAGAGAACCTGTTGGAGATTTTTTAGAGGTATTACCTGCCGTAAATGGTGACGGAACGGTTACTGTCGCCCTTAGGCCATCATCAAGTTCGCTCACAGAAAGCGGTGATATCGAAGATAAGACAATTTTGACGCAAGTGGTTGTCAATAGCGGTGATACCATTGCTATAGGCGGCGCTAATTCTGGTAGTGAGACTATTCGCCAGGAGAAAACTTTAGGTATAGGGATACCTACTCTTGAAAGACATGTAACGAAAAATAAAAGAGTAGTAATGTTTCTTACGGCAACAGTACTAAATTAATGTTTTAGTCTTCTTTATGCATTCACGGCGCTTCCCGATGATGTCGGGATTTCGCTTAATATCGCATTAAGGTGCTCAAAAAACCGCCCCGATATGTCGGAGCGCCTGTCTACCGATAGGCAGGGATTATATGGTGCGCCGCTTGGTATTAGCCTAACAGGGCATCCTGGTGGATGGCCCGAGGAGCTATGGACGGCTTATTTTTTTCTTGTCCCTTCGTAAATCTCATACCTCAATAGGCGACACTCAATAGCTGCGTTAAAAAATTGTAAACGTTGGCTGGCTCTCAACCCTACCTTTTTGGCTAACGATAGATTACCAGTAAAAATATAGGCTGTATAACCAATACATTTCTGTTTAAAAAAATCTCCTATTTTTTTATAAGTTTCTTGCAGCTGTGAGGCTACGCCTAAGCGTTCGCCGTATTCAGGATTTATAACAACGATTCCTTTTTCTTTTGGCATGGGTGTATCGGTAAAATCGCAAACTTTAAACTCAATGAATTGGCCTAATCCTGCCGCGTTTGCATTTTTCTTTGCAGCTTCAATCGCATTGTTGTCGATATCGGTAACAATAACCGGAAGCTTTAGCGATTTTTTGCTTTTGCTAAGAGCATCTTTACGCAAATTTTCCCATTTAGTTTTATCAAAACCTTTTATGTGCATAAATCCGAAGTTATCCCGCGTAAGCCCGGGTGCGCGATTCAGCGCTATTAATGTTGCCTCAATTGCCAATGTTCCGCTTCCGCACATAGGATTTATAAAGGGCGTATTTCCGGCATAACCTGTTGCCATAATAACTGCTGCTGCCAGTGTCTCTTGCATTGGAGCTTTATAGGGGATTTTACGATAGTTTCTGCGCGCAAGCGTTTCTCCCGAGGTATCCAGATAAACATAGCAGTAATCGTCTTTCCAGTAGAGATAGATTACCGTTTTATCTCTATCAGGACCGGAGTCTGGACGCCTGCCTTTAATTTTCATTAAACGGTCAACGACGGCATCTTTACATTTTAGGTTGGCGAAGCGAGAGTCTTTTATTGAGGGGGTTTTAGTATTTGAAAACACGCTTACATAGCCATCTTCAGCAATAAAATCTTCCCAAGTTATTTCATAAATTTCTTTATATAATTCATCAGGGCCTCGGCATTTAAATTCTTTAACTAGCGAATAAACGTGGTGCGCGCAGCGCAGATGTAGGTTTAAATACATTATGTCTTGTGTGGTAGCCGTAAGAGTTACGCCCGCAGCATTAGAGGAGAGGTTATTAAAACCTAATGAGGTAAGCTCAGTTTTTAGATATGGCAAAAGCTGTGGCGGCGTGCTGATAAGTATTGTATGTTTATCCATAGCGGCTATTATACTCACCAGAATCGGCTCTGTCAAAATGTGTGTGTTTCATTGCTTTTGTTTTTATATTTGCTAAAATAGTATCTAATGGAGCAATATAAAGACTTTTCCGCAACCCACCTTTATTGTCCTAATTGCCAAGCTTCTGCGCCGGTCGTAGAAAGGATTCTTTTGGCCTTACCTGACGGCGATCTCTACGAATATATCTGCCAGAATTGCGGGGAGAGTTTAGGTGACAAGAAGGTATCGTCATCTAATAAAAATAAGCCCTTGCATTACTAATATAATGAAGCCTTCCATAGTTCCTCGGGCTAATCCTTCGACCATGCTCAGGATGGTTCGAAGGAATGGTGAGCATAGTCTAACCAAAGCCCGAGGTTTCAGCATGGCTAACACCAAGCGGCGCACCATATAATCCGTGGCATGAATGCCGCGGATTTTTGAGCACCTTAATGCGATATTAAGCGAAATCCCGACATCATCGGGAAGCGCCGTGAATGTATAAACATTACAAGAATATTTGTTCATTTCCTGTTAACATTATGGATTAGAGAGTTAGCCGATAGACTGATGGTAGATATGAAGAAATAAAATATGATACAATGTTTTATTTGATGTTGGTAACAATGTTATCGCAAGGCACATTATTAACTTCGGATGATTGCTACATCAATTACCTTCACTACAAAAATCATCATGACAAGGTAGTCGTTGTCGCACACGGGTTTTATAACAGTAAAGACGCCGTAATGCTGGAAAATCTAGCTAAAAGTCTACTTACAGAATACGATATTTTTATGTTTGATTTTAGGGGCCATGGTAAAAGCAAAGGGTTATTTACCTGGACGAGTAAGGAATCCAACGATTTAAACGCGGTTTTAGATTATCTTAAAAGTAAGTATAAAAAAACAGGGCTAATCGCTTTTTCTATGGGTGGTAGTACTAGTATAAATGTTTTATCAAAAAGAGAAGGCGTTGATTCTTTGGTTTGTGTTAGTGTGCCTTCTGATATTAGTAAAATAGATTATCAATTCTGGAAATTAGATTGGAATGGCGATTTGGCCTATACTTTACTTACAAAGGAAGGAAGAACCGGTAGAGGCTTTAGGCCGGGGGCATTTTGGCTTGAAAAAGATAAGCCTATTGATAACGTCGGCAAAATAAAAATTCCGATACTTTATATCCATGGAGAAAAAGACTGGGTGGTTAAACCTTGGCATTCAAAAGCTCTTTACGAAAAGACAACTTCAAGAAAGAAACTCGTCATGATTAAAGACGGCCCTCATGCGGAATATTTGATGAAGAGTTCGTCAGGCGAATTTATCAAAGAAATAAAGGATTGGTTTAGTCATACCCTAGAAGATGCAGTCGAAAAATAATTTTTTTGTCGCATTATAGAAACTACGTACCTCGTACGTTTAGTCGCCGCGTAGAAATCCACGGGTTTTAGCCCGAGAAATTTCAAAGGGAGCCCTTGAAAACTTATCTTTTATATACACAACCCATAAATTACTTGACGTAAAGATTATAAAGCTTAAAATACCTTCCTGTGCGTTCTATCTACGACAAAAAGCGAAATATAAACACAATATATATTTAAAGGGGGCATATATGAGCGGTATTTTTGGCGTGGTTTCAAAGAAAGATTGCGTGGATACTTTATTCTATGGAACTGATTACCATTCCCATCTCGGTACACAGTTCGCAGGATTAGCCACATACGATAAATCTTTCAACAAAAAAATTCACGATATAAACGGAAGCCAGTTTAAATCGAAATTCTTCTCAGAGCTCGGCGGTTTTAAGGGTAATCTCGGCATAGGCGTAATCAGCGCCCTATATCCCCAACCAATTTACATCAATTCGAAATTCGGACAATTTGCAATTTGTACTAATGGTTTTATTGATAACGCTGAGGAGCTAGCGAAAGAGATGTTGCGTGACGGAGAATCATTTAGCGATTCTTTTGACGGCCACATCAACACGACAGAGTTAGTCGCAAAATTAATCAACAAAGGTAAAACCATCACAGAGGGTATTGAATACATGTTTTCTAAAATTGTTGGCTCCTGCACACTTTTAATTTTAACTAAAGACGGGATATGGGCGGCGCGGGATAGGCTTGGTTATACCCCGTTAGTTATAGGGGAACGCCAAGGCGGTTTTGCTATAACTACTGAAACAACCGCGTTTTTAAACCTTGGATTTAAAATTAAAAAGTTTCTTTTACCGGGAGAAATTAGTTTTATTAACTTAAGTGGTATGAAACCTCAGAATACAGCCAAAAAGGAAAAACAGATATGCTCATTCTTGTGGATTTATACCGGCTTTCCTGCTTCGATCTATGAAGGTATCAATGTAGAAGTGGTAAGGGAGCGCTGTGGTAGATTTTTGGCAAAGGGCGATAAAGCAAAAATAGATTTAGTTGCCGGTATTCCAGATTCAGGTACTACCCATGCGATTGGTTACGCGATGCAGGCAAAAGTACCCTTCCGCCGGCCCTTAGTAAAATATACGCCGGGCTATGATAGGAGTTATACACCACCTTCGCAGGCAAGGCGTGACTTAATCGCTAAAATGAAGCTGGTTGCGATTAAGGATGTGATTGAGGGTAAAAGCATGGTGTTTTGTGATGATTCAATTGTAAGAGGAACGCAGCTTAAAAATTTTACTATTCATAAATTAAGGGAAAACGGCGCCAAGGAAATACATCTAAGAATTGCTTGTCCACCACTTATGTTTCCATGTAAATTCAATTATTCTACACGGAGCATCCACGAACTTGCCAGCAGAAAGGCTATTAAAGCTATCGAGAAGAAGGATATAGCCGATGTGTCAAAATACCTAGACGAAGACGGTAGAAATTATAAGGAAATGGTTTCCTGGATAGAAAAAGATTTAAATGTCACTTCTCTCAAATATCAGAAACTTTCCGATATGATTACAGCCATAGGGTTACCAAAGAAAGATTTATGTCTGTATTGTTGGACGGGAAATGCTATCCGATAATAATTTTCTATAGCAGCTTTTTCTATGTATGAATTTCTTGCGGTATAGGAAAGTATAAAACCCTTCCTTTAAAGGTATTAGGAAGGTCTATCCCCATGGATAAAAAGGTTTTTGCTGTACCAACGAAAGGTTGCCCCTGTTTCGTAGCTACCCAACAGGGTGTCCTGCTGGACTACCGCAAGGAAGTTCGAAGTTGTGAACTTGCCAACTTCGTTGGCAAGCGAACTTTCTTGCCGTATAGGAAAGCATACCCTAACGGGCACAAGTAGAAAGGTTATCTATCTATCAACAAGGGCGTTTAGTTCCTTTAAGATACGACAGGGAATTTCGAATAATAGATTTTAAACTCTGCCTACGCCAAAGCGAAGTTGCTTGACAGCTACAGATAGTCGGCTAAAATATTAGACAAGGATGTATAAAGATGGGACTGTTGCGAAACGCAACAGCCCTTGATTTCAGCGATTAAAACTTGATTACAGTGATTAAGATTGTTAATGTTTTCAATCATTGGAATCTTTTAGTAATCATTGTAATCAGGCGCTGTTGCATAATGCACCAGCGCCAAGATATGAAGATGAGAAGAATTTATAGGAAAGTAGCCATATTTCTATATTTTATATTGGCCTGTAATTTATTTTTTACACAAGATTCTTTTTCGCGTAGCCATTTTATATTGGCAGAGCAAACAAGCGTTGACGTGTCGTATTCGCTCAAAAAAGGCTCCCTCACCCAGGACTACGAGATTATCATCACCAACAAAGGGGATGTGATTATATCTGAATATAATTATTTTGATAAATTAGACGGTAAGCCAATTATTAAGAATGGAAAGTTGCCGGAAATGCAGCTGAAAGAATTTAAAGAATTCATCATTGATTCAGATGTTTTTCAGTTAGAAAATGAATATATCGTGAGTACGAAAACTATAGAAGATGATAACGAAAGGCTAAAATTCACTATCGATGGCCACGTAAAAGACATTGTCATGAGCGTAACTACAGTCCCGCCTCGTCTGCGACAAATAATTAAAAAGATCGAAGAAATCAAATCCCAAGTAAAATAGCGTACCTTGCCCGCCTCTAATCTCACCTCGTAGATGCCTGCCTGCCCGCTTCGCAGCGAGGCGAGCCAGCCAGGCAGGGAATACGGTTCAAAATTAATACGTGATTATTTAGTATTTAATCCAGAGTTAAGTCAAAGTTACTTGTGGCGCTGTTGCGAAACTACCCTTGTCAATAGGGTATTTTATAAAGAATACAAGCGGTTATGCTCTTAATGCCTTATAGTTAAACATAAAAGCCTTTAGATTGCAAAGAAAATATTTTTTTAAAGAAAATAAGAAAAAATA
>JAUYCY010000069.1 GCA_030692055.1 Candidatus Omnitrophota bacterium | reverse complement strand
CAGTTCCTCTTTGGCGAGATAATGTAACGCGCAAGAGCAACCGGCACCTACGACTACCGGATCTAAGTGGCTTATGTGATTGGAGGCAATTATGCAGGGTCTATTACGGGGTAAAAATTCTTTGCCTTTTACCTCTAGCTTAAAAAATATTTTTAAAACAACGAAGCATAAAAACTTCGATATCTCATAAATCATAAATCATTTTCTTGCCCAAAGACAGAAGTTTATCGGCTTCTTTCTGGCTTTTGCTTTCGGCATAAACCCTAACAATTGGTTCTGTCCCGGATTGCCTAAACATTAACCAACTATCTTTGGTGATAAATTTCACACCGTCTAGCCTATTCACCCGTTCTATCTTCTTTCCTAAAATATGCGAAGGCACTTTCATATCGCTAACGCTCTTCTTTAAGCTTTTTACGGGAATTGCCGTGCGGCTGTAGAACCAGCGGCCGTATTGCCGATAAAGTTGTTCCAGGAGAACGTCAAAGCTTTTTTTCTCACAGGCAATCATCTCAAGCAGCATCAGGCAAGCTGCTGAACCGTCTCTTTCAGGAATATAACCCTGGAAACCTATACCTCCTGCCTCTTCGCCGCCCACACAAATTAGCCCCTGCTTAAAAAGGCTTGAGATATATTTAAAACCTACCGGCGTCTCATAGCAGGCTACGCCCAGAGAAAGCGCCACATTGTCAATTATATTACTACCTACGACAGTTTTTCCTATCCCGCCGCGCTCGAGCCTGTTTTTAACCATGTGTATACTTAAAAGAGGCAGTAACACCTGCGCATTAATGTAATTGCCATGACTATCAAATGATGCGATCCTATCAGCATCACCGTCTAGCACTATCCCTAAGTCATATTTTCCCTTCTTCATTTTTGCAATTGTAGTTTCTAAATTTTCTTCTATCGGCTCAGGATGTATTCCGCCGAATGACGGGTTATATTCGTTACGCGTATAATCTATTTTTACGCTGCAACGGCCTATTACCTTTTCGATAAAATTGTCTCCGGATCCGTACATCGTATCCACTAAAATATTAAGCTTGAGCTTTCTAATTTTTGTGATGTCTACGAATTTTTTTAAGAAATTTACATAAAGCTCTGTCAAATCTTTAAGCTCAAAGAGTTTTGCTTTTTTCGCCGCCTCTTCGGATAGAATTTTTGGTTTAGTTTTATAAAGCAGGCTCTCTACTTTATCGGTAAGGGCTTTATCCGCGGCGCCTCCGTCTTTAGTTTTTATTTTTAAACCGTTAAATTCAGCGCCGTTATGAGATGCGGTTATCATCACGCCTAAATCATATTTATTATAAAGCGCATGCAGGCTTACTGCCGGAGTAGGAACAGCTCTGTCTGACAAAACTGCTTTGATTTTATTTGCGCAAAGTGTAAGTGCAACAGTCTTAGCGAATTCTTTAGATAAAAATCTGCAGTCATAGCCAATAACTACTTTTTTGGCTTTAACGCTTTGTTTATTTAAATAATCCGCTATTGCCTGGGAAATAATTTTTACATTATCGAAAGTAAAATCCTCGGCTATTATTGCACGCCAACCGTCTGTACCGAATTTAATCATTTTACTCCTTTTATAACTAGAAGCGGATATACGCGGATATCTACACGGATTTACGCTGAACTCCAGCGTTTATCCGTCCGCCTTCGGCGAGATTCCGCCGAATTAAAAACGAGGCGAACGTTTTGTTCCGCGGTCTTCCGCTTCTAAATTATTTATATAATTTGTGCTTCTTAATGTAATGCGCCACGTTATCAGGAACAAGATACTTAGGCGAAAAACCATTTTTTATCAATCCCCGCACATGCGAAGAGGATATACCCATCTGCACAATATTGAGCACGATAAACCTATTTCTTTTTTTTAAAGGGTATGCTCTTCTTTTGGCAACTACTATCTTTACAGATTTTTTTAAACCTTCGAAATACTTCCAAGTCGGGAAATCATTGGCTAAATCTGAACCTACGATAAGATAAAATTCTGCTTTTGGAAATTTTGCTTTGAGCTCTTTTACGGTGTCAATAGTATAAGAAACACCGCCACGTTTTATTTCTAAGTCTAAAACATCAAAACGCGCATCATTTTTTGTAGCGATTCTTGTCATACTAAGGCGGTCGTCTGATTGGACGTTATGGCTTTCTTTATGCGGAGGAATATTGGTAGGAATAAAAAAAATCTTATCCAGGGAAAGTTTTTGGCATATTTCCTGCGCTAAAATTAAATGTCCGATATGCGGCGGATTAAACGTTCCGCCAAGTATTCCGATTTTCATAGCTTCATTTCTTTTGCCACAAACTGCCGGCGCAGTTTTTTTCGATGATTGATAAATTTGTTAAAAAAGGTAACAAAATTTAAATAGTTTTCGATGCGTACTTTTTCCGGGACAGTGCTTGGTGTGATTTTATTTTTCTGGGGCATAAGTATCTTTTAACTCTTTATACAGCATGTTTAGATTAAATAAAGCGAAATGATTCTTTATAATTTCCCAGTCTAAATCTTTTAAGTTTGCCATTATTAAATTTTTGATATCTTCAAGTTCCAAAACTTTACGGTTCGGCTGATTAGCAAATGCCTGTACTTTTAAACCAATAATATCTTCCGGCAAAAGTACCTTTACTGTTATCGTTTCTTCAAATAAATCTTTTTTAACTGCTCTTTTGAGCATTTCTAAGGACGGCTTTCTAAAGGCATATAAAAAATCAATACTGCCGAATATTCCCGTGGGATGCTCAAACTGGATAATATCTTCTGACTCATAGATAATATCATATATATTCTGTTTCATAAATTTTTTGAGGAAAGCCTCGTGTTTTTTATCAATAAGAAAATCCAAATCATTAGTAGCTCTTACAACTCCATATACTCCCAGCGCAAACCCACCAATAAGCGCATAACTTATCTCGTTTTTCTCAAATGTATCTATTAATCTTTTTAATACTGTTTTAAAATCCATCTTAGCTATGCGTAGCTTAATGTGCGTTATTTCTCTCTTCCCGATGCTTTCTTGATTTTCTCAAGGAATTTAGGATCGGTTTTAGCTCCCAGCTCTTCTGCTTTATATATATCATTCCAAGTTTTATCATAGTCTTGTTTTTCAAAATAAGCAATCGCTCTGCCATTGTAATGCTCGCCATCCTTAGAATCAATTTCTATTACTTTTGTATAATCAGCAATGGCTTGATCATAATTATCTTTGCTAAGATAGGTAGCCGCCCTAAGTCCGTAGGCACTACTCCTAGAATTAATTTCAATGGCTTTAGTGAAATCGGAAATGGCTTGGTCAGAATTGCCTTTAAGACTGTAGGCGAGCCCTCGTCCAAAGTAAGCCTCAGCATTCTTAGGATCAAATTCAATAGCCTTATTAAACTCTGCTATCGCTTCATCGTACTTGTGTTTTTGCATACAAGCGATACCATTATCAAAAGCTTCTTTGGCTAATTTCTCATCTTTTTGCGATGAGGGCAAACTTTTCTGTCCAGTATCAGCAAATAACGCAGCCGCAAAAGATAAACATAAAATAACAGTTATTAATTCAACTAATCTTTGTTTTCTCAGCATTCCCCTCTCTTAACTTATCGGTAACATCCTTCTGTTCTCGGTACTCTGTTGTCTGTTCTCTACGCTTGGCGCTATGCGCCATGCGCTTTGCGGTTACTCCCTAATCTGCCCATCCCCCTGAACCATCCATTTATAAGTAGTAAGTTCTTCTAGCCCCATCGGACCGCGGGCGTGGAGTTTATCCGTAGAAATACCTATTTCGGCGCCTAAACCAAATTGATAGCCGTCACTAAAACGTGTGGAAATATTCACGAAACAACAGGCAGAATCTACTTCTTTTATAAACTTTGCAGCGTTGGCGCTGTTTTTTGTAATGATGCTATCGGTGTGGTGTGAACCGTAAAAATTAATATGAGAAATTGCTTCCTCAATATCTGTAACAACCTTTATGGCAATAATCAAATCGAGGTATTCAGCGAACCAATCTTGGTATTTTGCTTTTTTTATTCCTTTTAAGATTTTATAGGTTTTATCATCTCCTCTTATCTCTACCTTATATTTATCAAATTCATTTTTTAACTGCGGTAAAAATGCCTTAGCTATATCTTTATGCACTAAAATTTTTTCAACGGCGTTACATACCGAAGGCCTTTGCACTTTCGCGTTGACGCATATCCTTAAAGTCTTTAACATGTCTATGTCATTATCTATAAAAATATGGCATACTCCTTTATAATGCTTTATCACGGGTATAGTAGAGTTCTTAACCACTTTTTGTATTAAAGCCTCTCCGCCTCTTGGAATAACCAAATCTATATACTCATTTTCTTTAAGTAATAAATCTACGATTTTGTGATCGGACTTTTCTACAACAAAAAATGGCTCAAAATCTATTCCGCTTTCCTTAACTGCTTTTTTTAAAACTACGCTTATTGCCTTGTTAGAATGCATACTATCACTACCGCCTCTTAGTATCGCCACATTGGAAGATTTAAAAAGTAGCCCCACGCAGTCGCTGGTAACATTAGGCCGAGCCTCATAAATTATAAGAATAACGCCAATGGGAGTCCTTATTTTCTTTAAGGATAAACCATTGGGCCTGGTCCAACCATTTATCACTTTGCCAATCGGATCCGGTAATTTGGCTATTTCCTTTAAGGACTCGCTCATTTCATTTATTCTTTTTTCATTAAGCGTGAGGCGGTCAATAAGGCTTTTTTGCAATTTATTCTTTAGCGCCAGTTCTACATCTTTTCTGTTCTCTTCTAAAATGAATGCTTTATTTTCTAAAAGACAATCTGCCATCCTAAAAAGAGCAGCATCTTTTAAGCTAGAATCAATACGATTAAGCTTATAGCTATTTTCTTTCGCTCTCTTGACTAATTCTTTTATATATTTTCTCATAATAATTAAATTATTTTAACGCGAATTCTCGCGAATCAAACGCTAATTTTCGCGAATTAATTTTCCATTCGCGTGTATTCGCGTTGGATTAGCGAATATTAGCGTTTATTCTTTCTTAACGAAGTTATCCCTATGAATAATTTCCTTTTCGAACTTTTTTCCCTTACAATCAATTAATTCATCGCAAAAATAATTCACCAAGCCGCAGCCCAAAATATTTCCTTCTTTATCCACCACGCAAACCGCATCCTTTTTTTTAAAATCTCCTTCGGCCTTAATGATACCGACAGCAAGTAAGCTTCTACCTTTCTTAAGTATTGCTTCTTTTGCTCCGTCGTCTATCCAAATTTTTCCTTTTATTTTTTTGCTAAATGCGATCCAGCGTTTACGCGCGCGCTCTATCTTTACAGCCGGATAAAACATTGTTCCTATATGTTCACCTTTCACAATACGGCTAATTACTTTTTCTTCTCTGCCGCTTGCAATAATAAGTTTTACTCCGCTTAAAGCAGAAATCTCTGCGGCTTGAAGTTTTGTTACCATACCGCCGGAAGTAAAATCGCCTGTTTTGGTCTTTATGAGCTTATATATTTTTGCATCTACCTTTTCTACAAAGTCTTTAACTTTACCGTCTTCGCCGATAAGCCCCTCTACATCGGAGAGAATGATTAATTTTTCAGCCCGTGTTAAATCTGCCACCAAAGCAGATAATCTGTCGTTATCGCCGAATTTTATTTCATCGCTTGATACCGCGTCGTTTTCGTTGATAATCGGGATTACCCCCATTGCTAGCAGCTTATCCACTGTCGCACGTGCGTTCAAGAAACGCTTACGGTTATCAAAATCGTCCCAGGTAAGAAGAATCTGCGCGCAAAGTTTTTCATATTTCTTAAAAGCTGCTTCGTAGGTGTCCATAAGGATAATTTGACCCAAAGAAGCAATTGCCATAAGTGAATGCGCATCCTCGGGGCGCCTTTTAATTTTAAGCGCATTTGCACCGCAAGCAATAGCGCCAGAAGTGACCAAAATGATTCTATAGCCTAAGTTTTGAACTTCCACTATGTCGCCCACAAAATCATTGATCAACTTAGGCTCAAATTTACCTTGTGGCGCAAGCACACTGCTGCCGATTTTTACGACTATTTTTTTCATAAACGCTAATTACCGCTAATTTTGTAAACGCTAATTACCGCTAATTAATTTTCATTAGCGGTCATTGGCGTCTTTCTTATTGGCGGAGATTAGCGTCTTAATTATTTTTTTCTTCAGTTCCTCTATCCCTTTATCTTTTTCGACTGATATCGGTATAACTCCCTTTATCTTAAGCTCTCTTTTATCTATTTTATCAACTTTACACAATAAGTAAAAAAGTTTTTTGCCCTCTAACAATTGAGGATCAAAAGATGAAATTTCTTTTTTAAGAAGAGCGAACTCTTGGGCATAGTTTTCTAAATCTTCACTTAACAAAAGAATTATTTTGCTTCTTGAAAGATGCCTCAAAAATCTATGTTTGATATCGCTATTTTCTAGGCTTTTTTTCAAAGGTGGGGTGTCTAAAACAGTAAATTTTTTAAAGTCTACCGAGACCGGTGCCCAAACGCAAGCTTTGGTAGTAAAGGGATACGGCGCAACTTTATATGATTTGCCTGTAAACTTGTTAAAAAGGGAAGTTTTACCGCAATTTGCAAATCCTACGATAGCCACATCATTGGGAACACAGTAATATAAAATAACTTCTTTTTCTTGCCCTTTTTCAGCAGGAATGCTGTATAGCTTTTTATAATTTCCCTTGCCGCCGGCGCCTCCCTGGCAAATTAGATACTCTTGATTTTCTTCAATTAAATCGACAATAACGCTGCCTTCTAAGTCTAAAACCATAGTACCAGCCGGCACATTCACGATAAGGTCAACGCCGTTTTTACCTTTCTTGTTATACTCTCTGCCCCTTTCGCCGCCCTGTGCAATAAATTTTTTATTATCGTTAAATTTTACAAGGTCAGAAAGATGAGGGCTGACTTTAAAAATGACATTTGCGCCTTTTCCTCCATCTCCGCCGCCGCCGACTAATCGGCGCGGGGAAAGCTTCATCGAAGAAAAGGAACCTTCTCCGCCATTGCCTGCTTTTAAGTATATTTTTACTTCGTCAATAATCATAAACGCTAATGACCGCTAATTGCAAGAAACGCTAATGACCGCTAATATTAGCGAAAATTAGCGTCTATAAAATTAGCGTAAATTCGCGTATCAGGAAATGATTTCAGAAATTTTAAGGAGGGTATAAATTTGACGGTGTCCGCGAATCCTTCGGGATTTTTTGCGCCTGCGATACTTATAACTTATAACCTTATCGCCTTTTTCTTGGCCAATAATTTCTGCCTTTACCTTAGCGCCGGTTACGTAAGGGCTGCCTAGGCTTACCTTATCTTCACCGGCTAAAAGTAAGATTTTATCAAAGGTAATATTACCTTTCTCGTTATCTAGCTTTTCAACCCTAAAAGTAAGGCCCCTTTCAACAAAATACTGCTTTTTCGCTATCTCAACTATTGCCCACATAAGGGTAGAATATTAACATAAACGATACTTTGCGTCAAGTATTTATTAAAGTTCTTTCCTAAGTTTGTAGCAGCCGGAAAGAACTTGATTACACAGATTTTAAAAAGATTACACAGATTTTGATAGATTTTATAAATATTTTTAATCAGCATAATCTGCATCTAATGCTTATTTATATTCAAATCGCCTGCCTTTTTTCTGACAGAGTATTCAACATAACCGGCTAAAATCTCCTGAACTTTTAGCGGGGGCGGCGTTACAAAATAATTACAAATTATAGCGTGGGCTATTTCATGAGAAAGCATACCTAGCGTAAAGTCACTGAATGAAATATAAATAGTGTTATCTGTTGGCATATATAAACCGGGTAAATCAGAAGTTGCCATAGACGCGCCGCGAAAAGCCGTATCAAGCATTTCTTGTTTTGTAGAAAAAACTTTTATTTTTCCATGATAACTATACATATGAATGTCTAAAACATCGGAAATTTCCAAATACAACTTATCCATACTCTCGGCAACTATAGATTTAATATCCTGCGGGCCTGAAGAAATATTATCTAGATTGAGTGAATCTTGTAGATCTATTTTCTTAACAAACTCTGCAAAATCACAGTTACAATCAAATATAATCGTAAAATATTTACTTTCGATATTTTCTGCTTGGCAAAAATCTAAAAGAAAAAACGAAAAAAATATTGCGCATAAAAAAGCGCTAAGCTGTATTTTTATAATTTTCATCCGAGATTTTGCATTAGGCTGTTATAGCAATCGATAACGTTTTGTGAAATAATCAACCAGTCTCCGCGGCAAGCCGCGGAGTATGTTCTATACTAATATTATCACTGGTTCATTCATTGCCTTAGAATGAGGTCAACTGCGTTTACGATTTCGGCTTCATCCCCGTGGCAAGCCACGGGGTATTCGCCGAGAGAGAATAAATTATTGCACATTCTCAAGGCAAGAAAGTTCACCCCGACTTGTCGGGGCTCACAACTTTGAACTTCCTTGCGGTAGCTTTCGACACAGAGGCAACCTCTCGTTAGTGCAACAAAAACCTTTTTATACTTTCCTATACCGCAAGAAAAAGCTATAAAGCTTTTTACGAAATAAAATGTTTTCCCTACTGTGAAATGTTTATATCCACAATCAAATTTAATGATGGACCCAATGAATGCGTCTGCGACGCTCTTTGCTAACGCAAAGATTGGGTTCATAACCCTTTGAAGCCGTTAAACTTAGATTCGATAGCTTTGATCCTTTCTTGAAGCTGACTTTTGTCTTGATGGGGCATTTTTTCTATCATTTCTTTAATTTCTAAAAAATCTCTGCGTAGTGCCTCAATCTTTCCCCTTAAAGAATAAGACATAGCTGCTAACGACGTAGCTAAATTTCTAAGCTGATCGCCCTCGCGTATGTTAAAGTTTACATTTAAATTTCCTTCTCCTAACTTTTCTATTTCTCTTCGTAATCTAAACAAAGGCCCGGCAATCTTATGCGACACAAAAAGAGTAAGTATGCTTGTTGTAACTGCTGAAAATATAGTCACTATAAGAATGGTTTGTAGCATAAGTGGGAAAATAAAATCCGCTGTTCCTTTGGCGGTGACTTTTGTGTTTTCCATAGCGACAGTGGTAGACTTAGTTGAAAACAAAATCAGAATAACACCGATCACGATAGATGCTAAAATTACAATACCACAAAATTTTAAAATAAATTTAGTCTGAAAACTCTTATCGATAAAATAATTCCTTCTTAGATTATTCATGATTACCTCCTCTTATTATTTAACGCGAATACACGCGAATCCCTGCCCCGACATAATGTCGGGGCGACGCTAATCATCGCGAATGAATTTATTCGCGGAAACTAGCGTTACTCTAAGCCCAACAATTTATAATTTACTTTTATATTGGTTTTCTTCTTTAAAGACTCTAACCAATCAGAAATAGCCTTTTTTTGCTTTTCTTTTAAAATAATTAGTCTTACTTCATTATAGGAACTGGATAAATCTTTGTTATTGAGCTTGTCTTTATTGGCATTATAGAAATCATTTATTTCCTTATCGCTTACTTTTATAGACATAAACAATTCTTTTGTCTTTTTGTCCAAGCTCATTTTAAGCAAACATTGTTCCCAAAAATCCTGAACATCTTCTAAAAATTCTTGATTTTTATCAAGACCAATCTTTTCGGCTTCCTTTAAGATAAGTTTTCTGTTGATAAAATTTTCTAAAAATGCTTTGCGTTCTTGGCTGGTAGCTTCTTTCTCAAAACTCAACCTGTTAAAAGCATTATCAAATTCACTTTTAGTTATTTTTATGTTATCAAGAATAATGGCCGGTTCTTCTTTGGCTTTTTCAGCGCAACCAAAAGCTATTAGGGTTATGCACACAAACATCATTATTTTTGCTTTTCTCATATTTACCCCCTTGTTAAGAATATGTTAGCGAGAATCACAAAGATTATAAATATATTATAATATCTATTCGCGAAAAATCCATAGAAGAATGGTGGTATTCGTATTTAAATAAAAAGAGGTATAAAAGGAAGGATTATAAAACTGCTGATCGTTTTTTCTTTTTCTGGTCTTCTTCGTAGAAAGGATAAAGCTTATTGGTATCTCTGAGGTTAAGATTTCCGTCTATAAAATCATAAGCGTCAACATCTAAAACGATTCCGTCAAAGGCTGAATAATCCATCGGGGTCAAGGGGTGATAAGCATAGAAGTAAGGCAAGACGGTTGAATTCCTCGCAGGGTTAATAATTTCAAAATAAGCGCTAAGGCCGGATCTATTATTGAGCTGATTAAGAATCTCTGACGTAATGTATGGCCAAATTTCTTTATTATTAAAGAAAATATAGCCTGAAGGATCGCCGGAGAAGGGATACGCAGAAGCTATCGTCGCAGGATGAATAACATAACCTTTGCCGTAAGAACCACCGAGATTGCCGCTCACCGGCATAGCGCCCACAGTGCCTAAACTTGAGCCACTTCTGCTGCCAATAGTTAAATGCAGATATCCGCCAACATTAACTTTAAGGACATTATCCACAAAGCCGGCAACGTTCATTCTACCGATAATACCATCAGCAATAAGTTCCGTGTCACCCGCAGAAGTTATGTGAGTGCCAGCACCTACGCCATAGATGGAACCGGTGGAATCTAATAAAACTTTGCCCGTAGTCGTCCCGTTGCCTTGCGCGTCTATCTTTTCAACATTGATATCTCCATTAACATATATAGAGATATTTCCCGCTGTTGTAGTAACGCCAACTATTCCGGCGATTGTACTAACATTCAAATTCTGATTATTACGGAATGTAACTGAGCCTGAAACGTTGGCAGCGAACGCATTAATAAGGTTAGTCAGCTGATCTAAAGTGTATGTTCCAGAACCAAGAAGTAAAAGCTCATCTGCCGATAAGGAGCCTGCGTTCTGGTTCACTCCGCCGCCTGAAGTTTCAAGGGTTATTCTGTTGATAACATTTATATCTGCATTGATATCAATAGTGCTGCCGGTTGCGTATAAGTTAGACAAGGCGGATTTGCTACCTACTGCTCCTCCAAATGTTGTAATAGCGGTGTTGTTAATCGTAAGGTTTCGCGCAATAGCGTCCGAATCAACGGTGCTATTAAAACCAACCCCTACTCCGGTCAAGGTTACATCATTACTTAAAGTTATTGGATCATTATAGGTTTGCGCGCCGGTAGTTGAGATGTCGGCTTGAATATCAGTGGTGCCGAGTGCATCTGTAATAATGCTGGCTAAAGGACTGACACCACCCACTACTCCATTAAATAAGGTTATACCAGAATCATTAACGA
>JAUYCY010000178.1 GCA_030692055.1 Candidatus Omnitrophota bacterium | reverse complement strand
AAAAAGCTGCCCCCGTTTTGCGTCAGCCGCGCCTTTCTTATGTTTAATGCTTGCCCACTTTGAATGACCGCTCATAATAACCTCCTTCAATGAAACTGTAATTTTTCAAGCTATAAGCGTAGAAAAATTACTCAGTTGAATTTACCCCACACCCAGCAGTTCATTCTACTACCTCACGTTATGGGGTTTACTATCCTATTTTTTATTGAGCTTACTCGCCACACCGAGTTATCTGGGTGTGGGGTCAAATTCAAACATACGACTTAGCTTCGCTTACGTTCGCTAAGTCGTGTTTTCATTTGATTACAAAATCTCTGTAATCATTCTTTCAGCCAGAGGCTGATCCGCCCCTGGCGGAAAATCTCTGTAATCAAACATCATTTTTTTCTTTATGCGATGTCTTGATGATGTTAAAAAATCCCATCAAAAGCCCAATAACTAAAAGTGCGCCCGAAGGTAGAACAAAAAGAAGCATTGGTTCATATCCTTTTATAATATTATAGCCAAAAAATGTTCCTGAACCTAAGATTTCACGTATCGCTGAAATCAATATCAGTGCCAAAGTAAATCCAACGCCCATTCCTAAGGCATCCAATATAGAGTTAAATACCGAAGCTTTTGAGGCATATGCTTCTGCCCGGCCTAAAACTATGCAGTTTACAACAATTAAAGGGACATAAATACCTAAAGCGCGATCTAGGGCGGGGCTATAAGCTTTCATGAATAGCTCTGTTATGGTAACAAAAGTTGCGATAACGACGATATAGCAAGGAATTCTTATTTTATCTGGAATGATATTTTTAATCAAAGCAATGATTACATTTGAACCAAGCAAAACAAATGTTGCGGCTATACCCATACCTACGCCGTTCGTCAAGGTAGTTGATACCGCTAGCGTTGGGCATAAACCTAATCCTAAAACAAAGGTAGGATTTTCTTTAATGATGCCTTTTGCAAATTCTTTTAACTCCAGTTTCATTTTCTCTGATGTTTCCTATCTTTCTTACACGAATCAACACGAATTACACACGAATATTCACGAATTTATTCGTGTAAACTTGTATGAGCGCGAAGCGCAAATTTGTGTATATTCGTGTATTAATCATCTGCCAAAAATACGACTTTTAGTATAACGGTCAATTATAGGCGTAGCCGCGTTCATTATCAAAATCGCGTACGAAACTCCTTCGGGGTATCCTCCCCAGAGTCTAATGACTACAGTCAAAATTCCGCAACAAATACCAAAAATACATTGTCCTTTTCTGGTTAAAGGCGAAGTTACATAGTCGGTAGCCATGAAGAAAGCACCAAGTATTAGTCCGCCTGATAGAATATGAAAAAGCCAATCACCACTAAATAGGCCACTGCGGCCAAATACCCAGGTAAGCAGTGCCGTAGTGGCAATATAAGTTATAGGTATATGCCACGATATATATTTTTTTAATAAAAGAAATAGTGCCCCGATAAGAAGGGCTAATATGCATACTTCGCCAATACAGCCGCCATGTTTGCCTAAGAATAAGTCCAGATAGGAAATATTTGTGATAGGTTTTGCTTCTTTTATTAATGTCAACGGCGTAGCCGCAGTTACTGCATCGCAATTGAAAGATTTAATAAGGCTAATTCCTTTGCCTAGTGGTTGGCTAAAGGTAGTCATATGTTTAGGCCACGAGGCCATGAGAAAAACTCTTCCGACTAGTGCGGGATTAAAGATATTTTGGCCTAAACCACCGAATACCTGTTTGCCGATTGAAATTGCGAAAAATGAACCAATAACCGGTAGCCACCAAGAGGCACTTGAAGGAAGATTGTAGGCAAGTAGAAGTCCAGTAAGCGCGGCACTTCCGTCTGATACAGTAATTTTTCTTTTAGTGAGAAATTGTAATATTGCCTCTGTGCCAACCGCGCTAATAACTCCTAATAAAATTACCCATAAAGCGCGCATCCCAAAGATTAATGTTCCAGCGATACCAGCGGGTATTAAGCTTATAAATACCATCCACATAATTTTTTCCGCTGATTCTTTTGTGTGTAGGTGCGGCGAACACGAAACAATTAGATTTTTCATTTTAGAAGTTTTTTTATTTCTTCTGCTTTGCGTTTTACTGATTCGATAACTGCTTTAGATGAAATGGTTGCTCCACTTATAACATTAACTTTTGATAATTCTGTAACAGATTTTTTTATAAATTGGCTAGTGAATGATTTCTCAGCTATTCGTGCACCCAAACCAGGAGTTTCGTTTTGATTGATTACTTTTATCGCGATAATCTCACCTTCCAGAGATATCCCTACCATTGTTTCAATAATACTAGAATATCCCTTAGCAGAAGCATTAAAGGCAACACCAACGATTTTATTTTTATTATCATATCCTTTATAGTAGACAATTTCTTCTTTTTCTTTTATTGGCTCGAAACGAACAGCATCCGCGAGCACTTGCTTTAAGCTTGTCTGAATTTCTGCTTGCCCTTGACTGGCTATACGAGGCTTAGTAAGTGAATACACCCCGACTAAAAGCCCGCTTGCGACTAAACATATTGCGGAAAGTATTAGGCTATATTTTATTATTTCTTTCATCCGCTATTTTGCCTGCCTGCCGGCAGGCAGGCATTAGGCTGTTATAGCAATCGATAAATAAAATGTTTTCTCTGCCGCGAAATGCTTATATCCACAATCAAATCCAATGATGGACCCAATGAATGCGCTTGCAGCGCTCTTTGCTCGCGCAAAGCGCAGGCAAAGATTGGGTTCATCCGAGAATTTCCAATTTTGCGCGCTTTATAGATTGGACTAGTCTTCTGTTAGTTGGACAAACATAACTACATACGCCACATTCAATGCAATCAGAAGCGCCATAGCGTTTAGTTTCTTCCCAGCTTTCTCTTAACGATGCTAAATTTATCAAGCAAGGCATAAGACATACCGGGCACTCCCTAACGCAGCTACCGCAGCGAATACATGGGCCTTCCTCGTCCAAAGAAACATTATTACTTAAAAATAAAAATCCGCCTGTACCTTTTAATATAGGGTAATCCAAACTATCCAGCGCGATCCCCATCATTGGCCCCCCATAAATAATTTTAGCAGGGTCGGTCTTAAATTTCAGAACGTTATTATCAATAAGCTCACGAATTGTTGTACCGATTTTTAGCCAAATATTTTTTGGTGAAACTAGTGCATCGCCGGCAAAAGTAACCATTCGTTCAATGAGAGGTTTATTAAGATAAATTGCTTCGTATATGGCAAAACACGTTCCGACATTATGTACTAGGCAGCCGACGTCAAGAGGTAGTCCTTGGGCTGGTACCTTTTTGCTTGTAGTGGAATAGATTAATTGTTTTTCTGAACCTTGAGGGTATGTGCTTTTGAGTATTACTAATTTTAAATTTGGCAGCGTAATTTTTTTAGTATTTATTAGAAGATTAACCTTTTTTATTGCCTCTGGCTTATTGTCTTCAAGGGTAAAAATAATGTTTTTTGGCGCAATTATTTTGGAAATTATTTCTATCCCTTTAAATACACCGTCTAAATATTCTACCATTAGTCTATAGTCTGCTGCTAAATATGGTTCACATTCACAACCATTTATAATCAATGTTTCTATGGGTTTCGGCGGACTTAATTTTACATGTGTAGGAAAAGCTGCACCGCCCATACCCACAATACCGTTTTGTTTAATAGTTTCGATTAATTTTTCTTTGCTGTAGTCATTAATATTAGTTTTTAACGAGTATCTTTTCTCCTCTCCTATACACTCTACGATAATACATTTTGCGCGCTTTAGTTGTGGATGATAACAGTCGTCTATTGCGATAATCTTTCCTGAACTAGGAGAATGTAGCGTTGCCGATATGAAGCCATCTTCCCGGGCAAGCATCTGCGCTTGTTCTACCTTATCTCCTACCTTTACGCAGGGTAGAGATGGTTTTCCCGTATGTTGAGATAATGGCAGATATAGCTTTTTAGGGTTAATAAATTTTTCGCTAGCTAAATTATGTTGCGGTGTTTTATGTTCGTCTACGTGAATCATATGAGATAAAGATTATGGAAAAAAGGAAACTAATTATACCAATAGAAACCATAATTGTAAATGGGCTGAAAATATCTGCCAAATAAGCAAAGATAAACATTGAAATCAAAAAACCAAAATGCGAGACGAACTCTAGACCGCCAAAAATTCTACCTAAAAGTTCGTCTTTACTTTCACGATGAATTAGGGCATTTACACCGACAAATATTGGAGAAATAATTATGCCCATAACAAAGGCTAAAATAATTGCTAGTAACGACGAAGGATGATGCTTTAAGGAAACAGTAAATACAATATTATAAAGCGCACCAAACATAATCGAAAAGTTTATCGCCGTTTTTACGGGAAACTTGTCAGCAATTTTTCCGTAGATAAGCGAGCCCATGAAAATGCCTAGCCCTAGCGATACTCCTACAAAGCCTAGATCTTTTGTTACTGAACCCAGAGTAGTCTGTATAAATTTAGTAAATACTGGGAAAAGCCCGCCCACGCATGAGAAAAGAAATAGAAAAATCGTAAATGCATATTTTGTTTCGTCTGAACGATAAATATATTGTATGCCTTCTTTTAGTTCTCGCACAAAAGATTTCTTAACTACGCTAGCAGCATCTTTGCCTATCTCAAATATATCTTTAGGTAAAAACTCACCCTTTTCTTTTAATGTAATTAGTGATATAGCAAGGGCAGAGATAAAGAAAGTAAAAGAATCAATAATGAACGTAGTGCTAATCCCGTATTTATCAACAATAATACCACCTAACCCTATACCGATAACTGCAGCAATAGTAGCGGTTACTGAGATTAAAGAGTTTGCTAAAAAAATGTCTTTACGTAGAACAAGTTTTGGAATGAATGCCATTTTTGCCGGTATGAAAAACCTTCCCACGCTAAAAGATAAAAATATAATAACGTAGATAAATGGTAAGGACTTAAAATTGAGAAGATATATAATACATAGAATAAGTAATCCTCGCAGCAGGTCACAGATATACATAGTTTTTCTTTTGCTCCAGCGATCGACATAGACACCGGAAATTGGAGAAAATATTAATACCGGCACTATGGTCATGCTAATGGTTACGGCAAGGCTTGCTGAGGATTGAGATATCTGTGAAACTAAGCCAATCAGTGCAACCTGAGTAAGTTTATCGCCAAATTGTGAAATTATCTGGCTAAACCAAAGCAGGAAAAAGTTTTTCTTTCCTAAAATTTTTATATAGTTATGCAACATTGTAAATTATTGTATTAAGACCGCGACTCCGCACTTTTTTGAAAAGCCGAGAAAGAGATTTGCTCGCCAAAAGTTTAGCTTTTGGCGAAGTCTCGCTCGCCTCGCGGCGAAGCCGCGGGAAGCCGCGGAAAGCCGAGGGCCTTCGGCGGAAACTCTCGAACCTTCCCGTCCTTTTGAGTAACGTACAGAAAAAGTAACGGTTTAAGCCTGTAATCTATCTTCCACCTTTGTTAAAAGCCCGCGACCCCGCACTTTCAAGGACACATTTAAGCCGAGGAAGAGATTTGAACTCTTGACCTACGGTTTACGAAACCGTTGCTCTACCGCTGAGCTACCTCGGCGAAAGTGCGGGGCGACCTTCCTGACGTAACATCGGGGTGTACTCCCTACCTACCAACAGCAGGTACCAACTGCCCGCCGCTTTGCAGCAGGCTGCAAAGCGGCGAGGTCTCGCTCGCCTCTCGGCGAAGCCGAGGGCCTTCGGCGGAAGCTACCTCGGCGAAAGTGCGGGGCGAACCTCCCCCGACATTACGTCGGGATGTATTCCCTACCCACCGGCAGGCAGGTATCAACTACCCGCCTCCATAATATAAATTATTTCGGCGCAGTCCACCTAAGCTTTCATAAAGCGGTGGCGGAAACTACGTGGGCATTGGGCTAATTTTAACAAAAAACTGTGCGCTTCACAAGGAAAATCAATGAGCAGACGACTTATAGAGCGATAACGACATAAGTCGTAGCCCGTAAGGGCGTCTGCGAATTGACCCCCCACCACTTTTTGTAGATGGTGGGGATATTAAAGACTTAGGTGCGGTGGGAAAACACGTTCGTTCTTTGATTATAGGCTCATTTTCAAAAAGTGGTGGGGGGTCAAGTTCGGCCAGGCAACTTATGTTCGCAGTAGCTACCATAAGTTGCGGCCTCACTTAAAAAAATCCTTGCAAGACTAATCAAATATTGTTAATATAAAATAAATTATACATATTTTATTTTATATATCCCTAATGATGATAGAAACTCCTTATTATTTAATTGACGAAAAGAAATTATTAAAGAATTTGAAAATAATTCAATATATAAAGAATTATTCCGGTGTAAAATTTGTGCTGGCATTGAAATGTTTTTCTACGTGGTGCGTTTTTAATCTTATACGAAAATATATGGATGGTACAACTAGCAGCTCGCTTTATGAGACACGCCTAGGAAGAGAAAAATTCAAAAAAGAAGTTCACGCCTATAGCGTAGCGTATAAGATAAATGAGATAAAAGAAATACGTAAATATAGCGATAAAATTATTTTTAATTCCATATCGCAATTAAAACGCCTCCATCGCTATGCTAAGGGGTGTAAAATTGGCCTAAGGGTCAATCCTGGAATTAGCTATTCACATTTTGATTTAGCTGACCCGGCAAGGCGATATTCAAGGCTTGGCGCAACCGGTGCGGCTAATCTACTGAAGGTAGCGCCATTAATCAGCGGAGTGATGTTTCACTTTAACTGTGAAAATGATAATTTTAATAATTTTTCTTCCAATCTAGATTTTATCGCCAATACTTACGGCGATTTGCTAAAAAGACTGGAATGGGTTAGCTTGGGCGGCGGGTTGTATTTTACAAAAGACGGATATCCGGTTAATAAATTTTGTTCGAAAATAAAAGAATTCAGCGATAAGTTCCGGGTTCAAGTTTATCTAGAGCCTGGAGAAGCAACTATTTCAAAGTCGGCGCAACTCCTAACAAAAGTACTAGATATCGTTCATAATGAAATTGATATAGCCATAGTAGACGCTTCCACTGAAGCTCATATGCCGGATCTATTAGTTTACCGAATAAATGCTAAAATAGAAAGCACAACAAAAGGAAAATTCAAATATATGATTGCCGGACGTTCCTGCCTGGCAGGAGATATTTTTGGAACTTACCAATTTAAAAACCGGCTAAAAACAGGTGTGACTATCAGAATAAAAGATGCTGCCGGCTATACCATGGTCAAAAAGAATTGGTTTAACGGCCTGCAAATGCCGTCGATTGCCGTAAAGAGATTAAACGGTAAAATAGAAACGGTAAGGCGTTTCGGATATAAGGATTTTGTGAATAGCTTATCGTAAATGAGACTTACGATTTTTCAAGCTATGCGCGTAGAAAAATTGTGTGGTCGAATTTACCCTTGACATCGAAGATGTCAAGGGTTCAATTCCGACGTGCAATTTATGTTCGCAATAGCTAACATAAATTGTGTCGTCATCGAAGGAGGATAAATCAACATGAAAGAAAATGTCTTGATCGTCGGTGCGGGCGGCGTAGCTCAAGTAGCTTTGCATAAGTGCGCCCAAAACAACGATATCTTAGGCGATATCTGTATCGCTTCCCGAACGCAAAGTAAATGCGATGCGATTATCGATAGCGTTAAAAGAAAAAACCATATAAAAGATAAAACGAAGAGAATTTATTCACGTCAAATAAACGCCTTGAATATCGCTTCTACGGTAAAACTAATAAAAGAAACAAATTCGCAAATAGTGATTAACCTTGCGCAAGCTTACGTAAATATGGCGCTTTTAGAAGCTTGCATTCAATCAGGCGTAGCCTACATGGACACTGCAATATACGAAGAGCCGAATAAAGTCTGCGAAGATCCGCCTTGGTATGCAAATTATGAATGGAAACGCAAAGACCGCTGCAAACAAAATAATACCACCGCAATCCTCGGAGTAGGATTTGACCCCGGAGTTGTGAATGCCTACTGCGCGTTAGCGGTAAAACACTATTTTGATAAGATTGACACCATAGATATTCTGGATGTTAATGCCGGCAGCCACGGTAAATACTTTGCGACTAATTTCGATCCGGAAATAAATTTCAGGGAATTCAAAAAAGTTTGGACATGGATTGACCGCAAATGGGTAATGGAAAAAGTCCACGCGATAAAAATGTTCTATGATTTTCCGGTTGTTGGCAGACTTCCTGTCTATCTAAACGGCCATGACGAACTTCATTCTTTATCAAAAAATATAGACGCAAACAGCATACGCTTCTGGATGGGTTTTGGCGATCACTACATTAATGTCTTTACGGTACTCACAAACCTTGGGTTGACTTCCGAGAAGCCGATTAAAACAGCGGAAGGAATTGAAGTAATCCCGCTAAAGGTTTTAAAAGCAATACTTCCTGATCCATCCTCGCTTGCTCCCGGCTATAGCGGAAAAACTTGTATTGGAAATTTCATAAAAGGCAAAAAGAATGGCAAGGATAAAACAATTTTTATCTATAATATCTGTGATCATACCGAATGCTATAAGGAAGTTGAATCACAGGCTATTAGTTATACTGCCGGCGTACCTCCAGTAGCAGCGGCGATGCTTATAGCAAAAGGCGAGTGGGATATAAAAACTATGGTCAACGTCGAAGAATTAAACCCCGACCCTTTTATTGAACTACTGAATAAAATGGGTTTGGAAACAGAAATCCAAGAACGCCCGTCTCCGTTAGAGCCGGCAGCAAAAGTAAGATAATTTTTTTCTAAAGAGGGGAAAATAAAAAAATTTTAAAAAACTCTTGCAAATAATACAAAAATGTGTTATAAAAAAGTTGAGTTAAAAATTTTGGCAAAGCAACTAGTTCGTATGTTATACAAGCAAAAAGAAAAAGGAGATGGAAATAAAACAAGATTGCCCGACCGATGAACGTGTAAACGGCGCGGGAGTTCGCCTCAAAGCCGAACCTCTTTGCGCTGACAACCCTACTCTTCTTCCAAAAGTAAATCCTTTTAAAAAAGAGTTATCTATTTTGGCAAAAAAAATATTACCTGAACGTAAAAATAATGGTTTTGATTTGGGAACAAAACACGATAGCCCGCAAATAAATCTTTCCCACAATTCGCCGTCAGCCTATTTAAAAAGGAGGAAATATAGAGAAATGAAAATGACTGTATTTGGATACGAATTAGTTCTGGATCTTTCGGGATGCGATTTGGCAGTGATGAGTTCAAAAACTAAACTTGCTGAATATGTAGATAGGCTCTGCAAACTTATTAAAATGAAAAAATTCGGTAAAGTGCAATTACCGTATTTTGGGCTCGAGAAACCCCAGACTAAAGGCTACTCAATGTTACAATTCATCGAAACTAGCTCTATTACCGGGCATTTTTCGGAATATTGGCGCAAATCCTATATCAATGTTTTTTCCTGTAAAACTTACGACCATAGGTTAGCGACAGAATTCACTAAAAATTTCTTCAAGGCTAAAAAAGTGAAGGCACGCCTACTCGTACGTTAACCTCTAAAGACTAAAAATCCAACCAAAGCAGTATACAACTTCATAATTACGGCAACGGTTTAAGGGTTACGGTTACGATGCCCGTTTCGTCTTAGGGCTACGTTTTGTGAAATAACCAATAACCAAGATACAAGCTCCAAACAAAACAAATTCCAATATTCAATAACCAATCACCAAACTTATCATTTAGTTTGGTTATTGGAATTTGGTTATTGGTCATTGTTTGGTTATTGTTTCTTGGAGCTTGGTTATTTTTCATAGACGTTACCCCTAAACGTAACCGATACTGGCATCGTTACCCTTGCCGTTACCGAAATACTGAAGAACTACACGCAACATATCTTTCTATTATACAGTCTATCTATACTGTGATATTTTTTATGGTAAGGCCTTGGGGTAACTGCGGTAAAAGTAACTGGCGAAGTTCTTGCGGTGATATTGGGCGGGTAAAATAAAAAATAACGTCTTCCGCGCCTTCAATTCCCAATTTTAATGCGCGGCCAAAACTTATTTTGAGATGAGGCCTAAATCCTTGGGTGTAGTAAAAAGGCAGGCCGGTTCTACGTATAGCACGCTCTAAAATTTTTGCTAAGTCTAACTGCGAAAAATAAATCATTTCTCCTTCCTTATAAATAATTACCTTTAGAGGAAACTTTTCCATATTCATTTTTAGATGCAGATACACACGCCTGCCTCGCCGGCAAGGCGGGGATATCTACGCGTCCCGCCCCCTTAATGTTTTTATTTAGCGGGATCCCGCTTTGGCGGGAGATTTACGCCGAAATCTTCCGCGTTATTCCGCGTTTCAATCCGCGTCCTTCCGCTTCTATTTTCAATAAAGGACCAAGGAAAATTCTCAGTTTTAGCTTCTAGATAAAAACGATAATCGATACCTTCATCTTTCATCGCTTGTTCCCATATATCCCATGAAAAATTTTCACTATAACCACTGGGCTCAAACTCTTTTAAAAACACGCGATAGATAACTGGACCAAGGCCGCGGTCACCACGAGAAAGTATTGTTTCAAGTATACTCTTTTTTATCGATGACAATGAAACTTTAATGCCTCTATGCGGTGGAATGTTTTTAAGTATGGTCTCTCTTCTTGAATGTAGTACATTTTCTTCGATCAGCGCATGGTTTTGCCATGCAGAAAAAGGTTTGGGTGAAAAAATATTGATGCTCACATTGAGCTCAAGCCTTGTTTGCTGTCTTAGCGTGTTTAGAAATTTTCCGATAGCGATTAAATCATCTTCATTTTCGTCATGGAATCCAAACATAAAGTAAATTTTTATATGCCTTAAATTCAAGGACCGTATAATTTTGCCTGTTTCGAAGAGTTTATTTATATCGATATTTTTATTAAGTTTATTTCGTAAATCATCACGCGCTGCCTCTACGGCTACAGTAAGAGAAGTTTTTTTGAGTGGAAGTATTTTATTGTATAGTCCTCCTACAATATCGTCGATGCGCAGCGAAGGTAGCGATAGCCCTATCCTTTTATCTTTAAAATAGTCAAGGGCTTCTGTGGTAATATTTTTGATTGCGGAGTAATCGGACGCAGAAAGCGCTAGAAAAGAGAAGTTTTCGTATCCGCTGTTTTTATATATTTCTTTCATAAACCCTAGGATGGTAGAAGGCCTTCTCTCTCTGTAAGGGTGGTATAAAGCTTTTGCTTGACAGAAAACACAAGCGTTTGGGCACCCCCTTGCAATTTCAATAGGAACACGGTCATGTATAATCGAAGTATTTGGAACTAGCCATTTTAGCGGATAATATGCACTATCGAGATCTTTAATATAAACTTTTTTAATAGGGAGTTGCGCATAGGAGTAAACTTTTTCAAACTTGAAGCTATTATTATGAAAGTTTACTGCGTAAAATTTAGGCACATATAGCCCGTCTATTTCTGAAAATCCCTTAAGGCGGCTTTCCTTATCTTTATATTTTCGTAAAATTTCTATAAACTTATCCGCGACTCCTTCAAATTCTCCTAAGCAAAATACGTCTACAAAATCTGCTAATGGTTCTGGATTTGCAATTGCCCCTCCTAAAACAATTGTATTTTTTCTTTCTTTCGCTTCCAAGACAATTCCGCCTAAAGACAGAATACGTAAGAAGTTTATAAAATTTAGTTCGTAATTTAAATTAAAGCCTATAACTTCAAACTCGTTTAAGTTAGTTTTTGTTTCTAGTGAAAACAAAATTTTCCGGTTTTTTATTAAGAAGCCGCAAAGATCAATTCCCGGCATAAAAGTTCTCTCGCATACAACATCTTCAAACTCGTTAAGCATGCCATAAATTATCCGCAGTCCCAGATTGCTCATGCCTATTTCGTAGTAATCAGGATAGCAAACGCATATTTTTATCTTGCCGTGGTGGGTTTTCTTGACAACATTCCATTCGTTGCCGATATATCTTTGTGGTTTTTGGAAAAGAGTAAAATCCATAATTGTAGTTAATGGGACTGTTGCGTTTCGCAACAGTCCCTGATTTCAGCGATTAAAACTTGATTACAGTGATTAAAATTGTTAATGTTTCCAATCATTGGAATCAGGCGCTGATGCATTATGCAACAGCGCCTTTATATCATCTGGGTATATGCAAAGCGTTATTGAGGGAACTATCAATTATTAGCCTGGCGCCAAATATTATAAAATATACCCAAGAGAGAAAAACTTACTAAGAGATGGGTTCCGCCGTAGCTTATAAACATTAAAGGTAGGCCCACAACAGGTAAAATACCTAACGTCATCCCGATGTTTATAAAAACTTGAAGAAAGAAAAAGGAAGATATGCCTAAGGAAAGAAGTACTGCAAAAGGGTCTTTTAAATATCTTATTATCTCAAGCATATTCTTAATTATTAAGAAGTAGACAAAAAGAAGAAAAAGTGACCCTATGAGTCCCCATTCTTCAGCAATGACCGTAAAAATAAAATCCGTATGTCTTTCCGGAAGAAAGTTGAATTGATTTTGGGTGCCGGAAAGAAAACCTTTACCAATGATTCTTCCCGAGCCTATGGCTATTTTTGATTGAATAATGGTGTATCCGGCTCCGAGAGGTTCGGCGTTGGGATTAAGAAAAACAATTAGTCGTTTTTGTTGATAGCTTTTTAGGTGATTCCAAGCGAAAGGACAAAGGGTGGCGGCGAACAAAATAAGAAAGATGAAATACCTTTTTTTAACCTGTGATGCAAATCCGATCATGAAAAAAAGGAAAATCAGAATTAAGGCTGTGCCTAAATCAGGTTGCTTAACAATAAATAATGCATTAAGCGCAACTAAAATGAACGGAAAAATAATTCCCCTAAAGAATCCCTTTTTCTCTGTAGATGAAAATAATCTTGCCAGGACAAAAATTATTGCCCCTTTTGATAATTCAGAGGGTTGAAAATTAAAACCACCTATATTTAGCCAACGTTGTGCGCCTAGGGCAGTTTTTCCAAAAAGATCTACTGCAACAAGCAGAACTAAATTAAACGCGTAAAAAATAAATGCTATATCAAACAGTAAACGATAATTTAAGAATGAAAAAATAACGAAAGATATACCTGAAATTATCAACCAAGTTATCTGCTTATAAAATATATCTTGTTCTTTGAATTCTCCTGCTTGATGTAGGCTACTGTAAAGTGCAAGCGCGCTTACTATCGATAAAAAAATCATCCCCATAATAATTGTTGTCATCGCGGATGACTTTAGTCTAAAGGTCGATACGCTATTAAACATATTAAAAAATCTTTTCCTCTTTTAGTTTGTTAAGAAACTGATATGCCACTTTTAACGCTTCGTAGCTAGAGCCACCGTTTTCTAAAAATACGCATAAAGAGTATTTTGGTTCGTCGTAAGGGAAAAAACCTACAAACCACCCGTGCGGCCGGCTTTTTGTTTGCGCTGTGCCTGTTTTTCCCGCTATTTTTAGATTTAAGGCTTTAAGCATATGCGCTGTGCCATCGTCTTTTTCCACAACACCTACCAATGCTTTTTTTACGATAGCTATAGTATTTTTAGAGATGCCTATCATATAACCATGCGTAGTGGCTGATTGCGTATCGGCAATACTTTTAAGAACACGCGGTTTTACTAAATACCCCTCATTAGCAAAAACATTAATCGCTAAAAGAATTTCTATCGGAGAGCATTCAGTATAGCCTTGGCCAATCGCTAAATTTAAAGTATCCCCCATGTACCAACGTTGTCCGATATTCCATCCGGCGAAGGGAATAATGCCTTTTTTTTCATAAGGCAGATCTATGTCCGTTAGCGAATCTAAACCAAATTTCTTTGCCCACTGAGTGATTATATCTCTACCTACGATTATACCCAGATTATAAAAATAAACATTGCACGAATGCGCCAATCCTTCATATGCATTTTCTTCATCGTGAATTTTTTCGCAATGAAAATCCGCACGGCCGATATTAAATTTTCCCTTACAGACAAAAGTTGTATGAGGGGATATTTTTCCTTCTTGTATGGCGGCAGCAAGTACTATGGGTTTAAATGCTGAACCCAAAGGATAGGTTGATCCAGTAGCGCGGTTATGCATAGGTTTGTCTTTAGCGTTCAGGAATCGGGCTACATCCTTACCCCTAATGAAATTGCCCGGGTCAAAAGAAGGAAAAGACACCAAGGCAAGAATTTCACCATTTCTGGAGTCCATAAAAATTATTGTTCCTTTTTTGCCCGCAATAGCCTCATACGCTGCTTTTTGAATTCTATAATCAACTGTAAGATAAACATCTTTACCTTTTTTTGCATTTTTTACCCCTAAAAGCCCTACGATTTTACCTCGAGCATTAACTTCTATGAGGTCGCCGCCGTCTTGTCCGCGTAAATAGTCGTCATAATACTGCTCTATTCCCGAAAAACCAATGCGCTCAAGGGGGGTATAGCCATATTGTTTTAGGTTCGCATAGAATGCCGCAGCGTTCTTTACGTAGCCCAAAAGGTGCGCAAACTCATATGGATAAATGTATTGACGCTCTGGCTGGGGGTCGATTAAGATATCATCGCCGAATCTTTCCTTCAATTTAAATGCAGCAACTTTATCAATATCAGAAATTATATCTACGGGGCTGAATAAATTTTGCAATTTCCGATTATAATTTTTGTGAAGTGCATTGAGGTCACAATGCATAAAATTACTCAAGTTGGAAAAAATAACGTCTTCTTTCCCTTTAATTTGAGAGGGAATCACCGCTATGTTAAAAGCGGCCCTATCATACGCCAGAATATTTGCATTTCTATCAAAAATATTTCCTCTAATTGAACGCTGAGGAATTACGCGGACATAATTATTTTTTGCCCGCCTTAAATAATAGTCACCGTTTAAAACCTGATAATACATAAGCGAAACTAAAAGTACAAAAAAACCACCCAGATATAGACGGCGGAAAAATCGAATTAAATAATCCGAATTCATGATAGAAGAACGATTAATTTAATTATTATTAAACTTTTTATAGGTCTTAGCCCATAAAAATTACCTTAGGCTTGCCAAATGAGCCATTTTTTTAATAAATAGTTTAACGCAAGGAATAGAAGCGATGAATGAATTAGAAAAAATAAAGAAAATAAAGGGGAAAATAAACCTATATAATATATATTCAAAATTATATGGGCAATAAGAATGCTAAAAAATGTAAAGATTTTGATTGTTTTTTTTTGAAAATTACGCAGGAAATAGTTGACAACTATAATAATGAAGGGAAATTCTATTATGCTGAAATACTTTACATAGGGAGAAAGAGAGTCCCTAAGAGAGCCAAATAAAATACTTAAAACCAAAGATATGCCGAGTGTAAAATTCAAAGAAAGGAAAACTATGCCTAAAAAAATAAAATCGCAATAAAGCGAGTAGTAGAAAGGGTTTAGTAGATCAAGAATAAAAAGAATAAAAAGCGCGATAATTATTTTAAGGGTTTCTTTCTTCATCTGACAACAAATATCTTATGAAGAAAGGGGTTACGTACGAATAATTCTACATTTATTCCTAAAAATAAACTGTTGCTGTCCTTTTTAACTTTCCTTACTTCCCCAATGTATATCGGAAAAGTTGTGTTTGGTATTTTTATCCAAATTCTGTCTTTCACTTTTATGTTGTCTGTTTCTTCTATATAAAAAATATCTACTCCACCCAAGGTTCCTTTTAGCATGCCTGTTGAGTTTTCGCCTATAAACACAGGTAAGCTAAAATCTGGATCATCGATAAGCATTAGGTAAGAATAGGTCTTTTTTACCTCGCTAATTTTACCTAACAAATAACCGTTTTCATTTATTACGTAAGAGCCTTTTTGCAATCCTTTATCTTTGCCGGCGTTTACTATGGCAAGTCTTCGCCAGCTAGAAGGGTCAAAAGATATAATTTCTACGCCTACAACTTCGATATTTCTTTGTTTCTTGAATTCTAACGCCGCCTTTAGTTTTTCGTTCTCGTTTCCTAAGTAATGAAGTTGTCTAATTTTAATAACGAGGGAAAGATTTCTTTTTTGTAGCTCAATTATTCTCGCATAATTTTGGTGTGGGGATAAACGAAGTTCGCTTGAAAAAAATATAAATATATTTTCGATAAAGTTTTTGAAAGGAAAGATAAGAAGGAAAATAAATAAAATGCCTGCGGCTATGTATTTAGATTTTATTTTAGAAGGTAGACGCAAGAGAGCTTAGGTGACCTTTGAACTTTTTAAGTTCTTCGGTTTATATTATTATATCAACCAGTCTCCGCGGCAAGCCGCGGAGTATGTTCTATGCTAATATTATCACTGGTTCATTCATTGCCTTGGAATGAGGTCAACTACGTTTACGATTTCGGCTTCATCCCCGTGGCAAGCCACGGGGTAAACGCCTGAGAGAGAATAAATGGTTGTCTAGAGGGATGCTGCAAGCGCAATTTTTTTCAAAAATCGTGGCTCTTCCAACACTTTCCCTGTGCCTAAAGCGACGGAAGTTAAGGGATCATCGACGACAAAACAAGCTAAACCTGTCTGTTCAGAAATTAATTTATCTATACCTCGTAGCAGAGATCCGCCACCACAAAGAACTATCCCTTTCTCTATTAAATCCGCAGCTAGCTCTGGCGGGGTACGTTCTAAGGTAACTTTTGTCGCTTCTATAATTTCTCTTACGGGGGCCTGCAGCGCCTCTCTTATCTCTTCAGAGCTTACCCTGATAAATTTCGGTAACCCCGTGATTAAATCCCTTCCGCGCACTTCGATGGTTAATTCTTCTTCAAGCGGCCAAGCCGAACCTATTTTTATCTTTATTTCCTCGGCGCTTCTTTCTCCAACTAAAAGGTTGTAAACCTTTTTCATATGCTCAATGATAGCTTCATCCATCTCATCGCCACCAACTCTTATAGAACGGGCAAATACTGCACTGCCGAGCGAAATAACAGCTATTTCAGTGGTTCCTCCGCCAATGTCGATAATCATATTGCCTTGCGGTTCTGTTATAGGAAGACCTATCCCAATTGCCGCAGATAGAGACTGCTCGATAGGAATAACCTCTCTGGCCCCGGCTTTAATTGCGGAATCCCTAACCGCTCTTTTTTCAACTTCCGTAATCCCTGAAGGCACTGCTACTACTATACGAGGCCTACGGAAACTGCTAAATATACTCGGTGGGTTTACTTTATTAATGAAATATCGTAACATCTGTTCGGTAACATCAAAATCCGCTATAACACCGTCTTTCATAGGCCTTATGGCAACAATGCTACCTGGAGTCCTGCCAATCATTCGTTTCGCTTCTTCGCCTACTGCAAGCACAGCCCCGGTATTTTTATAAATCGCCACAACCGAAGGCTCGCACAATACGATTCCTTGGCCTCTTACGTAAACAAGGGTCGTCGCAGTTCCTAGATCTATACCGATATCGTTAGAGAAATGACCAAGGAGGTTACTTATTCCCCTTGTCGCCAAGCTAAAAGCTTTACGTATTTTATTAATCACAAGAAAATTACCTTCGGTAATAACTATTTAGGTTATTTTCAGTGGTTAGGAAAGTTTTACTTGTGCCCTTTAGGGTATACTTTCCTATACCATAGAAAAGGATATAAAAATAATAACAAAGGCATGTCATAATGTCAATAACTTTAAACTAAATATGCTGTGTTTAAAAATGTAACTGTCTTAATCACCATCTCTATAAATCGCTCCCGTAGAAGCAGAGGTAACCATTTTTGCATATCTATGTAAATATCCAGATTGGACCTTCGGCGGTAAAATTTTCATCATTTTCTTTCTTTTGTCAATTTCTGTTTTACTCACCTTTAATTCAACTTTACGCCTTGAGATATCAATGATTATTTTATCCCCATTCCTTATGTAGGCAATAAGGCCTCCTAAGGCTGCTTCTGGAGAAATATGCCCAATGCACGGGCCTCGCGTTCCTCCGGAAAAGCGTCCGTCAGTTATTAAAGCAACATTTTTATGTAACCCCATACCTACTATAGCTGAAGTTGGGGAAAGCATTTCCCTCATGCCTGGGCCTCCACAAGGCCCTTCATATCGAATTACCACAACACTTCCCTTCTTAATCGCACCACCTACAATTGCCCGCATAGCTTGTTCTTCTGAATCAAATACCTGGGCATTACCTTCAAACTTTAAGATATCGGAATCTACTGCCGACTGTTTAACTACTGAACCTTGTGGCGCCAGATTTCCATAAAGAATAGCAATTCCGCCTTCTTTACTGTAAGGATTATCTAGTGGGCGTATAACATCGTTATCGTAGATAACTGCTTTCTTGGCAACATCTTTTATTCTTTCACCGCAAACAGTAATATTGTCATTCAAACTATTAATTAATCTTTTTAAAACCGCTGGTATGCCTCCGGCATAATCCAAATCTTCCATGTAGTATTCGCCGGCAGGCTCTAATTTGGATATATTAGGTATTTTTTTGCTGATTCGGTCAAAATCGTCTAAGGTTAAATTAACTTTCGCTTCGCTGGCTATTGCCATGAGGTGTAAAACAGTATTGGTAGAACCACCCAATGCCATATCCACGCTAATAGCATTCTCTAGGGACTTTTTATTTATAATATCCCTCGGTTTTATATTTTTTTTGATTAGTGAGAGAATTCTTTGTCCGCTTTCATAGGCAATACGCTGTTTCCTATTTAAAACCGCCGGAGTTGCGGCGCAATAAGGCAAAGACAGCCCCATGGTTTCAGTAAGGCAAGCCATAGTATTGGCAGTGTATAAACCTTGGCACGAACCGCAAGAAGGACACGCCTCACATTCTAAAATCTTAGCCTCATACTCACTTATTTTCCCAGCCTTTAATCTTCCGACAGCCTCAAAGGTGTCGCGTACCAAGGCAAGCCGTTTTTTACCGAAATGGCCTCCTAGCATTGGCCCTGCAGTAATAGCTATGGTGGGAATATTTATTCGTAAAGCCCCCATAATCATGCCAGGAGTGATTTTATCGCAGTTAGTTAAAAGTATTAGTCCGTCCAAACTATTAGCTGAGGCGATTGTTTCAATGATATCGGCAATCAATTCTCGCGAGGGTAGGGAGTAACGCATACCAATATGGCCCATAGCGATACCATCGCAAATGCCAGGTACACCGAAAATAAATGGCGTTCCTCCCGCATTTTCTATTCCCCTTTCAACGAATCTTTCCAGGGTGCGCATATTAGTATGGCCAGGAATAATATCGGTAAACGAAGAAGCGATACCAATAAATGGCCTATCAATATGCGAGCTATGCAGGCCTGTGCCATACAAGAGAGCGCGGTTAGGCAATCGTTCTATTCCTTTTTTGATTTTATCTGAACGCATCTTTCCTCCTTCAATGAGCAGACGATTTGTGGCAGCCCTGCCTACTGGCAGGCTACCGGCGAACATAAATCGTAGCGAAGCGTCTGTCCCGTTTCCTATATTTAATTATTAAGGTACGGGACGTCCCGCACCTTAATATATTTATCTACCCAGCAGGGTGTCCTGTTGGACTAGGGTAACGGGACTGCGAATTGCCCGCCACTGATATTTTATTATATGTGGGCGGGTCTGCCTCTGGCAGAAATCCTTGACATTTACCTTGATATTTTTATTGAGGTATATGCCAAGGATTAAGTTCAGCTACGCACCTTTTTTATGCCTTAGGGCTTCGAAAGTTGCTGCTTCATTTAATCTGCACCCTCTAACTTTCCCAGTTCTTTTTCTTCCTGCAGAAAATTTCCTTTTTTCTTTACTATCGCTACTTTTTTAACGTATTTTTCCACGTAATCTTTCGTATTTTTTATGTTAAGCTTTTCAAAAAGAAACGAAAACTCCTCTTCTAAAATAGAGGAAATCTTACCTTTCCATTCTTTTGGAAGGGAATGAATTTCTTTTTTAAATGGCCCTAAAGCGCTTTTCCTGGTTTTGTAGATAAACTGGTCGTTGGTCATATTGGGTTTCTTCTCTGCTGCGCAGTTTTGATTAAGCCATGCGTAGATTTTTTCTTTTAGGGACAGCGGAAGATAGTCATAAACAATATTTTGAAATTGTGTAGCTAAATGAATTTCTGCGCATTCGATTTCAGAAAAAGTATGAAATGCTTCGTTCGGTAAAGTTGAAGCCCCATGCTGTACTGCACCAGCCATATTGTAATCTTTTCGCGCGATTTCAGATAAATTTTTAAGAGTATCAAAATCTAGGCTAACTTTAGCAATAGAGCCGTCAGGGAGCACCACTCCTCCGTGCGATGTGCCTGTTTGAATGCTTATCTTTGAGATTCCTTTGAGATTACCTATTTGTTTAAGGTAACCTTTAAGATATGCGTATAACTCTTCGGGGGTAGAATTTTTTCCTCCTACTTCTCCTATCTCTCCACCAATGGATATCTCCACGCCTTTAGGTTGTGCTTGTCTTATGTGTTTAGTGAGCAATGCGCATACTTCATAATTTAACTTTTGTTGCTCATCCAAGGTTGTTTTTGATAGATCAACTAAGGTAGAAGTATCAATATCTATGTTATAAAAAGAAGCAGCTATCGCCTCATTGATTAGATTCTTTAAGAGAGTAATCTCTTTCTCGCTGTCTTGCAAGAAGTTTTTTGCCTTAACCTGAAAATGGTCGCCTTGCAAAAAAATAGGGCCTTTATAACCTTCTTTTAATGCGGCCAGCGTAATTACCGAAGTGTATTCTAATGGCCGCTGGTCGGTATAGCCGATTTCGCTTTTAGCAATCTCAAAAATAAACGCTCCGGCGTCAATCTTTGCGGCCGCACGAAAAACCGCGCGCGCTAAATCATAAGTAAGCGTACGTATATTCATCGCGGGAACGGTAAAACCGCTCACTTTTCCGGCACCTCTTGCTTCGTATAAACCCTGAATCGAAGAAGGAATTACCCCCAGTTCTAATCCCGCTTCATGCGCTACCCAGCAGCATAGCTTTTTAATATGGCTTTGTTCGCTTAGAATTAGCGTATCTACGATAGCGTCAATAATTTTTTTTCTAAATAATTCGGGATTTTTAATTTGTATTTTGCCGTCCTGTTCCAGGATAATCTTACCGTCAAAAATCTGCGCTTCATTTTGATAGACCATTATGCTTCCTCCTTTAACTACGCAACTTTTCTTCGCCTTTCGGTTTGAAAAGTGGCTGCTTCATTTGATTATATAAGTACTTTGAGCAGCCTGTAGTAATTTTCTATTTCTATATCTTTATGCTTGATCGCCTCCTCCAGAGGAATTATATTTAACGCGTAATTTTTCAAGCCTACGCATTTATCGGTTTCGCCATCTTTTAGTACTTCAACGGCGAAATTTCCATAAACAGCTGCAAGTATTCTGTCTAAAGCGGTAGGCCGGCCGCCTCTTTGAACATGCCCAAGCACGACTACTCTGGTTTCAAGTTCCGTTATTTCCGTAATCTTGGCGGCGATATCATGCGCTTTGCCTTTGCCTTCCGCAACGATAATTATCCAACTTATTTTACCTCTAGTATTGCCCTCCATAATTTCTTCACACATATTTTCAATATCATATTCCTTCTCGGGTAATAAAACTTCTTCGCACCCACCCGCTAAAGCAACTCTGGAGGCAATATAACCACACTCACGGCCCATAACCTCCACTACAAAAATCCTCTCTAAAGACGTAGCCGTATCTCTTATTTTGTCTAAAGCATCTAAGGCAACATTTAAGGCCGTGTCTGAACCTATGGTTAGGTCTATGCTATTTACATCATTATCAATAGTTGCGGCAACCCCTATAGTTTTAATGCCGTATTTGCTTGCAAGGATATGCGCGCCGGTTAAAGAACCGTTACCGCCTATAACGATTATGCCGTCGATTTTATTTCTTTTTATTGTATCGATTGCCTTTAGCTGGCCTTCCTCTGTTAGAAACCTTTTAGAACGGGATGCCTTTAATACCGTACCGCCTAAATTTATTATTCCTGACACCGAACGATGCGTGAGCGGCCTGAGTTCACCGTTAATTAAACCATCGTAACCGCGAAATATACCCATAACTTCAATGCCATAAGAATCCGCGGTTCGCACCACCGCGCGAATACACGCATTTACCCCTGCACAATCTCTAGTCAAGATACCAATACGTTTCATAGATATTGTAGTATAAGTTTATACAGTGGATATAAAAAATATCTCGTCATATCCCGTCTTAACACAGAGAGATTATGCAGTATTATTTTTCTTTTTGCGTGCTTGATTCTTTTTAATAAAACGCACAATATAAAATATTACTGTTACAAATATCAAAAACCTAATAAAACCGTGTATCGGCCGAAATACCGTTATAAAGCTTACTGACAGCCTAGGACTTTCATTCTCGGTTACTAATAATTTTGAAAAACGGTAAAGACGGCCTTGTTCTGGAACTTCAACTTTTATAGGTAAAACGCCTTTCATCTGTACGGGCGAAACTTGTTCGGAAAAATATTCCTGAGATTGATTAGCGGACTGTGAGGTTTTGAAGCGATCATATTTTTCCTGTACGGATCTTTTAAGACTTACTAATTTTTGCAGCGATCCAAATCTGTCTCTCACCATCTTTACGTCTCCTCCGAAATTAAAATACGCATAATCAAGCGGCAGATATACAGACCAAATTAGGCTACTGATAGGTATATCTGTTTTTGGCAAATTGAGTTTCAACCAGCCTCCCACTAAACCCATCTTATGTGTTTTTTCTAAGTAAACTATTTCTACGGGAAACTGCGTAAGGTCTTCGCCGCTAAGTTGTGATTTCTCTAGGGGTATTAAGATGCTTGCGTTTTTATCCTTGGCGGGTTTAACAGGTTTGCCGGCTACAAAAACACTCCACAAGGTTGCATCCTTCGGTAGGCTCAAGCGTATAAACTGTTTAACGTTATTACGTACTTGATAAACCGCTTTAGTTAAGTTTTTACCCTCATCTGTTTGTAAACTAACATATTCAACGGAATCGATTGCCGCGATTAGTACCGGTAATTCTTCGTGTTTAGTAACATCAATGGCTATGCTAAAAGGGTGCGTTAAATACTTAAAGGCAAGTAAAATCGGGTTAGGGGTGCTACTTAAGATCTGCGGAGGAAGTTCTTTTACGTCAATCAAATTTATATGCTCTATTTTATTTACAGCCAGTTCAACATTTGTAGATGCGGCTATACCGAAATAGCCCTTCTCTCTTTCGACGCCGATAGTTTTAACCCAGGGTATTTGCGCAACCCCAGAACCCTCGCTGATCTTTCTTTCGTAGCTGAAATCAAGTATATAGTTGCCTTTAATGCCGAAATTAAGGTAAACATCTAAATGCTGCGTATCTTTATCTTGCGAAACTTTCCAATCACGCAAATCATTGCCTTTTACCTCGAGCACACTAATATCTGTTGGCAATGCGATACGGAAATTAGAAACTTCTGACTGTAAAATTGAATAATTTAATCTAGTCTGGCAACGAATTATTCCTTCACCGATAGAGGCATAGGTTGCGGTATCTACGTATACTTTCGGCTCTAGCTTAACAGGAGTAATTGTTTCCTTAGGGAGCGCTTTCGTCCAACGCACGTTTATGGTATTAGTGTTAGGCATTACTGCCCAAGCGACTGTTTTTTTCTGTTCTCTTTTAACTTCTAGCCTAATTGAAGGGTCAACAAATATTTCTACATTCTGCTCGGGCATAGTAAATTCAAATTGACAAATCGGGGCAGGTATGCTTTCAAAGGTAAAACTACCCGGGCCATTCTCTCGTTCGCGCGCAGCTTTTATCAAAAATTCTATATCTAGGGTATACCTACCTGGTTTATCAACCATAATATAGTATTGTGTGCCTTGCATGGTAACGAATGCTGCGCCACGATTTACTCTAACGTCAATAAGTCCGACGTTGCTTTTCGTCAAAGGTATCTGAACCCAACCTTTCCTGAACACCTCAAAGATTACGTTACCCTTTACGGTCGCAACATCCTCTTCGATTTCAGCTTTATATTCAACTTTATATATGGCGTAAGGAGAAATTGTTGGAGTTGGGTTAATCGTCTGTAAGCTATAAGCTTCATCTCGAGCGTTTGGTTTTGTGACCTTTTCTTTATTGATATTTATTCGTTTTTCGTTTGATTGGGCAGGAGAATATTGTTCGCTATAATCAACATATTGCTCGTCGCTTTCTCTTACTCCATATTGAATATTTTTGCTTCCTGCGCTAATTTTTTGCGAAATTTTGCTCTGAAAATTTCCTCCGGCAAACAACACGAAGGGTGACGCAAGAACTATGGTTCCCAAAATAAGAGCAACTACTGGTACTTTAATTTTGGCCATTATGCACCTCCTTCGTTATAATATTTCGTAGTTATGTTCCCAATTCCCAACTAGTAAGATATTTCTTTTGCTCTTTGGTCAAAACGTCTATGTTTATACCCATAGATTTCAATTTCAGTACCGCAATGTTTTTATCAATATCTTCCGGTACCTTATAGACATCATTTTTTAGCGTATGGTATTTTTTATTTATAAATTCTACACTTAAGGCTTGATTAGCGAAAGACATATCCATCACCTGAGCCGGATGGCCTTCGGCAGCTGCCAGGTTGATGAGCCGTCCTTCGCCCAAAAGATAAATCTTTTTATTTTTTTCCAAAGTATATTCTTCTACGAAGTCACGGATACGTCTTTTCATGCTGCTTAATTTCTCTAAAGCTGGGATATCTATCTCTACATTAAAATGGCCGGTGTTGGCCACGATTGCGCCGTCTTTCATCACTACAAAATGCTCTTTGCGGATAACATTTATATCTCCCGTGGCGGTTACGAATATATCGCCTATTTTTGCCGCTTGTGCAATGGTCATGACTTCATAACCATCCATAGTTGCTTCCAGTGCCCGCAAGGGATCAACTTCAACTATGCAAACTTTCGCTCCCATGCCGTTGGCGCGCATAGCCAGCCCCTTGCCGCACCAGCCGTAACCGCACACGATAAAATTGGAACTCGCCAGCAATTTGTTAGTCGCCCGAATAATACCGTCAACGGTTGATTGTCCTGTGCCGTAGCGGTTATCAAAAAGATGCTTGGTTTGCGCGTCATTAACCGCGATAATGGGATAGCGTAATTTTCCTTCGGCTGCCAGCGCGCGAAGCCGTATCACTCCGGTTGTAGTTTCTTCTGTTCCGCCAATGATATTTTTATGCAAAGATACTTCTTTCTGATGGATGGTGCTTACTAAATCTGCTCCGTCATCCATGGTAATGTTTGGTTTCTCTGCCAAGGCTGCGCGTAAATGGTTGTAGTAAGTTTTGGTGTCCTCGCCTTTAATTGCAAATACAGATATTTTAAGATGTTTAACTAATGATGCGGCTGCATCGTCTTGAGTAGACAAAGGATTAGACGCACATAGGTTAACGCGCGCTCCGCCTAGTTTTAGAACCTCCATTAATACTGCTGTCTCGGTGGTCACATGTAAACAGCATGCTACTTTTAATCCCTTCAAGGGCTGCTCTTTTTTAAAACGCTCAGCGACTAATCTTAAAACCGGCATATTATTGCGTGCCCATTCAATCCTTAACGCGCCCCTTTTAGCTAAACTGATATTTTTAATATCGTAAGTCATAGACTCCTTTTTATTACGCAGATGATCACAGATAGAAAATCACAGATGATCACAGATAGAATCATCTGCGATCATCCGCTTTCAAATCTGTGCTAATCTGTGTTGTTTTATTCATAGTTTTGCCGCTGCTTTTTTTAAAATAGCAGCCTTATCTATTTTTTCCCAAGTAAATTCTGCCTCATCACGGCCAAAATGCCCGTAGCAAGCGGTTTTACGATAAATCGGCCGCAATAAATCTAAAGATTTTATAATTCCTTGCGGCGTAAGCTCAAAATTCTCCCGTATAAGTTTGACTAACTTTTCGTCAGCTAATTTTCCCGTGTCATAAGTATTTACATAAATAGATAGGGGGTCTGCGTAACCGATTACATACGATAATTGAATTAGAAACTTATCCGCAAGGCCCGCGGCAACCATATTTTTCGCGATATGGCGGCACATATATGCGGCAGAACGGTCTACTTTGGTAGGGTCTTTACCGGAAAAAGCGCCTCCGCCGTGCGGTACTGTCCCGCCGTAGGTATCTACGATTATTTTACGGCCGGTCATACCGGTATCAGATTGCGGGCCGCCGACGACAAATTTTCCTGTTTGGTTGACATAATATTTAGTATTCTTATCTAACAATTCTTTTAGTATTGGCTTGGCAATTGTATCGACAAGTTCTTGGCGGGCTTTGTCAGTAATATGTTTACCGCTCTTGTCCAGTATGTCATCGGTATGCTGACAAGCAAGAACAACTGAATCTACCCGTTTTGGCTGGCCGTTATGGTATTCAACGGTTACCTGAGATTTACAATCCGGCCCTAAATATTTTAATGTATTGGTTCTACGTACATCTGCCATGCGTTTAACAAGCTTATGGGCCAACATAATCGGAAGAGGCATGTATTCTTTAGTCTCATTGCAAGCATAGCCAAACATAATTCCTTGATCGCCTGCTCCACCAACATTAACTCCTTGCGCGATATCAGGGGATTGGCTGTGTATTGTATTGATAATAGCGCAGGTTTCGTGGTCAAAACCGTATTTAGGGTGAGTATAACCGATCTCCCTAATAATATTACGTGCCATTTTTTGTATATCTACATAGGCATCAGTGGTGATTTCTCCCCCGACAATTAAAAGCCCCATAGTCACATAAGTCTCACAGGCAACTCTACTTCTTTCTTTATGAGAATCAAGTTTTAAAACTTCATCTAAAACTCCGTCGGATATCTGATCGCAAACTTTATCCGGATGACCTTCGCCTACTGATTCAGAAGTGAAATAAAACTTCATCGCTTTTCCTCCTTTTACTTGTAATTTAGTTTTTGCTGTGCCAAAAGCTTAACTCTATTGCTTTGCCGCTTCCTTCGCATTGTCGACTAAAGGCGTAGAAATATTGTTAGTAGTATTTTCTGCGCTGGCGATAACGCTCTGCGATTCTCCCCCGGCGGCAATATTTTCTTTTGCCGCTAAAGCAACAAAATCTTCTAACCTTGGCAAATCCTTTAAAGTATTAAGCCCAAAATATTCTAAGAATTTCCGAGTGGTAATATATAAAAACGGCCTGCCCGGGACTTCCTTTCTACCTTCTATTTTTATTAAGCCTAAATCGGTCAAATGTTTAGCCACACCGTCAATGTTTACCCCTCTTATAGATTCGATCTCCATTCTAGTAATAGGCTGTTTATAGGCAATTATAGCTAATGTTTCCAGCGATGCAACAGAAAGTTTTTGCTTACCGCGCTCGCGATACATTTCTTTAATCCAAGGCTCATTGGCCGGAGCAGAACACATCTGGTATCCTCCGGCCACCTTAACAATACAGATACCACAGTTACGTTGACCATATTCAGTTATTAATTCCTCAAGCGCATTTTCAATCTCTTTTTTCTCAATATTAATGATTTCGCATAGCTCCGCTAGCTCCATAGGTCGCTCGTTAACAAACAATAACGATTCAATAATCGATTTTATATTCATAATTAGCCTAAGCTATTTTTCTTTGGCGATAAATCTCATTAAGAAGTTCCTCTACATTTTCAATCTGCGGTTTTACTTCCGAAGCATTTTTAATCATTTCTTCTATCTCTCTGGCACTATATTGCAAACGCTTGAGGATTCCTTTAGCCTCGTCTATAACTTCTTTCTTAACCGACTCTTTTTTTGCTTGTTCTGATTTTATTAGGGCAAATCTGCCTACTTTTCCTTGTAAGCTTGCAATAATTTGTTTTGCTTTTTGCATTCCTATTCCTTCAAGAGTTCTTAAGAAACTAATATCTCCGTCTTCTATTGCCTTAGCGATAAGGGGTATTGGTTTATCAAATGCTTTTAGGGCGACCTTTGGCCCGATACCGGAAATTCCAATAAACTTTTCAAAAAATTCTTTTTCTAGCTCATCGATAAAACCAATCATTACCGGTATGGCTCTGTGTTTATCCATATTAAGATAATGGTAAATTACTAGCTCTACCAGCCCATCAGTGTTTTCATTAAGACAACTCGATACGGTACAAGGGATATTAATTTCGTATGCTATGCCTCCGACGTCAACTAATACCCTATTTTCTTCTTTTTTTAATAAATGCCCTTTAATTCTTGAAATCATTGCGTTATCATCTCTAATCTTTTAAGTTTTTGAGTATGTGAAAATGCAGCTACTAAAGAAAAGGCATCCGCAGTATGCGTTGATACGAATTCTCTGCCTACAATATTTTCTGCCATTTTTTTTACTTGAAAAGAAGTAGCGTTACCTTTACCTAGAAAAGATTTTCTTGCTTTAGTTGGGGAATATTCAAATATTTTTATTCCATTTTTCTCTGCTAATAATACCACTACCCCTCTCACTTGTGCAAGTATTCCTAATGTTGTGGGATGGCGATAGTGAGAATAAAGAGTTTCGATGATCATTGCCTGCGGATTATAGTTTTTTATTTCTTTCTGTAGTTGTTCAGAAATATAGTTAAGTTTTTGTGAAAATTCCTGAGTGCTAGACGTTTTTACTTCCCCTTCTTTTACTAATCCAATATCAAGTTTATCAACCCTGCAGATTACGTATCCGCATACCCTTAAACCGACATCTACCGCTAAAACTATCATTTTATGTTTCTATTGTTTACTCTTGGTAATTAGCATTTCCCATTAGCGTAAATTAGTCCCGCCTGCGCTTACGCTGTGCGGGATCCCGCAGAATCCCGCACAGCGGGATGTATGCGGGACGTTTTTCAAAGTCGCGAAAATTAGCGTTATCAAGAAATTTCAGAGGCAATTTGCTCTAAGACATCGTCAGGTATATCAAAATTCGCATGCACTTTTTGTACATCGTCTTGTTCTTCCAATGCGTCTATGAGCGAAAGTAGTTGTTTCGCATCTTTGCCGACCACTTTCACCCTTGAAGTAGGAATCATTGAAATTTCTGCTGACTCTATTTTTATCCCTTTTGTTTTTAATGCTTCCTTTAGTTTTTCAAGGTTTTTTATATCACAAAAAATTTCATAGTTTTTTTCTCCAGCCTGCACATCATCAGCCCCAGCATCTAGGCTAATTGAATATAACTCGTCCTCGCTCTTTATCTGCGCTTTATCCAAAAGTATATAGCCTTTTTTATTAAAAATCCAGGCAACGCTTCCGCTACCCGCTAAATTCCCTCCTTTTTTAGAAAAAATGTTTCTGATTTCAGCGGAAGTTCTGTTTTTGTTATCAGTGAGCACCTCTACGATTAAAGCAGCTCCTCCCTGTCCATAAGCTTCAAATATACCGCTTTCATAAATTATTCCGGGAAGTTCTCCGGTACCTCTTTTAATTGCCTTTTCTACATTATCTGAAGGCATATTGGCGGCTTTTGCCCTATCCATTGCCGTACGCAGCCTTGAGTTAATTTCGGGTTTCCCACCGCCTTCTCTTGCGGCTACCGTAATTTCTCTAATTAGCTTCGTAAAAAGCTGCCCCCGTTTTGCGTCAGCCGCGCCTTTCTTATGTTTAATGCTTGCCCACTTTGAATGACCGCTCATAATAACCTCCTTCAATGAAACTGTAATTTTTCAAGCTATAAGCG
>JAUYCY010000166.1 GCA_030692055.1 Candidatus Omnitrophota bacterium | reverse complement strand
GTGCATGGCGTGGATTCTTTTGATGAGGAATATAAAAATTCACTGAAAGTAAAAGTTGCCGGTGTGGTTTTGAGATTGCTTCCTTTAGAAAAAATTATTAAAAGTAAACAATACTTGCGCCGCGGAAAAGATGTTTTGGTTTTACCTGTTTTAAAAGATACATTAATCTCAAAGAAGAAACTTTTCAGAAAAAAATAGACCTGTCTCCCGCTACATAAATAATGTGACCTCCTTTTTGTTTCATATTGTTTATAACGGCGCGTGAATACCTCGCAGCTTGCTGCGAGGATGAGAGCGCATACAATTCCTCTCGTAATAAAATACGGAGTATTTTATCCTTTGCCTAGCAATGACTTATAGAAATTATTAGGCAGCTCTGAAGAATAGGAATTTTTCTCACCTTTAAAATGCTATCCAAGTAGTTTAAAACCAACGGACTTGCCGGAATTTGCATTTTTGCGAAGAAAAAATATATTTCTCACCATTATTTTGTTGACAAAAATATGAATAGGATATATACTATTCAATATGAAAAGGAATATCATTACGCACAGAGATGCGCTTATTCGGAAGCTTGGTAAAATAAGGCCTTTTGTAGGGGGAAGTGTAGTTGTTGTAGAGAGGGCATGCGGGAATCCTAATTGTAAGTGCCGCAAAGGAGATAAACACCCTGGTTATTATCTTATGTGGAAGAAGAAGAAAATGACCAAAGGAGTGTATATTCCTGTTGACTTAGTAGAAGAGGTAAAAAAGTGGAATGAAGAATACAAATTAATAAAGAGTATTGTACAAAAGGTATCTGACATACAAAAAGATATAATAAGGAGATATGTCAGAGAGAAGAGATCAAGGAGGAAGAATGCATAGTTTATATTTAAAGACAATACGGCACTTTTTTCCTGAATTAAACAGTATAGTTAAAAAAAACTTCCTGATTTTCGCCATCCTGACTACATAGAATATTCATTAATTGTGCTGTTTTGGGTTGGTGTATTGCTTTTCTCCAGCAAACTAGGCGCCCGCCGGCAGATTAAATTCAAATATAATACTGATAAGTTTATAGCCAATTTAAGGCTTTTCAGTAATGAAGCCGTGGGAAAAATGCCACATCCTGATACCTTGGCGTATTTGTTTGACCATATTCCCTATAATGCATTAGATAATCTTCGTCATGAAATGATTAACCAACTCCTTCGAAAGAAGGCCCTTGCTAAGTGGCGGTTATTGAACCAATTTTATTTAATCAGCGTAGACGGGACTGGGTATTTGGATTTCAGATATAAACATTGCGATGGATGTTTAACAAGGAAATTAAACGATGATTCTATATATTACCATCATCCCGTATTGGATGCCAAACTGGTAACCGGAAATGGTTTATCATTATCAATTGGCACGGAATTTATGCAAAATATTCCGGGCAGAGATAAGCAAGATTGTGAATTATTGGCCTTTTACCGTTGGGCAAAGAAGTTTAAAAAGATGTATGCCCAGCTTAAGATATGCCTTCTTCTAGACGGGCTTTATGCAAGACGTCCTGTTTTTTGGTTATGTAAAAAGTACGGCTGGAAATATATCATTGTATTAAAGGAAGGCGCGCAAAAAGATTTATATAATTGGTACGAGACTATAAGAGATAAAGGAGAAGAGAAAAACCATAAAGAAATTATATTTAAGGACATGACCCAGCATTACTGTTGGATTAGTCCTTTTGAACATTTTACCGGAGAGACGTTTCATATATTTGAATGTCTGGAACAGTACATTAATAAAGATCCAGACAAAAAATGGGTTTGGATTACCAATATTGAAGTTACTGAAGAGAATGTAGATAAATTAGGTAATGGAGGCGGCAGATTAAGATGGAAAACTGAGAATGAAGGTTTCAACTCGCAAAAAAACGGGGGATACGAGATGGAACACGCTTACTCTCATCATCCTAACGGGATGAAATGTTTCTACCTGCTGTTGCAAATAGCTCATATAATTGCCCAGTTGGTAGAAAAAGGGTCTTTGCTGGTAAAGTACGGAATAGACAAGATTGGCTCAATAAGAAACATTGCCTTCTTTTTGCTTGAATCATTAAGAACAAGCCTCATTGACACCACATCACTTGACCAACGAATTCAAATTCGTTTAAATTCCGGATAACTATACCGAGAGAAGCGCGCCCATTCTCGTATCTCCCGTCCATATTAGCAAAAATTAAATTTTTGCAACAGGATATTTCTGTCTTTCCATACCGCTACTTAAAAAGGTGAGAAAATAGTTTCTGAAAACCGCTTTGTAACAGTATTATTCTTCAGAGCTGAATTTAACAGTCCATACTTGACGAAACCAGTTTTATAATGCATATATATAATAGAAACACCGATTGAAGCAAATCCTAAGGGATTAGGAGACGCAAA
>JAUYCY010000138.1 GCA_030692055.1 Candidatus Omnitrophota bacterium | reverse complement strand
CATATGCTAGGATAGTTTCTGTAAGGTCGTATTTAAATTCTAGCCACGCTCCGCGGTAAGGAATGACCCTTCCGTAATAAATATTTTTTCCGCTGGGATGCTCTTCGATTTCAAAAGAAACGCCTGGGGAGCGCTGTAACTGGCTAACTACTACCCGTTCATCGCCATTAATGATAAAGCTGCCGGTCTCGGTCATCAGAGGTATCTCTCCGAAATAGGCGTCTTGTTCTTTGGTTTCGTGAGGTGTGGTTAATCTAAACTTTACCTTTAGCGGCGCGGCGTAAGTCAATGATCTTCTTTTTGATTCCGAAATATTATACTTAGGTTTTCCCAGGGAATAGCTAATAAATTCTAGCTTTACAAAACGATTTGCACTTTCTAAAGGAAACAGCTCTTCAAATACCTCTTGCAGGCCTTGGCGTCTTTTTTCCTGCTGAGGCACATCTAGTTGCAAGAATTCACCATAAGCCTCTAACTGTACATCCAATAAATGTGGCATATCGTAAACATCTTTTAACTTTGCAAAACTTTTGCGTTTTGTCATAATGGCGTATCTCCCAATCTATCACTCATCTCGCTTGGTAGGGACAGTCCCCTATGTTAACTTCCTAAGCGACTTCTACGGGGACAGTCCCTACCGCAACACTTATTTCAATTCTACGGTGGCACCGGCTGCTTCAAGCTTCTTCTTCATTTCTTCCGCCTCTTCTTTAGGAACGCCTTCTTTTACCGGCTTTGGAGCAGCATCCACTAAGTCTTTTGCTTCTTTTAATCCCAGGCTGGTCATGGTCCTGACTTCTTTTATGACCGCGATCTTGTTACTTCCTGCACTTGTCAAGACTACGGAGAAAGTGCTCTTTTCTTCTTGGGCTGGTTGTGCTCCGCTAGCTCCGGCAGCAGCAGGGGCTACCATCATAGGCATATTAGCCTGTACTCCAAATTTCTCTTCCAGGGCCTTAACCAAATCCGAAAGCTCTAAAACGGACATACTTTCGATAGACTTAATTAATTCTTCTAATTTTGCAGTAGCCATTTTTTCCTCCTTTTAACTTGTCTTTTTTTGTTTGATTTGGTCTAAACAGTAAACAAATTTTTTCAGCGTTTGATTTAAAACAATGACTAACTTGGTTATCGGAGAGTTTAAGCTCATTACCACCTGAGCCCTTAAAATTTCCTTAGAAGGTATCTTGGCCAGGCTTTCTATATCGGCTTTATTAATAATTTTATTCTTTAAAGCGCCGCCTTCTAATTTTAATTGCTCGTGTGCCTTATAGAAATCCCATAATATGCGCGAAGCGGTCACCGGCTCTTCCTTTACAAATATTAACCCACACGGACCTTCTATTGTTTTAGTTAGGGATTCCAGTTCGGTCCCTCTTAAGACGCGCCTGGCAACTGTATTTTTCACTACAAAGAGCTTAGCACCGGAACCTTTCAGGTTCAGGCGTAAAGAGCTTAAGTCCGGACTAGATAATTTTGAATAATTTATAATAAAGACGCAATCCGAATCTTTCAGGTAGTTTATTATTTGTTTTTCCGAAGTCTCTTTAAATATTAGGCCTAATTTTTTCATTGTTTTCGTAATCAATCCTTATCTTGTCGCGGGACAGTCCATACCTCGCAAGGGACTGTCCCCGAAGGGGACTGTCCCTTGACAGTCCCTGGCTGCAATGCTAAGTAGCGAGTTTTAGTCCAGGGTTCATTGAGGAGGAAATGAATGCGCTTTTGACAAACTTGCCTTTAACGGATGCTGGCTTAGCCTCGTTCAGCGCCTGGATAACGCAGGAGGCGTTTTCATTGAGCTTGCTTTCCTCGAAAGAAATTTTACCGACCGATAAATGCACACCGCCTTGTTTGTCAACACGAAATTCTACCTTACCTTTTTTAACATCGTTAATCGCTTTTGCGATATCGTTAGTTACCGTGCCTGTTTTAGGGCTAGGCATAAGGCCGCGCGGGCCAAGGACTTTACCTAACTTGCTTAAATCTTTCATCATATCCGGAGTAGCTATAGCACAATCAAAATCTAAAAATCCGCCTGCTACTTTATCAATTAATTCGTTTCCTCCAACATGGTCTGCAAGTGCCTCTTTGGCTATTCTTTCGTGTTCGCCTTTGCAGAAAACAGCCACCCTGATCTTTTTACCCGTTCCGTGGGGGAGTACGACTGTGCCCCTCACCATCTGATCTGATTTTTTAGGGTCGACATTTAAAAAGAAATGTAAGTCTACCGAACTGTCAAACTTAGGCTGCACCATTTTTCTTAAGATAGATATAGCCTCATTAAGCTGATAGGTTTTCTCTTGGTCGGTTACTTTTTGCGATTCCTTATATCTTTTGCTGCGAGATTTCATAATAATTAGCCTTCAACGGTAATCCCCATGCTTTTTGCTGTGCCTTCTATAACTTTTATGGCACTGGTTAAATCAGAGGTATTCAAGTCTTTCATCTTGAGCTTAGCAATCTCTTCAACCTGTTTTTTTGTGACCTTACCGATTATCTCTTTACCGCTAGTTCCTGAGGCCTTAGCTAAATTTGCTGCACGTTTTAAAAGAACCGAAGACGGCGGACTCTTGATAATAAAACTAAAGGTTCTGTCTTCGTAAACGCTGATTACTACTGGTAATATTAGTCCGTCTCTGCCTTTGGTCTGATCATTGAACTGTTTGCAGAATTGCATGATATTGACGCCGTGCTGTCCCAGTGCAGGTCCGACTGGAGGCGCGGGATTTGCTTGTCCTGCTGGTACGTGTAATTTAATTTGTGCGTTTATCTTTTTTGCCATAGCTTATATCTTTTCAACTTGCCAGTATTCTAGCTCTACAGGAGTTGCCCTGCCGAATATGGATACGTTTACCTTAAGTTTGCCTTTTTCGGGATGGATCGCATCAATAGTTCCGTTGAAATTAACAAAAGGCCCTTCTTTAACCCTGACCTGTTCGCCTTTTTCAAAGGCGATTTTCGGGCTAGGCTTAACTTGTGTTTCTTGAGTTCTTTTTAAAATCGAGTCGACTTCCTGCTGCGCTAATGGCATAGGTTTTTTGCCTAAGCCTATAAATCCAGTTACTCCGGGAGTTTTTTTGATAAAAAGGTAGGTTTGTTCGTTTAATTCCATTTCTACAAGTAAATAGCCGGGAAAAAATTTTCTCTGAGATATTTTCTTTTTGCCCGCACGTATTTCAGAAATCTGTTCTGTGGGAATGATAACTTTCGAGATCAGTTCGCCCATATTTTCAACGGTCAATTTATTTTCTATAGAGGTCTTCACTTTTTCTTCTGAACCGGTTTGTGTATGTACGACGTACCAATTTTTCATTTGTCTATCCAGCAAACAACTTGCTTAAAATCTGAGAGAGGATAAGGTCTATTATCCCTATAAATACCGCCATGATGGTAGTAATTACAATTACCACGAAAGTAGAACCAATCAATTCTTCTCTTGTAGACCACGAAACCTTTCCTAATTCTAATTTAACCTCTTTTAAAAATTGAACCGGTTTTTTAATTATATCCATTTTTTGCGGCTCTCTTAACCTTCAGGAGCGGCAGGACTTGAACCTGCAGTCACGGTTTTGGAGACCGTTGGTTTGCCATTAACCGACGCCCCTATTTTATTTAATTTCTTTATGTGGGGTATGTTTCCGACAGAATTTGCAGAATCTACTGATTTCCAATCTGTCCTGATGTTTCTTTTTATTCTTAGTCGTCGTATAATTCCTGTTTTTGCAAACCGTACACTCTAAGGTAATGATTTCGCGCATTGATTAAAAATTTACGATTTTTGATTCACTATAAGCTGGAGGCGGGAATCGAACCCGTGACCCCGTCCTTACCAAGGACGTGCTCTACCAACTGAGCTACTCCAGCATTACTATCATTTTTTACTGGGGTTGCCCAGTTATCTAAGACTCCATTCAGCAGCAGATACAAAAAAACCACCCATCAAGAATTTAAAAAAATTCTTTACAAACAATGCTCACTAAAATATTTAGGTTTATTAGTAAGAGTGTAAGTTTAAACTAAAAAGGTGGGTTTGTCAATGTTTTTTTTATCTTTTTTAAAGATTTGCTAAATTGGCAAAATCTTGTAGGCTTAAATCTTCGGGCCGGATATCGGGATCCATGCTGAATTTATCAAAAAAAGTTTTCAGTGTTTTTTGCGGCAAGATATCAATTAGGCTATTTCTTAGCGTCTTCCTTCTTTTATTAAAAGCCCCTCTGACGATTTTAAAAAAAAGGCTTTCATCCTTCAACCCAATCTTTTTATGCCTTATGTTTAATCTAAGTAAGCAAGAATCTACTTTGGGTATAGGAAAGAAAGAACCTCTTTTTATAGTAAAAAGAATCTTTGGATCAGTATTATATTGCACGAAACAACTGAGCGATCCATAGTCTTTTGATCCCGGGGAAGCAGTCACCCTTTTAGCAAATTCTTTTTGGACAGTAATAAAAATACTATTAATTTTTGTTTTAAAATCAAAGAGGTGCTTGATAATAGGAGTGCTTATATAGTAAGGAATATTGCCGATTACTTTTATAAGGATTTTTTCTTTATTTTTAGAATTGCGAAAGTATCTATTAGGGTTAAAGCTTAATATGTCAGAGTTCACAATCTTAATGTTTTTATAATCTTTGAAAGTATTTTTAAGTTCTTGGAAAAGATTGCCGTCGATCTCTACGGCAACAACTCTTTTTACCCGTTCCGCGATAAATTTAGTCAGTTCTCCTCTGCCCGGGCCTATTTCCAGAATATTATCTGATAATCCCAATTCACAGCAGGAAATTATTTTCCTTTGGATATTTTTGTCAATTAGAAAATTTTGACCTAGCCTTTTTTTTGGTTTCGGGTACATCTTATGGCAAGCTTGATGGCTTCAATTAGAGAGTCGGGTTTAGGTAAGTCGGTACCGGCAATATCAAAAGCGGTTCCATGTAAAGGCGATGTCCTTATAAAAGGAAGCCCAAGTGTTATATTTACCCCGCTTTCTTTGCCGGTTAACTTTAAAGGTATTAGCGCCTGATCATGATAAATAGCAATGACGCAATCATATTTTTTTTCTTTAGCTCTTAACATAGCTGTATCTACGGGTAATGGTCCGTCTATAACGCATTTCAAACTAGGTTTTATTTTTTTTAACGCTGGTTTTATAATCCTATTCTCTTCATTTCCGATAAGCCCATTATCTGAAGCATGCGGGTTTAAGCCGCAAACCGCTATCCGGGGATTACTTATATGAAATAATTCTTTCATGGACTTACAGGTTAAAAAAATAGTTTTCCCTATATTGCTCTTATTGATTTTTAAATGAACGTTTTTTAAAGGAATGTGCCTCGTTA
>JAUYCY010000093.1 GCA_030692055.1 Candidatus Omnitrophota bacterium | reverse complement strand
AGTTCACGCAAATAGCGGCAGGCCATTAGGAGACAGTGAATTCATTAGTCAGATTGAGAGATTAACTGGTAGAATATTGCATAAGCGAAAACCCGGGCCAAAGCGCGAGGAGATAGTTAAGTAATGTGTCCCCGGAACATCTCATCTTTATTCTATTGGCACCTCTATCAAAAAGCAGCAGCGCAAAATTTATCACAACCTCAAATAGCAGCCTCTAGTTGCATGCATGGAGCAGGGGTTGGGGTAGGAATGCTGGTTACAGAAGGCGGTAAAGCTCTAGGGGTGGCAATATTTACGAAAACTGCTATAGGCGCTACTTATGGTGGCGTTATCGGCGCTGTTGTTGTTGGTGTTGGAGCAGCAATTTTTATTGCTATAGCGGAAAGAAAAATTAACAGGGATATGGGTATTAAATGAGATTGTACAAGGTTAATTTCGTTACGATAGTATTTTTGGCTATTTTTTTTATATTTATTATATTTCTTATCATTTTTGGAATTCTTGATAACGGAACGTCAGTATTTATTAAAATATTTGGAGGATTGCTGATACCGTTTATTATTTATGGAGTATATCTCATTTCAACCCAAGGAATCTTAGTTGATGATTCAAAAATTGAGAAACTAGCTTTACCTATCAAATCACTGCTTTGCAGAAGAAAATATAAAACCGAAGGTGTTTTATTTTGGAATGAAATAGATAATTTAAGGGCTAGATATATCCTTTATCCTGAAAGCCCCATTATTATCCTTGAACCGCAGAAAGAAGTAGGGAAGAAGCGTATGGAGATTCTTATTGGCGGCATAGGCGGGATGGATTTATATTTACTTAGGGATATTCTCGCGCATATTCCTTCTGGTACAAAGATAAGCCTATATCCGCATCTTGAAAAAATGCTCGAACAAAAACCCGATAGTAAAAACAAGGTGATGATTATCGCGGGAGTTCTTATTTTTACTATCGTAGCTGGTTTTCTGCTTACCCTTTTTAAGTTCGATAGCGCTGCAGTTATTTTAAGTATTATAGTGCTAATAGGAATACTTATTGTTACTACTCTCTGGCGTAAGAAATAAGAAGAAGAATAATCAAGGGATCATCAAGACAGTAGATTCAAATTCCGAACGCAACAACTCGCTGAACTTTTCATGAGGCGTGTGCCAGTCGAGGGTTTTTCTCGGCCGGTCGTTTAATTCATCCTGGACTTCTTTCAGCCTGGTTCTTGAGATCTTTAAAAAATCAGTTCCTTTAGGGAAATACTGCCTTAATAAGGAATTAGTATTCTCATTGGTTCCCCGTTCCCAGGGGGAATGAGGGGGTTCCGGGGGGGTTCCGGGCGGGTTCCGGGGTTCCGGGGACACAATACATAATTCCCCGTAGATCTTTGACAATGCAGGGTCGGTAAAAAACCTTGTTAGATTTTGCCATTCTGTGCGTCTATTGCCTTGGGAGGGTAAATATGGCAAGAATAGCAAGGGTGGTTGTT
>JAUYCY010000026.1 GCA_030692055.1 Candidatus Omnitrophota bacterium | reverse complement strand
CTATGCACAGCATCTTTGGCTAATTGGGGGTACTTATCATAATAGATTGCCCTGTCTTCAACGATTTCTTTACTGAAAGGAACAAGATTTGCTCTTTCATTTATACAAATTTTATTCTCTTTATCTTTATACGCAATACCGGATATAGAAGCAAAATTAGGTTTTGAATTATTAAGTTCAGTCATGACAGCTAAAAGCGTGTTTTCTCCGTCGCCATGGCACACAAGGTCAACCGAAGCAGAATTAAGTATCTCTTGCGGATAAAATATTGCATGAATACCGCCAACGATTATTTTAGTATTAGGAAGAATAGATTTTATTTTTTTAGAAGTTTTTATCAACCAATTATGCTCCGGAGACAATACTGATATTCCTATCAACTTAGGGTTTACCGTTTTAATTTTTTCAAGAAAATTGTTCTCTAAAGATTCTATTACAACATCTGCGCTGATTCCTGCGTGCTTAAGGTGAGCGCTAAGTGAAAGAATACCAAAATAAGGTACAGCGTATTGCTGATAAAAAACTATGTCTTTATTCATTTTTTATTTCTCACAAAATAACAAAACAATTGTGATAACTTAAAGTATAGGCTGTCGGGAATAAATTTAAAAATATATTTATAAACTACGCAATACAATATCGGGTAGTTTATCTCTTGAGGAATTTTCTTTGAAAAAAGCGAGCTAACTATTATTTTTGCTGCCTTGGCATAATTTGTCGCTTGACCTTTAACAATCTTTTCTCTAGGGTTACCTAAATGCCCTAGATGAACTGTAACTACGCTAACTTTTTTATCCCATAGCATCCTTAGAGATCTAAGTGCCATATCTAGATAGGCTTTTGAAGCCGGATAAGCTATTCTTGGCTCTAAAAAAGGAGGTACAAAAGCGCTAAAAGATGAGACGCCAATAAAAACTCCGCCATGTTTAGCAAGGTAATCACCAAAGGAAGCTAAAATATTGCTAAAACCATCTATACCTACATGGTTTATTCGCGCTATGAGGTCATAATCAATAGAACCATTTTCTTCGATATCAGCCTGAACAATAGCAGCGTTGAGAATAACACAAATAGGTTCATTTTGAAAACTAGAACAAAGCGTTTTTAACCGATTTATACAATCTTGGGAAGTAATATCTAGCTCGATATGGCTATATCTTTTTGATGTTTGCCACTTCTGATAATTATCGATCTTTTCAAAACTAGTTCTAGCTACGCCTATGATATAATATGAAGTTTCGTTAAGACACTCTTCGACTAAAGATGCACCTAAGCCGGTTGACGACCCAATTACAACGCACTGCTTTATAGTCTTAGCTTTAATCATTAAAAACTAATTATTTTATTTTCAAAACATCTGAAATATGTATACATAATATATTCCATATATTTCTGGGGCTTAAATGCATAATGGCATTGTGTTCATTATTAGCTAAAAAAGTGCAGTATTTACATTTATTATCATCGTGGCATTTTTTAATAGCTCCCCCAACGCCAAGTTCCCTTATATTAGGAGCATTCATAGCATCGTGGGCCCAACAGGTAACAACTCTACCGTCAGCGTCTATTTGATATTTTAATTTACCATGATAACAAGGTTCTAATTTAGCATTCGGGGGAATACTATCATCTTCTTGGGTAAAATATCTCTTATTATACGAAATAGGCCAATCAATTGCTAACCTTAACACATTATAAGAATAATAAATCGGAAACCCGCTTTTTTTCAAATCCCAAATCTTTCGAACTATATCCCTAATTTCTTGATCTGACATAACAACACCGCTGCATTTGTCCTTAAGAACTCCGAAATTGTAAAGAATACTATATTGCACAGTAAAATTTTTATCTTTACCTAATTGCGCCAAAGCCTCCATATCGTGCATGCTATCCTTCGTAAGCGTTGCGGAAATTACAAGAGGGATATTGTTCTGTGTAACGCAATCTATTGCTTTCATCACTTTCTTAAAGCATCCTTGCCCTCTATTTTTGTCATTACTTTCCTCAAGACCGTCTAAACTTATAACTATAGTATCTACGCATTTTAAATCATTTATTCTTGCAGGAACAAGATAACCATTAGTATTAAAACTTACATAGAAACCTTTAAGTTTAGCATAATTTATTATTTCGCCTATATCTTTACGTAATAACGATTCTCCTCCGTGCATAGTGATTAGCTGTGTGCCTAGACTCTCTAATTCATCAATTATCTTCAATAATTCTTTGGTAGAATAATCTTTCTCTGTGGTCCTATTGCCGTAATCGCCATAACAATACCTACACTTAAGATTACACCCGTTATTTGTAACCAGAACAATAAATAACGGTTTATCTATATTGAACAGCCTACAATAGACAAGCTTTATGAAAAACTTTGCCCTGCTGAATGCAGATTTAATTATAGTATTCTTATACCGTGGAAGACTGCGTAAATAATTAAGAATCTCCTCATCACTGCTAAAGTTATCCCAATTGATTTTTTTCATCTTTATTAACCCGCTATATAATATTATACAAAAAAATTATAATTTTTATCAATCTTCTATAACAAAATGAACGCCGTTAAGCTTGAGGGTTTGTTACTTTAAAAACAATGAATCCCTAGCAAAAAGTCATCTCTTATATGTAGCCATAACGTCCGCAAATAATAATAAGTCTATCTTCTGGTGAAACGTATTTTCCCTAAAATTTATTTTTGTCGGCACTCTTCTGTTGTTTGTTGTATAAATTACAAAAGTACGGGCTGCATTTTAATATTTTATTCATCACTGGTTGTTTTAAAAAAACTCAAAAAACCCTGCCCAGCCGGGGTAAACTCTTCAGTCCAAACGGCAGTCCCCTTAAATACCTTAAACTCATCTATCCAACCATTAAAATATTGCCCTATAACAGCATTCCCACCGATATTAAAAGCAGATGTGTACTTTACTAACGGCGTATTATCTATACCTGCTGCTTTTTTAACCCCGTTAACAAAGATATACCAGCTGACTCCGCTTCTAACCAAGGCTACGTGATACCAAGTATTCGTAGTTATACCTGTTTCAGATGTAATTACAGTAATGGGTTTACCCCCTACTTTGTTATAATACAGTTCACCGTTTATTTCCCTAAACTGGTGATAATTTGAACCGTCGTTATATTGGTCAAAAATAGTATTATAAACTTTGTCGCCGGATTTTTTTAGTTTTATCCAACACTCGACAGTAAAATGACCATCCCAATACCAATCGTCACTATTTGGAACCGTAATATAATCCCCTGAACCGCCTAACAACAACGAGCTTTCGCCAACCTTACGCTGCGTCATATCAAAGTGCGCATTTCCATAGAAAGTAATTCCCTGATCAATAGCTGTTGGGCTCATTATCTCACTTCTCTTCTTATCCTTCATCTTCCATGTAGCCTTGATTAATTTTGCTTTATCTTGGCTGGCTTTTTTCGCAATAATCCAAACGCTTGCCCCTATAACAATTGTTAAAACACAAATAGACACAAACCAAGGTGCAATTTTAACCACTGCCTTTCTCTTTAGACTTTGACAACGTCTTCCCTCCATGGCAACCTCCTTTTTTTATTTTTATATATCCGAAAAAGTTTCTCTATAGCTTAAGTCTTTAATCGCATAGTATACAGCAAAAGTTGATTTTTGTCATTCTTTTACAGCAAGGCAAAATATACTCAAGCCTGCAAATTTGTTAATTAAAAAAAACGGCGATTCCAATTTATTAAGCTTGATTAGAATATTGTTAAAAAACCCTTCGCATGATTTCAAGCTACTTTTTGCGACAAAATCATTTGAAAAAAATTTCATTTTTATCTTCTCAAGTATTCTAATTGGAATTGCAAACGGTGTAATAAAAAAGAAAAAATAATTACTTTTTATAACTGTTAACCCGGCGGAATTAAGGCAAGATTCTATAGATGACAAGGTATACCTTCGATAATGACCCAAAAATGTGTCGTGGCCTGAGAATAAAAACTGAAATGCGGGAACCGTGACTACAAAATAGGTTCCGGTGTTGATTTTATTTACATATTCCTTAACAAACGCAACATCATCCTCAACGTGCTCTATAACATCCATAAATAATGCCAAATTTGAATCCGAATAGGATATGTTTTTCTTAAAATTTATTTTTTTCCCAAAGTATTCTTCTTCTCTTTCTGTTATATAGGCCGTATCTACGCAGGTAGCTTCTTTTGCGGATGAATTCATTAATAGTCTTCTAGAAAAAATTCCGGAGCCGGCGCCAACATCGAGTATATTATCAAATTTTATAGTTTTGATAAATTTACGAAGCGCCAACTCCTTAGAAACGTAATACCAATGAGAATCAGCGTAGTGTCCTAAAATTTCTTTTTCTTTGAGATCCATATCTTTCTTTGAATTAATTTTTTATATTACCGGCAATAGAGTTAGCGCTAATTAGCTAGCCTATAGATTTTACCTTTTTTAACTTTTCCTCTTTTCTTTAACACTATCCACTTAAACCATAATAAAAAGATATCGTAAACAGCATTTGTTATAGATTTTAAATTCGTTCCTTTTGCAGTGCCTTTATCCCTGGCAATAAAATTTATTGGCACTTCTTTGATAGACTTGCCCATCCAGTAACATTTAAACAATCCTTCCGGATTGGCAAAGGCACTTTTAGCTTCTAATTTTATTGACTGAATCAATTTCGTAGGATAGAAAGTTACATTCTGAAAATCTGAAAGCGGCACCCTAAAAAGAATACGCAGTAAAGCATAATTGATTACCGAAATTATGGCTTTTTGCACCGTATCGGAGCGACGGGTTAGATGCTTCATGCCCAATAACTTGAGCATGGCTACAATAGGCTTTAATAATCTTATTTTTACAGCGACAGGTTTTCTTCTTACACCTTGGACGATGTCATAGCTTTTTAAGTAACGCAGATATGTTTTAACTTCTGAGATGTCATAGCTCCAATCTATCGTCTGCCAAAACAAATAATCTTTAGATGCTTTCTGAATGGCTCTCCGGCTTGAAACGCCAACATTTAGATTACGTTCATTCTGAAATATTTTAAGCTTCGGATTAATCTTTTGAAAATTTTTGGCTATTTCGTAGGTTTTATCTGTAGAACCATCATCTATCAATACAATCTCATAGTCATTTACGGCTGCATCCATAAGACGCGTGACCTTTTCAAGATATTCAAAAATAGAATCCTCTTCATTGTATGCCCAGCAGAGCAATGACACACTGCTATCGAATTTAGGAATTTCCTTCATTTCTAGATGAGTATCACTGGCCATTTTTTGAATATTATTTTCAGGTTATAAATTCTTCGCTATCTACGCCTGTTTTTCTGTTTATATAAGAATCAAATTTCTGCACTAAATCTTTATCGTAATGAATATCATTCAATGCAGTTCTCGTTTTCCGTTTTTGGTAATAATCGGAATTTCTCGCATCCATAATTGTTTTTCCCACCAAGGCCTGTTGCCTTTATACCATTGAATTGTCCTTTTGAGGCCTTCTTCCCATGAAACCTTCGGTTTCCAGCCGAGCTCTTTTTTAATTTTTTCGATATCGCCCGTATGCCTGAACACCTGCCCTGGACGCTCGCCGACAAATTTTATAAGCGAATCATCTTTACCCATCAAACGCACAATATCCTTTGCTATCGAAAGGATTGAACGGTGCATTCCGGATGCAACATTAAATACTTCGCCTTTTATCTTTTTAATATCCGCATGCATTATGGTATCGAGAGCCCTACACACATCTTCTACAAAAACATAGTCTCTTGCAGCACTACCATCACCATGCACTCTTAAATCTTCATTTAATATGCAGCCAGTAACAAATCTGGGTATGGCTTTTTCAAGATGTTGGCAGGGGCCATAGGTATTAAAAGGGCGCACTATCACAGCAGGTATGTCATAGGTCGCCCAATATGAATACACTAATCTATCTGCGCCTGCTTTTGCCGAAGCATACGGACTGCACGGTAATAACGGATGATTCTCGTCCATCTTCTCTTTCTGGGCTGTGCCATAAACTTCCGATGTAGAAATATGGATGAAAAGTTCTATTTTATCTTTGTATTTTGCGATTGCATTGGCTACTGTTTGCGTGCCTAAAACGTCTGTCTCGAAAAATAGAAAATTATCGAATACCGACCGCGTAACGTGGGTTTCTGCAGCAAAATGCACCACTATATCGCTTTGAGAAATGAGCGTATCAATAAGCTCGCCATTTCTTACATTTCCGTGCCAAAAAGAAAAACGGTCATTATGTAAAGACTTCACTTCTATCGGAAGATTTTCAGTATTTCCTGCATAAGTAAGCGCATCTAAAATAATTAGCCTGTAATTCGGGTATTTTTCATAAAGATAGCGCGTAAAATTACTGCCGATAAACCCGGCTCCACCTGTAATAAGAATATTTTTTCTTTTCATTTATTCCTCCTTTAAGGTTTTATAAAAACGTGTTCATGATAATTTCTAAGCTTTTTGGTCCGCAATTAAATAACAAGTCTACCACCGACAAGTATGGGACGAATTCTCCATAAAGCTGCCGATACACAGGATGCTGATATTCTTGATAAATTACTTTTATCCCTTCTTTTGCAAATATTTTTTCATCAATATAATTTTTACCTGCATACCCTTCATAAAATGTATCAGCCCCAAACAACTTGCATAAAGAAATTAGCCTTTCTATCTTATCGCCTTTTAATTTTAGCTGAGACGATCTTCTTATCTTTGTAGTATCTATGCATAAATATTCGGCAATTTTAATAATAAAATGTTTATCAATATCAACTAAATAATCCCATTCCTTCTTATAAGCATCTTCAAAAATCCCCATACACTCGTTAAAGAATTGCGCTTTTGAATAATTAAAACGTAAAGCTAAAAGATGCTTTTTCCTCCAATGAGAGCTATCGTCTATTTTTACTTCATGTATCAATGGCTTCTCTAAGAATTTTACACTAACAGGAATTGTCAGCCACTGAATACCTTTTGCTGTTTTAATTCTATTCCTGTTCCTCCAACTACCTTTATCATACTGCACATCATCGTATAGAACAAATATATCGCTTTTCTGTAGTTGTTCAAAAAAACCAAGCCACGGCAAATAACCCGGCTGTAGAATTCCTATTGTCATACTTATTAAGCTTCATTTCCCATGTAACCTTTCATATCGGTTACATGTAGTTTTTCAACTTTGGTTTTTTGCTTTTTTTCTGCATTCTTGACGATCTTCCAGTAATTATGCTTCCATGAACGATATTTCCAATCAGTGCAATCTTTACAAAGTTCTATCTCATTACCCCTGCGAGCAAGATGTATTCTCCTATAATATTGGAAATCTTTGCCGCGCCATATGGCTTTTATGCTTTTTTCATGAACATTTCCCAGATTTGTTTTTGCAGCTATATCAAAACCGCATACCATTACCTGCCCACGTGAATCAATATTTAAGCGTTCAAATATAAAAGGACAAGGAATTAATTGTTCCGGAGGCAAATACGGTGCTCTATCTGCCGAATACAAAGGATTATTGATGCCCCAGGTAAGATATTTTCTCTTTTGAAAATTGTCAACTATCGGTTTCCAGAATTTTTCTACTTTTTCTATATCCACTCCGGCCTGATTAACACAGCTGGCAATAATTTTAGTTTTGCTGTTTAATTCATTTCTCAACCTCACCATTCTCTTTACATTTCTAACCAAAGTCGTCCAATCAAGGCCTTTTCTAACCTTTGCATAGGCCTCCTTATCAGCAGCATCCACGCTAAACTCCACCATATCAATATGGCAATTAAGCAGCGCTTTACTGTTTTTCTCATTAAACTTTGAACCATTTGTGATAAGCCCTATTTTTGCGCCAACTTTTTTGGCATATTCAACTAACTCAACTACCTTGGGATGAAGCATTGGTTCGCCGCCGCCTGATAACCGTATCCAGGCACGATGTTGCCCACATTGATCAGCAATGATTTTAAAAGTATCCTCATTCATATAAAGCCTATCCTTATAACTTTCTCTTATCTTAGAATTAGTATACGGGCAATTTGGGCATTTGGCATTACATACATACGTAAAAGAAAGAACACACATCATTGGAAATTCCAGTGCCTCTTGCCTTATGCCATATTTCTCTTGCGTATGCTCTATCTTCTTCATTACTTTTGTTTTATCTCCTTATAGTAAGACGGGTAATACGACTCCTTGTATCTGCTTTTAATAGAGTAATAATTTGGGTAATGCTTTATTATGTACATAACAGCGTATACTGATTTATCTGCCAAAAACTTTCTTAAACGGTTATCTGTCTTTGATTTTAATTTGTATTTTTTCTGATAAATTATTGCTCCTGCATCTATGTTTGCATTTAAGTAGTGTGCGGTGATACCGCATACCTTACTTTTATTATGGACCATCCAATTAGTGGGAGTTGGCCCCTTATAAGAAGGAAGCAGCGATGGATGGATATTAATATTCACCTTAGCTCGCCTTAAGTGTCTTGCAGACAAAATCCTGTGGAATGTAGCCGCTAAATTTATATCCGCATTATTTTCTATAGACCAATTTCTATTTGCGGAAATAAATTTTACCGAAATACCTCTTTTTTTACACAGCATACTTAAATTTTCTACTTTATAGTAAGGAAATTCCCCTTTTTCTTTACGAGTATAGACCTTTAGAATCTTTACGTCGAAAGCTAAAAGGGCTTTAAGAACCGCGTTCCCAAAACCTGTAAGCGCAAAAAGATTAATTTTTATGTCTTTTTTCAATTTTCTTACCCAAAATACTTTTCCCACCATAGCTGAAACATCATTAAATTCCAAACCTTAGCGGCATTTGCTTTGTTGCCGGCATAATAATCTTGCAAGATGCTGTTTACTTTGGATAAATCAAGTAAATTATGTTTCTTAATTCTTTTTTCAGAAAGTACGTCTTTACTGTAATTTTTAAGCTTATCTATCATCCAATCAAAAATCGGCAACACGAAACCTTCTTTAGGCCTTTGGGTTATGCCTTGCGGCAATAAGTCTTTAACAGTATTTTTCAGTATATCTTTCACGTTGCCATTTTTTATTTTCATATCACCTGAGATTTTAGCAACAAACTCAACAAGCCGATAATCAAGAAACGGTGAGCGTATTTCAACAGAATGCGCCATAGATAAAAAATCACTAAAAGCAAGGACCTGGTCGGGCAGCTGCGTATTCCACTCCATTTCAAGCACTCTATTGAGAGGATCCTTAGACGTTAACCTTTCAAAGTTTTTTTGAATAAGGCTAAGCGAAGTTAAACCATTCACCTTATTTCTAAAATCATCGGTTAACAATGTATTTTTCTCTTCGTCGCTGAATAGATAAAGGCTATAGCGCCATCCGAACTCTTTTCCCTTGGATTTTGTAAATAACTCCTCTAAAAAACTAATCTCGCATGGCGCAAAGAGCGTTTTTTCTTCTTTTGTTAGATTGTTTGACTTAATCTTATCATAGAGTTTAGCGAAATAATGTATCGGCTGAGCAACTCGGTGAGAAAGATAACTGCCAAAAAGCTCATCTGCCCCATCGCCTGTAAGCGCCACCTTAACATGCTGTTTTATAAGCTTGGTAAGAAAAAAAGTAGATATGGTTCCGGAAAAAGGCTGGTCAAAAGCTTCAATTATTTTTTCGATATCATCTATCAGCTCCTTATACGACATTATATATTCGTAATGCTCTGTCCTGTATTTTTGCGAAACTTTTCTTGCATACAATAAATCCGCTTCTTTATTTTTCAATTCATCTTCGTAGCCTAAAGAAAATGTCTTTATTGGCTTGCCGGAAAATCTTGCCATCAAAGCCACTACTGAACTTGAATCTACGCCGCCGGAAAGATATGCACCAAGCGGCACATCGCTTACCATGCGTAACTTCGTAGCATCGCTCAATAATTCTATTATCTTTTCTTTTATATAAGGCTCTTCGTAATCTCTTTTTTCGTCAAATCTTACCTTCCACCATTTATTCTTCGTAATCTTACCGTTTGAGAAAATCAGCATTTCTCCCGGTAAAACAGATTCTATTCCTCTAAAAGCCGTAAAAGGAGCTGGGATGTTTTTGAAGGTAAAATAGTGGTAAATCGCCTCATAATTTATTTCACGGCTATACGACGAATTGGCGAGAATGGATTTAATTTCTGAACCGAAAATCAATGCGTTGTTTACAACAGCGTAAAAAAGAGGCTTTACCCCCATCCTGTCTCTTATTAACAAAAGCTTTTGCTCCTTTTTATCCCAAAGGGCTATAGCAAACATCCCATTAAGCTTTTGCATAAAGTTAGTGCCGTATTCTTCGTACAAATGCACAATGACTTCTGTGTCTGAATGGTCGGTATAAAACCTGTGGCCTTTTTGTTTTAATTCTTTTCTTAAATCCTGGAAATTGTATATCTCTCCGTTAAATATCGCCCATAAAGTTTTATCTTCGTTATGAATAGGCTGATGGCCGGTCTTTACATCAATAATACTTAATCGTCTTATGCCTAGATTTATCTTCTCATCAGAGTAGCAGCCATCCTCATCTGGACCACGGTGGATAATGGCATCCATCATCTTTCTTAGCCGCAAAGTATCGTTATTTCCTGTAAATCCGCAAATACCACACATATTAATAATAATCAGCTCTGGCAGATTGCCAGTCTTTGCAATTTTTACAATTATCCGGCAACCGGTTGAATTTTTTTGCAATATGCAAAGCTCTTAACCCCTTTAACTTCCCATTCCAAATTTCTTTAAGAGAATTTTTATTCACATCGCCGGCTATGAACGTAGCGTCTAAATCAACAGCGCATGTTACGACTTTTCCTGTGTCGGTGATGGACATGGTTTGCAGCGCCCAATAGCAAGGCCAGCGGGCTTTGTTATCTAAAACAAGGTTTGGCGCATCTATAGACCCTGCCCAGCTAACCATAGGCCTTATCTTTATGGTAACGTCATATTTTTTCCAAAATTCAATAAAGTCTTTTTTCTGGGCCCTATTGATATTCATCTCCACAAACTGAACATATATTTTTGGCTTAGAAGATTTGCTTTTATTTTTAAGCTTAATAAGAGTTAAAATATTTCTTACTGTTTTTTTATAATTCCCGCCCACTCTTATTTTTGAATAAGTTTCAGGTAAAAAAGCATCTATGCCGATATAAATGGCATCTAAGCCGCAGGCAATCAACGCTTTTGCTGTTTTTAGGTCTAAAAGATTAGCGTTTGAATTTAAGACTACGTCGCGCAGGCCTTTATCCTTCGCATATTTTATCAAATCGAATATACTGGGTTTGGTTTTCTTAAGTATAAGCGCTTCTCCGAAAAATACCATCCAGACTCTTGCATTTTTATCTACCATAGTTATTTCATCAATTATTTTTGTAAACAGTTTCCATTGCATGACACCTTGTTTTCTCTTCATATTTTTATGGACACACATCGAGCATCTAAGATTGCATAAACTCACAGTGTCAATAAGCACTACCTTGGGGAATTCTCCTGCATCGGTAAGCCTGCCTTCCTTGAGCTGTTTTCTAAAAAAATCTCTCTTCATAATTTTTTCTATTCTTTAGTTACTTTAAGTACAGATTGGATAACATAACTAACTTCTTTTTCTTTTAATGCAGGGTATAGGGGCAAGGATATGGTTTCTTTTCCTATACTCTCCGCCACAGGAAAAAATCCTGTTTTATATCCGAATTTTTGCCTATAATATTTCAAAAGATGTATTGGCCTGTAATTTACAGCAACGCCTATTCCTCTCTTTTGTAAAGTAAAAAGTATTGCGTCTCTTTTATTTTCTGGAACGCGGATTGTAAAAAGATGCTTTGCGTGTTTTGTGCACGGCATAGTCCTGGTAAGTTTAATTCCTGTTGTTTTACTGAAAGCTTTTTTATACCTGGCCCAGATAGAACTCCTCAATTTCCAGAGCGCTTCTATCCTATCGAGCTGCCCCAACAAAAGCGCTGCGCGTATGTTGTCCATATTATATTTCCAGCCTAAAACAGGCATATCCCAATGTTCGTAACGCTTTGTATATCTCTGCGCCGCTGATTTATCCATACCATGGAGCCTTAGTATTCTTAAAAGTTCTGTTTTTTTGGAATTATTTGTTACAATTGCGCCGCCTTCGCCACAAGTAATATTCTTTGTAGCATAAAAACTAAAACAGGCCGCAGCAGCAAAATGCCCTACTCTTATTCCATCACGCACGCCCTCAATACAATGCGCAGCGTCTTCTATGATAATAAGATTATGCCTATCTGCAATCTGCTTTATTTTTTTCATATCACACATTTGTCCATATAAATGGACTGGTATAATGGCTTTTGTTTTCTTTGTAATACTGCCTTCAATCAGCTCTGCGTTAATATTTGCTGTTTCCTCTTCAACATCAATAAATACTGGGGTTGCGCCTGCGTGAATTATCGCATTACTTGTAGCGCAAAAACTCATTGGAGCTGTAATAACCTCATCACCTTCGCCTATGCCCCATGCAAGCAAACACAAATGAAGCGCAGCAGTGCAGCTGGTAACACCTATTGCGTTAGAAGAACCTAAATACTTAGCAAAATTATTTTCAAATTGCTCAACCTCATCACCGGTAGTAAGAAAAATTGTTTTCAAGATTTTTTCTACACGTTTGATATCTCTTTCGTTAATGCTATGTTTAAAAAATTCTACCCGCACAATTATTCACCGCCTTTTTCTTCGCTAGTTAAGATAATATCGCTAAAAAGCACGGTCTCGCCCTTTTGTGAGGTAAGGTTAACCAGGGTAATGTAGGTAATGGGCGAGTTTGCTTTAAATTCCCCTTTATGCTGCGTCAACGTCTCATCGGTGAGGATACCTGAATAATATGAATCCGGATTGTCAATGGAAGACCCAATTTTAACTTGGCCCGACGCAGAACTCACTTTTTTAAAATATACCGTGAATTTATATATTTCGCCGGGTTGCGTATCAAAAGCTTTATAAATATAGCCTGTGGCGTTCTCAAATGCTGTAATCTGCAGATAGGGACCATTTTGGCCTTCAGAAACGGACGTTAAGGTAGAAGAATACATCATCCAGCCGTTAATATTACTTTGAAAATATTTTAGATTTAAATCTGGGTGCAAAATGCGATAATTGTTGCGATATATTTGATGTGCTGTTAATATTGCGAGGCTAACCGAAATCATCAGAAATAACACTGCACCGGCGGATACTTGTTTATCTTTTATACGAATAATGTTTCTGGCGGAGGAAATTCTTACTAAATTGTAAATGATAATTATGTTGAATGCGACAACAGCGCCCTGCCCGTGCACAGGAATTATTATTCTGATTATAGACGCAAAGAAGAAATATATCAGCATCCCTAAAAGTAGATACATAGGTAAATTATCCCCTATGCTTTTATTACTGCTTCTCCCAAACTTAATAAATACCGCATAAACAGCCTCTAAGAGAAGGGCGTACGAAAAAATGAAATACGCCCAAAATAATGCCGTTTTTGGTAAATATGCAGGCTTTAGATTGATTATCAAATTAAGGTTTGTATCTTTAAAGTCAGGCGCCAAATCCTGTATTGCTATTTTTGCAACTTTGCTAATTTTAGGAAGATACGCATGGGCGGAAGCTTTTCCTGTCCAAGTATAGTATGGAAGAAAGAGAATATAATCGTAGAAGCTCCTGGCCAGGTAGGTAGCGAAGTATTTGGGATTATTTAGAATAAACTTAAAGTAAAGTTTTTTTATAGCTTCATTATATTCAATTGAATTCTGCAATGCAAAATAGTCGGTAGAATATTTTTTTTCAAGGTCCGGCCTTTCTTTATAAACAGCCGCTATGCCGGTTCTGTCGCTAAAGAAATAGCCTGAATCATTCGGATAGCGAAATAAGCTTACAAAAAGGCTATGAAATGGCGTTTGGTCAGAAATGAAATTTTCTTCGGTTTTAGGAAAACTAAATTTCTTGTCTCTGTCTTCTTTAAATCTATCTATCATTTTCTGGTATCCAAAGTAACCGGCATAGATAGTTATGCAGATGATTAAAATGTCTGCCGCGGCCTTTTTATAACTTATTTTCTTAGTTTTTAAAAGACCTACCGATACTACGGCAAGGAATAACAAAAGAGCGGCTATTGAGATATAACCCTCGGAAGTGCGGCAATGCCATATATACGATAAAACAAATCCGCTTAAAATGAAAATTGCCCAATATTTTTTATTATGTGTTTTTAAAAAAACAATTAAAAAAACAATGATACAGAATGTTAACAGCGGGTTTAAAATAGCAAATGCGTGCCGAAGCGGAAGTCCGTAAAATAACCCCTCGCAAAAAGTCCTGAATATGTTTATTAACAAAAATAATAATATAGACACGTAACCGTTTTTAAAAATCAGATAGCCCGCGAGAAGAGAAAAAAGCATAGCAGATATGCAAAATACTATGTTTAGGTAGAAAGCTATGGAATACTCAGTTATCTTTATGCCAAATAAAAGAGACAATATCTGGCTTGTAAATATGTCTCCAGTATTAAACTGACTATATAGTTTTTCTATCTTCGCTAAATGCTCCGGCGTTCCGCTGATAAATAAGGCGTTTAGACGATGCGGCAGGTTAAGGTCATATAAAAATGCATTGTATGGCCTGCCAGCTATGTCCCACAAACATGCTTTATTTATCACTTTTTTATCAATAGAAAAAACTCCAAATACTAATGAAATCATAATTATTGCCAATAAAGGCACAGCATAATAAAACGGTTTATGATACTTTTCGAAAAAAGAGATAACAAATTTATACTTTTTATTCATTAGTCACCATCCTTGCTTAGGTATTTATCAGTTTTTTACGATAACTACTGACTAAAAGGGTTATATATACAAAAATAACGAAAATGGAAAGAAAAAACAGCTCTTTGAAGTATTCAAGACTGTAAGATAGCTTTATCCTGTTTATCCCAGGTTCTATCTTTATTCCTTTAAAAGCACGAAAAGCTTTATAAAGTTTTTTATTTTTATCGTTAACCTTTAATTGCCAGTGGCGATGCCAACTTTCAAAGTCAACTAAAATGCCCCCTTTTCTCGCATCAATT
>JAUYCY010000186.1 GCA_030692055.1 Candidatus Omnitrophota bacterium | reverse complement strand
ATGGCCGGGGGTGAATGCGAACTGAGGTACTGCTTCGGCGAGATGTCGCATCGGACGCAAGGCGGATACCTCGCCAGATTTGCGCAGCAAATCTGGCGGGTAAATAAAGGTACCACGGGCATGCCCGTGGGGCTCCATACTTTTTTATGCGAGGGCCTACAGAATACGATCAAGAATGGTTTAAAAAAAGCTATTCGCGTTTATTTTCAGATAAGGAAAACGACTGGCTTTTCTATAAAAGGACAGCAGAGTTTGCAGGCGGGAATTTAGATCGAAAATCTTTGGTGCTTGAAGTGGGTTGTGGTTTAGGAGGGCTGTCATACAGGCTGTCTTTTTATGGCGGCGGTATTGTAAGTATCGATATTTCAGAATATGCTTGCCGTCGGGCAAAGTCGACATATGAATCGGCGCAGATAAAATTTACGGTTGCAGATGCGCAATATCTACCTTTTAAGTCTGAAATATTTGACGGCGTAATCGTAAGCCATTTGTTTGAGCATTTAACCGATTTAGAGGCGGCGAATGTTCAGCGCGAAATATATAGGGTGTTAAAGACTGGTGCAGCATTAACAGTTGAGCAACCGGTATGTCTAGATGAGAGTATCATCGATGTAGTTTTGTTGTGCTTATTTTCTTCGCACAAGAATAAAGAGCTTTATTATTATACAAAAAAAGCGCTCCGGGCGGCGCAAAAAATAAATCCCAAAACGGATTTTCATCATCTTAGCGGCATCGGTAATCCCACCCATAGGCGAGTGTACGATATTAGTTTGTTGGTAGATGAGCTAAAGGCGGCGGGGTTTGGGGAGTTTCAATTTTATAGAAGAAAGATATTTCGCATTTTATTTTTCAACAGCATGAATTTATTTAGATTATATACGCAATTTTATCTGGCGCTGCCACGGATGTTGCGAAGGATTTTATGTATAAGCCCTGATAGTCTTGTTAAGGTTGTTAAACCATAAAAAATATGAATATGAAAGTTTCGGTTGCTATTCCGACTTACAAAAGGAACGAAAGCTTGAAAAATTTACTGCAGGCGCTTCTTGTTCAGCAGTATGACGATTTCGAGGTGATTGTCGTAGACCAGTGCCCGCCGCTTTCTAAAGACTTAGAGGGCATCGTAGCTGCCAACAGGGATAAGATAAAATATTTTAGCTTTCCCGGCACCAACTCAGCGCATGCAAGAAACAAAGCCGCTGAAGAAGCAGAGGGAGAAATCGTTATTTGTTGCGATGACGATATTGTGATCAGTCCGGATTTTATAAAAAATCATGTACAAAATTACGCGGATACTACCGTAGGTGCGGTTAGCGGGAGGGTGTTGTGCGTCAACGATGCGCCGTTTTTTAAAATCAAAAAAGTCGGTACGCTACGAAAATGGGACGGAAAAATTATCGCCAATTTTAATGCAGATTTTAAAACAGACATTGAGCATGCGTATGGTTGTAACGTATCTTACCGGAGAGAGCTTTTAATAAAAGTAGGCGGACACGATGAAAGGTTGATGGGAACCAGCTCTTTTGATGACATGGATTTGTCCTTCAAGATAAAAAAATTAGGCTATAGGATTGTTTTTAGTCCTTTAGCTTACATCGAACATCTTCAAGGTCGGGGTGGTTGCAGAGAGCTTTCGTTTAATGAGAAAATGTATTGGTATTATCATAATTTCATGATTTTTTACCTAACGCATTTGCCCAAAGTATTTTTTCCCGTGTTTTTCTTACGGCAAATTTGCGGAATTATTAGGCGCGTTTTCGTGGTAAGAGATGTAAAAGTAATTTTATATGGAATCAGAGGGTTAAGGGATGGGTTCAGAGATTACAGGAAAAAGGCTTAATATATTATTTGTCGCTAACGAGATATTTCCCGATGCGCACGGAGGAGTGCATACGTATGTATATGAAATAGCCGAAAGGTTGGTTAGTCTTGGCCATAATGTTTGCGTTTTAACTAAAAAAGTCGAAAAAAGCCACCCAAGCGTAGAGAACATAAACGGCATTAAAATATATCGATACGAGAATAAAGAATGCGGTTTTTCTTTTTTAAACCAAATTTTATCTATTTTGAGCATCAATACAGAACTTAAAAAGCTTGTTCGCGCTTTTCGCTTTGATTTAATTAGCATGCACTCGCCGCATGCCGCCTTTGGGGTAAATTTATCCAAAACAGCAAAAAAAATCCCTAAAGTATATACTTTTTACGCCTTATTAGCAGAAGAGGAATTTTACGATGTTTATGGTAAAAAATATAGTTGGTACCAATGGCGAAGATATATAAAACCGTTTTGGTTTTCGATATACTTACAATTAGCGCGTTGGCTGGAAAAAAGAGGCTTGAAGAGCGCGCAAAAAATAATTAGTTTATCTGATTTTACTTCACAGCGCCTTATTAAAGAGTATAAGATAGCGGCAGCAAAAATTGCCCAAATTCCCGCAGGCGTAGATACAGAAAGATTTAAACCGGCATCCGACAAGAACGCGGTGCGTAAGGTATTGGACCTGTCGCAATATAGCCAGATTTTATTTACGGTGCGCAGGCTCGTTCCGAGAATGGGTTTAGATAATCTGATTAAGGCTATGCCTTTGGTGCTAGAAAAATTCCCAGAGGTATTTTTAGTGATAGGAGGTCAAGGCCCGCTGCAGCAAGAGTTAAAGCAGCTGGCAGAGGAGTTTCGATTAGGTGCCAAGATTATTTTAACCGGTTTTATTGAAGATGAGAAATTGCCTTTATACTATCAAGCTTGCGACTTATTTATCCTACCCAGCAAGGCAAATGAAGGCTTTGGCATAGTCACCCTCGAGGCTTTAGCTTCGGGTGTTCCTGTTTTGGCGACACCCATAGGTGGAAGCATTGAGATACTAAACAAACTTGATAAAAATTTACTTTTTAAAGACATTTCACCTGATTCAATAGCTAGCTTAATTATTGAGTATTTAACTAACACTAAAAAGAGAACAGAAATAGAGAATAAGTGTCGTCAATTTATATTGGAAAATTATACCTGGGATAAGGCGGCAAAACAGACGGATAAACTTTTTTTAGATATTTTATAAATATAAAACTCAATATTGATATTATTTTTTAAGGCAGCCTTTGTGTAAAGAAAACCTAGTCCAACAGGACACCCTGTTGGGTAGGAGGGCGTATGCAAAAAAGTAGCATTTCGATAGAAATGGAAAACAGAAATTGCCCGCTATGCGATAGGTCAAATGGAGGGATAATCTATAGCGAATGCGGTTTTAATATATGTAAGTGTAATGATTGCGAAAATATGTATATGAACCCCTTCCCTACCGCTTCTGGCTTTCAAAGAATTTATAATGATACATATAAATTTTCTGCGGAGGATATCGATAGGGTAGTCAAAGGTTTTGAAGAAGGCAAACGCTTTTTCTTCAATGATAAATTAAATCTGATAAAAAAACATAGGGAATCCGGAAGGCTGTTAGATGCCGGGTGTAATTATGGTATTTTTTTAAGATTAGTTCGGGGGGGCTGGTTATGATGTTTGTGGGATTGATGTATCAAAACCAGCAGTGATATATGGAAAAGAAAAATTTAAACTTGATATTATACATGGAACAATCAGAGAGGCAAACTTTCCGGATGAATGTTTTGATATTGTCACTATGCTTGATGTGCTTGAGCACGTTGTGGATCCGCTCGAAGAGCTAAAAGAGGTCAACCGGGTGTTGAAAAAAGGCGGCTTATTTTTTATGACTACTCCCAATACAAGCGTTTACATAGTCAAAGCGCGAGTCGTTAAATTGTTGCCTTTCTTAGCATATTATAAAGGTAATTTTACCGGTACTCCTTTCAAGGCTAATGAATTTGGAATACCCTACCATATAAATCATTCTACACCGCATACTCTTAGGGGGATGCTATTGAGCGCTGGTTTTGGAAGTGTGCGGTTTGACTTATGCAAAAATAATAGGTACTACGGCAGACACCTTCGTGGTTGTTTACGAATGTTATATACTTTTCTGACGTGGGTATTTTTTAAATTCTTAAGGGTATGTATACCCGCTGAAATATCGGTTTGTGTTAAAAAGTGAGGCTCCACCGCCTTATGGTTCGACTTAGCTCACCATCCTTCGAGCACATTCGGGAATACTCAGTGTTCGACCCTGAGTATGGCCGAAGGGTCGAACTATCCTGAGTTTGTCGAAGGACAGCGGTAGCTTCCCTGCCCTGCCTACCGGTAGGCAGGCTGCCGGCAGTCCAGCAGGACGCCCTGTTGGGCAGGCAGGTTTTCTTGCAGGGTTCCTCTCCAGTGGAGCGAAACCCTGAACCGTCCCGAAATTTATTGGGACTGGTTCATGGGAAAATGCTGATGAAATATCGGTAGCATGAAAATAACTTTTGTTTTTCCTGATTTAAACGTATTTAGTGAATGTAGCGGGGATTATTCGGGAATATTTGCCCATGGTATCGGTTATCTTTCATCGGCGCTAAAAAGAAATGGCCATAATACTTCTTTAATTCACATAGTTAAAGAAGCTGACAGGAACGATTTCTTAGCGAGAGTCGGGAAAGAACAGCCAGATTTAGTAGCATTCACTTCTTTGTCACATCAGTTTACATATGTAAGAAAGCTTTCTTCTTGGCTTAAAGAAACTCATAATATCGCTACCATCTGCGGTGGTGTTCATGCAACCATAGACCCTGAAGAGGTGATTGAGGCGGATGGTGTTGATATGTTGTGTCGTGGGGAAGGAGAGCATGCTCTGGTAGAGCTATGCAATAAATTATCTAAGGATGAAGATGTTTCGCAAATAAAAAATATCTGGCTAAAAAAAGAAGGAAAAATAATAAAAAATGACATCAGGCCTTTAGAAGGTAATCTTGATGACCTTTCCTTTCCTGATCGAAGTCTATTTTCTTATAATACTCTTTACGACTATAAAATAAGGATGCTTACCGTATTAGCCTCAAGAGGCTGTCCATATAATTGCAGCTACTGCTGTAATCATCAGTATCAGAAACTTTATCCGCATAATTACACACGCTTTAGAAGCGTTGATAATGTTTTAGCGGAAATCAGAGAAGCTTTGGGTTGGTATAGCGACGTTGAATTTGTCAATTTTATCGATGATGCGCTTTGTCTGAATAGACAATGGATGGAAGAATTTTGCGCCAAGTTTCCCAAGTGTTTTCGTTTTCCTTTTCACGGAAACAGCCGCGTAAATCTTTTAGATGAAGAAATGATGAAACTGCTTAAAAAAGGAAGGTGTGAGCGCCTCGATGTAGGTATAGAAAGCGGCAACGTCTATATTAGGGAAAAAGTTCTCAATAGAAAAATTTCAAATAAAGAGATCACGAACGTATTTACGTTGGCAAAGAAATACAACATAAAAATAGCTACTTACAATATGGTGGGTTGCCCCTTTGAAACGCCTCAGATGCTTTTAGAAACCATCAAATTAAATGCCAAATTGAGCCCTTTTGCGGTGAATCGCTCGATATTGCAGCCTTATCCCAATACAGACATATATAGAATGTGTGCGGAAAATAATTTTATTGTCGAGAAAGAAGTCTCTTCTTTTTATAAACAGAGCATTTTAGAACAGCCGCAGCTTAGCCGGCAGCAAGTAGTTTTTTTCCACCGTTATTTTCTGATTCTTTTGAAGTTCTACAAATTTTCAAATGCTTTGCCGAGTTCCTTAGCGCAGTATTTTACAGCTTTGTTTGATAAATTAGCTATTTGCGCGAGCAAAAGCCGATTGGCCATTGCGTCTCATTTTTTATTTTTTGCCATTTTTTCCCCCATAAACGCAATGAAGCAATTGTTGATAAGGATAAACCCTCAATTAGCAAGGGATTTAAAACGCCTATTTTTTGGCCGGTATTATATGCGAGGCAAGTTTATTTAAATAGCCAGATTTATGATGAAAGTACTTTTTATTTCACACGCCTGTATTAGCTTTTTTCATCAGGAGAAACTTAAACTGCTGGGTAGCCAGCGAGATATCGAACTTTTTTTAGTCACGCCGCAGTGGTGGCAAGAGGGCACGAAAAAAATTAAATACCGATACTGGGAAAATTTAAATTTTAAGCACCTTGCTTTGCCAACTCTCTTTACGGGGAAGCAGTTTATCCATTTTTACCTTAATTTAAGCAAATATTTAAAGAATATAAAACCGGACATTATGCATATTGAAGAAGAGCCTCATAGCGTTGCCTGCTTTCAGGCTCTTTGGCTAAAAAATAGGCTGGGCCTAAACGCTAAGACCGTCATCTTTAGTTGGCAGAATATGTTTCAGCAATGGAGGTTGCCCAATGTGCGCTATTTTATTTATCCTTTTTGCGAAAAATATTCTCTACAAAACGCCGATTATATTATTGCCGGTAGCCAAACCGGAAAGGAGATATTTAGCCAAAAAGGTTTTAAGGGCGAAATTAGCGTATTGGCGCAGTTTGGCGTGAACACAGATGAGTTTAGAAAAATCGACGTGGGCGATTTAAGGCAACAATTAGGCATAAATAAATTTGTAATCGGTTATATCGGTAGGTTATTGAAGATGAAAGGTATATGTACGTTACTTGAGGCAGCCGCTCGTTTGCAAGGGGATTGTCAATTACTTATTATAGGAAGCGGCCCAGAAAAGTTAGGGCTTAAGCGTTATGCAGAAAAATTAGGAATCAAAGAATGCGTTATTTTTGTGGAGAGCATTGAGCATTGCAATGTCCCACTTTATTTAAATTGTATGGACGTGTTGGTGTTGCCTTCAGAGCATACCGCTAATTGGAGAGAGCAGTTTGGAAGAGTGTTAATAGAAGCTATGGCCTGTCAAGTTGCCGTAATCGGCTCAAGCTGTGGGGAGATACCAAATGTTATAGCAGATGCGGGGTTGGTATTTGAGGAGGGCGACTCTCAAGATTTATGGAACGTTTTACATCGGTTAATATCTAATGCAAACCTAAGAGCAGAGATAGCCAAGAAAGGCAGAGAAAGAGTTTTGGGTAAATTCACCAATGAGCATATCGCGCAGGAAACCCATAAAATATACTCTAAGCTTTTTTACCAATTACATTGATATGACCGACGCTAAAAACATTACGCAAAAAATACAGGCATATTATAAAACTTCGACTAAGTATCTTGAGCAATTAAACAGCAAGGAGGAGGATTTTTTTAACGGCTATGTTCGATGGGTATTGCACTATGCACAGAGGGGTTATCGGGTGCTTGACCTTGGCTGCGGCAATGGCATGTCTTCGTTTCTTTTAAATAAGAGAGGTTTAAATGTTGTCGGCTCGGATATTTCACATTTATTTTTAAAAAATAAAGGTGAGTATATTTCACCTTCTTTGTCTTTTATCACTGCAGATGCGCAGTGCCTGCCATTTAAAGAAAATTCTTTTGATTTGGTAAGCTCTATGTCTTTATTAGAACATGTTCCGGATACAGAAAAATTTCTTTCTGAGATAATTAGGGTGGCAAAACCCGGCGGCATTATTTTAATAATGGCGCCTAATTTATTAAGCCCCATAGCGGCAATTAAAGTTTTTTTGACTATTCTTTTTAAGCGGGGAAGTATGCCCGGATTTGCCTCTACCCTTAGCGAAGCCTTAGGGATGGCGATTAAAAATTTTTTCATCTCTTGTAAGAAATTATCCGTGAAAAAATCGCGATTTTTATACCGCCTGCCGCAGTTAGACCGCCTATATACAGGTGATGTTGATAGCGTATATTTGGCCTGCCAGATTGATTTAAAGTATTTTTTTAGGGAAAGGAAACTACAGATACTTGAGTATGCTTCCAACGATGGCTTAAGCTTTCTTGGTAAATTAGCGGCAAAAATTTTTCCAGATTTTTGCGGTGCTTGCAGTATAGCGGTAAAAAAATTGATTACACAGATTAAATAAACGATTACACTGATTTTTTCAATCTCTGTAATAATATAGGTCATATGAAAGATAAAAGAAACGATAGCGATTACATAAAATTATGCTGTCCTGACTGTAAGTTAGTTTTATCTAAAAAAGATGGGCAAATTTTTTGTGAAAAATGCCATAAAATTTTTCCTGTAATCGATGGTGTTCCTTCGTTTATTGAAGGTAATGCTTTCTACGAAGCAAAGTGGGTTGTGCCGCACCCATATGACGTTTCTTTAGTTTCGCGCTTAGCGTTTTTGTTTTCTTCTCCGATGCAGTTTATCAAGAAACATATAGCGGCGAAAAAAAAGATTTTAGATTTAGGCTGCGGCGCAGGCAATGCCTTTTATGCAAAGGCAGCAACTGTGGTGGGTATAGATGTATCGCTTGCCTCGCTTAAAAAAGCTAAAGACATCTACGATATCGTTATCCAGGCAGACGTATTGAAACTTCCCTTTGAAAATGAAATTTTTGACTTGGTAGTAAGTTACGACCTTATCGGGCATATTGCGCAAGAGCATAAAGAAAAGCTTTTTGCGGAAATATGCCGGGTCTTAAAGCCGGGAGGCAGAACCATCCATTATATTGAAACAGAGGGAAATAATAAACTTGAGCAATTTGCAAAAAAGTATCCACAGCTTTATGACAAATATTTTATTAAGCAGGACGGCCATATTGGTTTGGAGAAACCAAGCGCAATACTTAAGCGTTTTAAACAGCATGGCTTTAAATGTGTAGCAAAAATCACGCAATCATTTACGGCGCTGCGGTTTCCCAGAGAATATCTAAAACGTTTCGATAACGAATATAAACAAAAATCTTTTTTAGTGAGAACATTAGTCAAATTTTGTAGAGCAATTACAATTGCCAAAATATTAGAATATCCTTTCAAGCTTTTTATTGTTTTTTACGAATACTTAACTAGAAGGATTTTTCCCTTAGATGCTGCAAGCGGCATCTGCGTTTGCTGCGAGAAGAAAAAGATACATGTTTGCATTATAAGCGGCGCATACCCTCTGGTTGATGACGGAATCGGGGACTATACCGCAAAACTTATTGATAATTTAAATAAGGAAAATTTAGAAATAAGTTTGATTACCAGCGACGAGGAAGCTATCCGCCGGTACCTGAAGGAAACAAATTCTTCCCGGGTTTACCCCATAATCAAAAAGTGGAATATTTTCGCAATTATCGCCGTCCTAAAATTAATAAGAAAAGAAAGATTTGACATAATCCATCTGCAATTTCCTTCATCCCGATATAAAAAAACATTTTCTTTGTGTTTTCTGCCGTTTTTTATTAGAATATTTTTTAAGAATATAAAAGTAATCGTCACCTTGCACGAATTTTCCATTTCTTATTCCATAAACAAAATACGGCAGTTTATATTGAGTTTAGGCAGCCACAGAGTAATAGTTACCGATAAAAACGATTTTGAGCGCCTGAAAAATATTCTAATACGGGGCGGGAAAAAAATATCTATTATTCCTATAGGCAGCAACATAGATGTTTGCGGGTATAAGGTAGGCGAGAAGGAACATTTCCTGGAAAAATTAGGGTTTGACAGCCAGGCTAAAATCATCGCGTTTTTCGGCTTTATCCATCGTAGCAAGGGCATAGAGTTTTTGCTTAAAGCTATAAAAAAAGTTATAGACGACGGTTTTAAGGTACATTTAGTACTCATTTGCCGGTTAGATTCCGACAGAAACTCGTATCATAACGCTATCAAAAGGTTAATTGATTATTTAGGAATAAAAAAGTCAATTTTTGTGACGGGATATGCTGAATCTTGCGAGGTTTCTAAGTATTTATCGTTCTCTGATATCTGTGTGCTGCCGTTTACTGACGGAGTGACACTGCGTAGAGGTACGCTTATGGCGGCATTTTCCCACCGTAAAGCCGTTATTTCCACGCAATCCGGTAGAGATATACCTGTAGAATTAGCCGATAAAGAGAATATATTTCTTGTGCCTGTTGGTGATATTAGGAGGTTAGCCGAGGCTATAGAGTTATTATATAAAGATAACAGGCTAAGGCAAAAAATAGAAAAAGGGGCAGCAGAATTGGCAGAAAGATTTTCATGGAATACAATAGCTATAGCTCATGAAAAACTTTATCGCAGTATAACGGGAAAATTTTGATGAGAAAAGAATTATTGGATATTGTAAAATGTCCTGCGTGTGATAACGACAAAAGAAGCTGTTTTAATTTAATGGTAGAAGAAGTTGACTCGTTAGAAATACGAAAAGGCAAGGTTACTTGTAACATCTGCCATGCAGAATTTGGCATAAAAAATGGGATTTTAGACCTTCTTTATAAACCAGATAGGCAAGTTCTTGCTGAGATTGAGGGCGATATTAAGGCAGCCCAAGAAGGGGTTTCAAAATATACCGACGAAATGCTTTTGTCACTACCAGAAAGCGCCCAGAGTAAAAACCCCATTGATTCAAGCTACGCATATTCAATCAATTTCTATAACGCTTTGGAAGAGTTGGAGGTAATAGGCAATGAATTAGTTCTTGATTTAGGCAGCGGCAATACCTGGAGTTCAAGAAAATTTGCCCGCAAGGGGTGTAAATGCGTCGCCTTGGATATTTCAACCGCTAAATTTAAAGGTTTGGAATCCGCAGATGTTTATTTTAGGCACGATGCTATCTTTTACGATAGAGTCGTTTCGGATATGAAAAGATTGCCTTTTGTTGATAATAGTTTTGATATTATAATGACCAATTCTTCGATACATCATGCCACAAGCTTGAGGTGTGTTCTTTGCGAAATTAACAGAGTACTTAGGAATAATGGTAGATTGGCGTTGATTAACGAAGCAGTTTGCGGTATATTTTCAATTAGAAGGGATAACAGACGTGTGAATTTACCAGAATTTGTGAAGCGTTTTGGCTGGACTGAAAATACCTATGCGTTACCTCAATATTTAAGATATCTAAGGGCAGAAGGGTTCATCGCCCGGGTGTTATATCCGCAATCTATCGACAAGAACCTTTCGGACATTAATAAAATAAAGATAGATTTTCGAAATAAGAGCATCAAGCATCGCCTTGCTTATTTTATATCTTTTATTTGGACAAATAATATTTTGCGCAAAACAGCAAAAATAGTTGGTTTTTGGCCAGCAATGATATTTTTTGGTTTGCCTCTGGTGCTAATCGCTAAAAAGATAAACATTGATAATTTAGGGAGGAACAAGGGCTAATGCTGTATGATGGGTTATATTTTATTTTAGTTCTTATAGTTTTATTGTTAACTATTCGCAGGCTATTGTATGGTGTTTTCCTTTTGATAGTGCTTCTGCCTTTAGAGCGTTTTATGGTCACCAAAACCCTCGGATTAAATATTAAATTGGCAGAGTGGATGGGGCTTGTTTGCATAATTATTTTTTTATGGAATTTTATGGTGAAACCGCAAAAGAAAATGTTTATTCAACCTATATTAACTCCGCTTTTAATTTTTGTGTTTGTAAATATTTTACTTTTGCTCATAAACCTCCCTTCTTTAATTGCAAGCGGAAGCATCGAAGATTTTAACTCGCCGGGTTTTCGCAGTATCAAGGTAGTCATTTGGTGTGTATATTCTATACTTGTTGCCTTAGCCGTATGCTACGCCATAAAGGATAAGCGCGATTTAAAAAACTGTATTGGTGTTTTTCTGGGTATTGTTATGCTAATAAGTACACTTTCGTTGCTTTCTATGATTCTAAATCTGGTTGGCGTGAAATTTATGACATGGGCGTTAATTGGTAGGATAGGCTTTATCGGCATTAAAGCCACTTTTAGCGAACCAGCTTATTTTTCTCATTATATAAGCTCAATTTTACCTGTAGCGCTGCTTATATTTATTGTCAGAATATACCGCTTGGGTACCTTTTTTACCATTTTGGCTTGCTTCATACTCCTTTTAGCCGGTTACTTTTCATTTTCTACTACGGGATTGGCAGGAATGACGCTTATGCTTTTTATCATCCCTTTCCTTATAAGACGTTACCGTTTGCTTACCGTCGGCAAAGGAATGCGTTATATGGTCATGATTATTCTTTCTTTATATATTGTTTTCTTCATTGGTGCATTATTTAACATTGACTTTGTGCGCGTTACGGTAATGAATTATTTCGAAAAGGTTATTACTCCGGAAACGCGTTCAGCTGGCCGCGCAATGGGTCTTAAGATGTTTAGTGACCACCCTTTCGTGGGGTTCGGGCCAGGCAATTGGGCTTGGCATGCTCAACAAACCTATAGGCCTGTGATTTTAAAAGAAATCTTCGTAAGGCCATCATATAACTGTCTTTACTTCGAGATTCTTGTTGATTTAGGTATATTAGGATTTATTCCTTTCTTGTGGTTTTTCTTAGCTTTCTTTAAACAATTCTCTAAAGCCATTCGGGCGACAGACGATGTTTTTTTAAAAACTGTAGCAGTGGGTTTTATCGTGGGGTTTGTGGCACTTTTGGGCGAGTATTATGTAGCCTTTAATTTTTACAGGATATATGTCTGGGTGATTTTTGGTATAGCAATGGCTGCGATAAGGTTGGCAAAAGAGGATAAAAAAACCGCATAAATGGCCAGAAAATATGTTTATGTCAAGAAACGCTATGTTTTTTTATTTACCATAGTTGATTTTTTAGGATCAGTAATTTTTAAAATATGCCGTTTTTTTAGGCGGCCGCAGAAGAGCTTAGAGATTAAAAAAATCGTAGTTTTAGAACTCGCTCACATAGGCGATGCGGTTGCAATTATTCCTGCTCTCCGGCTGCTGCGAAAAAAATTTCCTAAAAGTTCAATTACGGCCGTTGTCGGCCCTTGGGCGGAAGAGGTTTTAACCGGTAACCCCGATATTAACGAGGTAATTACCCACCGCGCATGGGGGTTTGACCGCGCGCAAAAATCACCCTTTCTCGCCGAAGCTATTTCCTTGATTAAGTTTTTGCGCGCAGGTAATTTCGATTTAGGCATTGATACCAGGGGAGATTTTAGGGCGATATTGCTGATGTGGCTGGGAAAGATAAAGAAAAGAGTAAGTTACGGCTTTGCCGGAGGGGCGTTTTTGTTAACCGAGGTTATGCCTTTTGATATCAGCCGTAGGCAAGATAAGCACCAGGCCGAGCATAACCTTAATCTTATTGCTTCAATTAAAGAAGGAGTGCAGAGCGATGAGAGAGATCTGAGTTTTAAAATATTTTTTTCCGACGAAGATTCTTTATATATAGACAGGTTGTTAAAAGAAAAAGGAGTAACAGGCGGCGATTTTTTAATTGCTATGCACCTGGGTGCAGGTTTACCTACTAAGCGTTGGCCGATTGAGCGGTTTTCGCAGCTCATCGAGAGAATACTTAGGCAATACGACGTAAAAATCATACTAATCGGCTCAAAGGGGGAGTCAGATTTAGCGAAATCTTTAGAGTTAGGGCAACCTTTGCGGTTAATTGACCTTATCGGTAAAACTACCCTTAAACAATTAGCGGCGCTTTTAAAAAGATGCAATTTATTTGTGGGCGCGGACTCCGGAGTGATGCATATTGCCGCTACCCAGAATACGCCCATTATTGTTATTTGGGGCGGCCAAAATAAGCCTAGTCATTGGAGGCCGTTGGCAGATGAGGTTACTATTATACATAAGACGGTTGATTGCAGCCCTTGTGGATTAAAGCACTGCCGAGAGCTTAAATGCCTTAAGGCTATAGAAGTCCAAGAGGTTTTTGAGGCTGTCGAAAAACAGATTACGAGGCTTAGAGGTAGATAATTAAAAAAAGAAGTTTCAAATTATGAACGTAAGCATCATAAGCGGCACATTTCCGGATTTAAGATGCGGAGTCGGGGATTATACTTATTGGCTTTGTTCCGAGCTAAAAAAGAGTGATATAAAATTAAATGTTATTACTTCGCAGAGTTCAGAGATACGACCCGCAGAAGGTATTACTGTAACTGCCCTGATAAAGGATTGGAGCTTCTCAGACCTTCCGCTACTTCTAAATTTTTTTAAGAAAAATATCAACGATATAGTCCACATTCAATATCCTACGCAAAGCTACAAAAATAAAGCTATGATTAATATTTTTCCCATATTTTTTAAAATGATGCTGCCCAAGACTTTTTTAATCGTAACCATACACGATATAGCGACGGCGCACGTTTTTAATAAATTGAGGGCTATTCCTTTTCTTATTTTTGCGGATAAGGTCGTTCTTACGGTTAAGGAAGAAAAAGATTATTTAGTTAAAAAATTACCGTTTTTACGGTCTAAATTGGAAGTTATACCAATAGGGTCGAACATAAAGCTGGTTAAAGTGAGTAGCGAAGAAAGAGAGAAAATAAGGGAAGAATTAGGGGTAGAAGCGGATGAAATACTGCTTTCACATTTTGGCTATATCTTACCAAAAAAAAAGCTTGAATTATTAATTTATTCACTAAAGCTTTTACGTAAAGAAGGCCAAAAGGTTAAGTTAATTTTTATAAGTGACTTTTGCCCTCAAGTAAATAAGTATCATCGCCGGCTGAAAAATATGGTTTGTGAGTTTAACCTCGAAAAATTAGTTATCTGGACAGGATATCGTACACAAGAAGAGGTTTCAAAATATCTGCTGGCGTCGGACATTAGTGTACAATTATATCCCGATGGTGTTTCTTATCGTAGAGCTAGCTTCCTAGTAGCGCTAAACCATGGACTGCCAGTTGTAACTACTGTGAATAAAAGATTGCCGGATGGCCTTAAAGATCATGGTAATATATTAGCGGTGCCGCCACGAGATACCAGCAAATTGGTAGATGCTATAAAAGAATTAATAGTGTCGGAGGAATTAAGAATGAAGTTGGGCGCTAAGGCAAAAGATTTTTCAGGGTCTTTTTCTTACGAAAATATTGCGAATGAACATTTTATGTTATACCAGAATCTGCTAAAGGGCAGAGAACAGAAAGGCAAATAATAATCCGCTCTCGCTATCAGGTGTTTTGTATACATAATGCGATACAGTAAAGTACTTCTAATTAATCCGCGCATAGCCGGAAGTTATCTCGGGCCTGTACGTCCGCCTGTAAGTTTAGGCTATCTTGGGCAGTCTTTGGAAATCAGCGGAGTGCAGGCCGAAATGATAGATCTGGCGTTGGGTTATAAATTAAGGCATTTATGGGATAAGATCGAAAGATTTAAACCAGAACTTATTGGCGTAACTGTATGGACGTATAAATATAAGGATACCTATAATTTGATTAGGATAATAAAGCGGAAATATCCCGGTATCCATATAGTTGTTGGCGGGCCACATATTTCGACCTTAAGGGTAGAGGCGCTTGGTGAATGTAGCGAGATAGATTTTGGGGTTGTTTTGGAAGGGGAGAGCACTCTTATTGAGCTGTGCCAGGGGAAAGATTTCAGTGAAATCAAGGGCTTAATGTACTACCAAGATAAAAAGCTATTATATAACGGCGATAGAGAATTTATAACTGAACTTGATTCTATTCCATTTCCAAAATATCAGAAACTTGAACTGAGCAAATATTTTCTTAAAGAGATAACGCTTATTTCTTCGAGGGGCTGCCCTTATAGCTGTATCTATTGCCCTGTTAAGTTAGCTATCGGTAGAAATTGGCGAGCCAGAAACGCCAAAAGCGTTGTAGATGAAATAGAATACTGGTATAATAAAAGCTACCGCAGGTTTAATTTCACAGATGATAACTTTACTTTCTTTAAGGAAAGAGTATATGAAATTTGTGATGAAGTTCAAAGCAGGGGTTTAAAGAATTTAGACCTTCATTGCGGTAACGGTATAAGGGCGGATAAGGTTGATAAGCCATTATTAAAGCGTATGAAGGAAGTAGGTTTTAACTATATAGGCTTAGGAGTAGAAGCCGGGAATAACCGTATACTTAAAAATTTAAGAAAAGGCGAAAGCATTGAGCAGATTGAGCAAACTATAAAAGACGCCTGTGATTTAAATTACGATGTGACTTTATTCTTTTTGGCTGGCTCGCCGGGGGAAACTTCAGCCGACATAGAAGATTCTGTTAGGCTTGCTGAAAAATATCCTGTTTTTGAAGCTCGTTTTTATAATATCATACCGTATCCAGGTACAGAATTATTTGCATGGCTAAACGAAAAAAAACTTTTCTTAAGAGATCCTCAAGATTATCTTAACGATGCTTCAGCATTCAGCGATAAACCGCTATTTGAAACCGAAGAATTATCGCGCAAAGAAAGGGTTAAAATGTTTAGGCGGTTAAGAAAAGTGGAAAATCTGATTTTAAAGAAAACCATCAAACGAAAATTAGGAAAATTTGGCTGGGCAGGCAGATTCGCGGCAATATTTTTATCTCCGAAAATTATCTATTATTTTATAAGGCATCAAAAATTTATGCGCAGGCTCTTTGAAAAAGTGCGTAGTGATGCTTTTGTAATTGGGTGACCCGTATGATAAAAGTTTTAATGTTTAATAAGCTTTACCACCCTTATTTAGGAGGGGTGGAGAGGGCAGTATATGACCTTTGTGAGACAATAAAAAAAGATGTAGAACTTACGGTTCTTGCGTCGAACGCAAAACCCAAGACTGAAATTACATATAAAGACAATTATCGAATAGTCAGAGCCGCTAGTCTATGCAGGATTTTTTCATCTGTTTATCTGGGGATAAGCGTTCCTTTATGGTGGTGTCGCCTGAAAAGCGATATTATTCATTTCCACTTTCCTTCGCCGATAGCAGAGCTTTATTGCCTTATGCTATGCCCTAGGGGAAAGCCATTGGTAGTAACCTATCACGCCGATATTATAGGATATAGCAAGCCCTTATTTTTTTACAGGCCCTTTTTGATCGAGTTTCTTAAAAGGGCAAATCGAATTGTCGTCTCTTCGCCGACCATAGTTGAACAATCACCTTTTTTAAGCAAATTTAAGAATAAATGTATAACTATACCTTATGGAATAGAAACAGAAAAATTTCGATTAACTCAGGAAGGAAAAAACAAAAGTGAGGAAATTCGCAGAAGGTTTAAGAAACCTATTGTCTTATTCGTGGGACGTTTAGTAAAGTATAAAGGACTTAACTATTTAATAGATGCCATGAAGAAAATAGACGCTGTGCTCCTAATAGTGGGAAATGGGCCAGAAGAGACCGGATTAAAAATTATTGTTAATGAATTAGGCGTCAATAAAGAAAAAGTATTTTTTTTAGGAGTGGTAAGCGATAAGGAACTACCATTTTATTATCATGCCAGCGATGTTTTTGTATTACCCTCTATTACCGGGCAGGAGGCATTTGGAATCGTTCAATTAGAGGCGCAGGCTTGCGCAAAACCCGTGGTTAGCACAGCCTTGCCCACAGGAGTTCCCTTTGCCAATCTTGACGGAGTAACTGGGATAATTGTCCCCCCAAGGTCTTCCGAAAAACTAGCCGAGGCAATAAATAAACTACTCAAAGACGATAAACTCCGCGAGCAGCTGGGCCTGCAGGCAAAAAAAAGAGTAGAGTCGCAGTTTACGCGTCAAGTTATGGCGCAAAAGACGTTAGATTTATACAGAGGGTTGTTATAGATTAGTAGTTTTTAGTTTAACCAATGATGCGATGGGATGTTTTTCTTTGAGTCGCCCCAGCATCAACCATGCTGGTTATTTTAAAAAGATATCATATAACGAGTAAAGAGAAAAAATAGATTGTTAAAGAATATGGTTCATTTATTAACTTTTGTGCTTGATTAAGCGCTATCCATGGGAGGTGAGTATGTTTTTCTTTAAGTTTCCGGAAGCGTTGCTTATGCTTTATAAGGCATTTGTCGCTTTTACCTGTATTTCGTTTTGGGTATATGTGTTTGTTCAGCGAAAGAAATAACCGATACGGGGATTTTTATGGAGAAAGGTTGGTATAAAAGACCCTTTGACATTATTCTTGCGTTAGGTGGCTGCTTATGTTTTGCGCCATTTTTTATTTTATTTTCTTTTTTAATTTGGCAAGAAGATAAAGGTTTTGTATTTTATAAACAAGCAAGAGTTGGCAAAGGTGCAAAGAAATTCCAGATGTTGAAATTTCGTTCGATGAGCATTGATTCTAAGGAAATACCCACTTCTGGCGTTAAGAAAGCTGATCCACGAATTCGTATTACAAAAATAGGCAGGTTTTTACGTAGTTGCGCAATGGATGAATTACCTCAGATTATTAATATCCTTAAAGGCGAAATGTCCTTTGTGGGCCCAAGGCCGCTTATGCCTTGCGAAGCCGCTACATTAGCGGATCAGAATGGGTTTTCTGTACGTTCAAGCGTTCGGCCGGGCTTAACAGGGTTAGCTCAGATAACAATCGATAAATATATATCTAATGATGAAAAATTAAAATATGATCTGAAATATATCCAAGAACAAACATTTTGGATTGATACGAAACTTATTATCCACTCTATTGTTGTAACACTTAGGCGAAAATGGGAAACGCAATGGCAAAATAATCATAGTACTTTTCGACCAACAAAAAAATGAAGCTATATGCATGCAGAATTTGCTGTAAGTACCTGTTTTGGTTTACCTGACTTAGGCGTAGTAGTTTCGGGAAAAGTTATTGACGGGCGAATAGAGGATGGTTCGCAAGGCACTACGCCTAAAGGTAAAATTTTCGCTGTTGTAAAAATGGATATGCGCGGCGAACCGGTCCACACCGCTAGAGTTAAAGACATGGTAACCCTCTTTATCAAAAACGTAACTATTTTTGATATTAAACCAGGGGTGACACTTTATTCCCTCTCGGCGAATACCCCGTGGCAAGCCACGGGGATGAAGCCGAAATCGTAAACGTAGTTGACCTCATTCCAAGGCAATGAATGAACCAGTGATAATATTACTATAGAACATACTCCGCGGCTTGCCGCGGAGACTGGTTGATTTTTATTAAAATATTTTATTTTATCTTTAGCTACTTTCCTATCGAAATACTAATAGCGTGAATATCCACGAGAGATTTAAGCGTTGGTTTAAGCTGCGTTTTTTTATCACCTATCCTTTTGGGATATTTGTTTTATTTTATCCGGCCTGTAGCCCCACCTATTATTCGTTTAAGGCAGGTATTTATTTTATTATTGCGGGACTGCTTACAAGGTTATGGGCTAATGGTTATGCCATAAAAACAGAAAGACTTACAGTTTCAGGCCCTTATTCGCTCATACGTCATCCGCTGTATTTAGGCACAATGCTTATTGCTATAGGATTTAGCATTATGCTTAGAACTTCCTATATAGGCGCTTTATTTATTATCGTCATGGCAATAGTTTATTATAGAACAATTAAAAATGAAGAGCGGGCATTGACTGAAAGATATAAGGAGGCATATCTTGATTATAAAGCGAAAGTTCCGGCAATATTACCTACAATTTTTCCTTACAAGACGGGAGAGAAATGGCATTTTAGTTTCGCGCGCGTGATTGAAAATCACGAATATAAACTGTTTATCTGGATTATAAATATTACGATTATTTTTCGCTTAAAAGGTTACTTTATTATTGAGCATGAGTCAATGGATATAAAAAAATGGGTATTGATAATTTTGTTCTTTGTATTAGGAGCCGTAGACATTGCAGGTGAAATTATAAAAGGCAAAAGAAAGCGTTTATCCAGAAGATAAAAGTTTATACATTCACGGCGCTTCCCGATGATATCGGGATTTCGCTTAATATCGTATTAAGGTGCTCAAAAACCGCGGCATGAATACTGCGGTTTGTATGGTGCGCCGCTTGGTATTGGCCATGCTGAAACCTCGGGCTTTGGTTCGACTAAGCTCACCATTCCCTCGAGCACATTCGGGAATACTCAGTGTTCGACCCTGAGTATGGCCGAAAGGTCGAACCATCCTGAGCAAAGTCGAAGGATTAGCCCGGGGAGCTATGGAAGGCTTCATTAGCCGCTCTTTAAGAAATACCCAGTATTAAGCATTAAGCATTTACGTAGCCCTATGCAAACGCAGCTTTTTAATCCAATAGTTGTTGAAATTCCTTATGAAAAGATATACCATCGCCTGGGGTATCGTTCTGGCGTTACTAAGTTAGCTGCGCAAGAGAAAGATGAGATAGAGCGCTGTATTAATGGAGCGGCTGCGTTGCTTAATCTAAAAGGTACTGCTGCAAGAATTCCTATAGGAGCCGAATCGACGCAAATTATTTTGCCTACAGGAGATACTTTTAAAAGTAAGCTTCTTTTTTCGTTACTTAAAGGCTGCAGCGCGATGCTTTGCATGGCAATTACCGCAGGGGATACGATTATCCGGGCGATTGAGAGTCTTCAAGAAGATGATTTAAAATTAGGCGTCATTTATGACGCCGTAGCAAGCGAAATGGTTGATGCTGGCTTTGAGTGGATTCAGGGTTATTACGGGCAGGAACTTGCTAGAGAAAATCTTTGTCTCCTTACAAAGCGTATTTCTTGCGGTTACGGGGATTTTTCCATAAAATATCAAAAGGTATTTTATGAGCTGCTTAAGCTTAAGAGCTTAGGCGTTACTATGACCGAGGCGTATATGCTTATACCGGAAAAAACCGCAACCGCCGTAACAGGTATAACCTAGATTAAATGAAAAATAATATTTTTAACCTATTGAAGAAAAAAGTATTGGTGCTTGACGGAGCAACAGGGACACAGCTGCATAAACGGGGAATGCCTGTAGGGGTATGCCCTGAAGTGTGGTGTTTAGAGAACGTTGAAGTCATCTCGTCGGTACATTCTGATTATTTTGATGCCGGAGCGGATATTATATATACGTGCACTTTTGGCGCAAATAGAATAAAGCTTTCCCAGTATGGTGTAAAAGATGTCGTTTCCCTAAACAGGGAATTAGCCATAGTTGCTAGGCGTAGCCTTCGAAGGAAAGGCCTGGTTGCCGGCGATATCGGGCCTACAGGAAAATTCGTTAAGCCCTTTGGGGGCTTAGACTTTGAAGAAGCTGTTGATATTTTTAAAGAACAAGTTAGGGGATTGCTTTTAGGCGGAGTTGACCTATTCGTGATTGAGACCATGATGGATATACAGGAGGCCCGCGCAGCATTAATTGCGGTAAAAGAGCTTACCGATAAATTTACCGCGGTAACAATGACATTTGAAAAAGACGGCCGCACCTTAAACGGCAATGATCCAGAAAGCGCGCTTATCACCTTGCAAAGCTTAGGCGCAAATGCGGTTGGCTGTAACTGTTCAACCGGGCCAGAAGATATGCTCAAAATTATTAAGTTAATTAAACCCTATGCTACAGTCCCCTTGATAGCGAAGCCAAATGCGGGCATGCCTAAATTGATAAATAATAAAACTACCTTTAGTATGAGTGCCGCTAAATTCGCTTCTTTTGGGGTTCGTTTAGTTAGAGCAGGCGCTAATGTACTTGGGGGTTGTTGCGGCACTACGCCAGAACATATACAGTATTTAAAAAAGGCAGTTTCCGGCAAAAAGCCGATTCCGCCTCTTAGAAAATCAATCAGCGCCTTAAGCTCTGCAAGAATGGCGCTTATCATCACAAAAAGAAAAACTTTTTCTGTTATAGGTGAAAAGATTAACCCTACAGGTAAAAAACAACTACAAAAAGAATTATTAGAGGGTAATTTATCGTTACTGCGGCTGTTAGCTAAGGAGCAGGAGAATGCCCAAGCAAAGGCATTAGATGTTAACGTGGGAGTCCCTGGCATTAATGAAGGCAAAGTAATGAGTGAAGCGATTTGCGCGCTTGCCGTATCAACACATTTACCGTTAGTAATTGATTCTACGAATATAGGAGCAATTGATAAAGCCTTACGGCTTTATCCGGGCAGAGCTTTGATTAATTCCATATCCGCAGAAAAAGGAAAGCTTAAAAAACTTTTACCTTTAGCAAAAAAATACGGCGCGATGTGCATACTTTTGCCGATAGCCGGCAGAGAAATACCTCTAACTTTTGCAAGGCGCAAAAAAATAATTAAAGAAATAATAAAAGAAATTAAAAAAGTAGGGCTCACTAACGATGATATTATTGTGGATGCCTTAGCGATGACAATTTCTTCTAGCCCCAATGCGGCGCTTGTCGCGTTTAAAACCATAAAGTGGTGCTCTGAAGTTCTAAAATATAATACTATCATAGGGCTTTCTAATATTTCTTTTGGTTTTCCCCGGCGGCACCTGATTAATAAAGTCTTTTTGACTATGGCAAAGACTAAGGGATTGACTTTAGCAATAGCAGATCCTTTAGATGCTAGAAAGGTTAAAAATAAATTAGCAGAAAATGTATTGCTTAATAAAGATGAAGCCGGCTTAGAATTTATAGCCAAATACTCCGGGGTATCTAGCTTTAAAAAAGTGCAAAAAAAGCCTAAAACATTACCCCCCGCGCAAGAAGTATTTGAGGCTATTGTTAAAGGGGATAGGGAGATTATAGTTAAAGTTGTGAGTAAGGTGCTTAAAACTAATATCACAGCCATTAAACTTATGCAGAAATATATGATTCCCGCAATCATAAAAGTAGGTGAGTTATTTGAAAAAAAAGAATATTTCCTGCCGCAGTTAATTGCCAGCGCAGAGACTATGAATTCGGGTTTTAAGGTTATAGAGCCTCATCTTAAAAAAGAAGAGTTCAGGCAGATTAAGAAGGCGGTTATTCTTCTGGCTACCGTTCGAGGCGATATACACGATATCGGTAAAAACATTATCGCGCTCATGCTAAAAAATCACGGATTTCAGATTATTGATATAGGTAAAGATGTTTCAGCGCAAAAAATCATCCAAGATATTAAGCGCTACCGCCCGGATATTGTCGGCCTCTCCGCTCTTATGACTACCACCATGGTAAGCATGAAAGAGGTAGTTGAGTTGGCTAGAAAAGAAGGATTGAAATGTAAATTTATGGTGGGCGGAGCAGTAGTAAATAAAACCTATGCCGATTCCATAGGCGCAACATACGCTAAAGACGGCGTGGAAGCTGTACATGTAGCCAAAGATTTAACAAAACTATAAGTGTTTTAGTTGAGATATTTGCTGGATTATGATATAATCCCACAATGATGTTAGTAGATAAAATTTATAAAGACTATATCGAGACGTTTAAAGCCCGCAATAAAGACAAAGCGGATTTTTTAAGTTTTGTGCGCGCAGAGTTTCAGAATTTAGCGATTAGCGCTAAAAAAGACAAGCTAGAAGATAGCGAAGCGCTTGGGGTTTTACAAAAACTTAAAAAACGCTTAGAAGAAGCTAAAGAAAGCGTTATTAAATCCGGTAAGAGCGATTTTATAGAAAAGACTGAAAAAGAAATAGCCATCCTTGCCGAATACCTGCCTAAAGCCTTAAGCGAAGCAGAATCAACCTCTGTAATTAATGAGGTTACTCTTAGCGTCGGTGCTACCTCCATAAAAGATATGGGCAAAGTGATGAAAGAAGTTTTGGCACGTGTGGGAGCTCAGGCTGATTCTAAGACAGTAAGCGATTTAGTTAAAAAGAAATTATCTTCCAATTGAATTATTTTTGTTAACGTAGGAGCATAATGAGTCCTTCCCTTACGGCATTAGTGATTTTTATTATAAGTTACCTGCTTTTTATATTCCTGCCCAAAAAAAGAACTCAAGTAGCAGTTTTGGGGGCAATTTTACTCATCATAACCCGCACAATTTCGTTAAAAGACGCTTTTTTTACAGCAATTAACTGGAATGTGATGGGAATATTTGTAGGAACATTAGTGGTAGCTAACATTTTTATGGAAAGCCGTGTCCCGGCGTATTTAGCTGAAGTTATTGTGGACAGGGCAAAAAATACTTGTTGGGCAATATTGTTGATTTGTGCTTTGACCGGTTTTATTTCCGCATTTGTGGAAAATGTAGCCACGGTTTTAATCGTAGCGCCTATTGCCTTAGAGCTAGCTAAGAAGCTAAAAATAAACCCCGTTAACATGATGATTGGTATTGCTATTTCAAGCAACCTGCAAGGCACTGCTACTTTAATCGGAGACCCTCCGAGTATGCTTTTAGGCGGATTTGCCAAGATGAATTTTATGGATTTCTTTTTCTATAAGGGCCGCCCCAGCATATTTTTCGCGGTAGAATTAGGAGCATTAGCTTCATTCTTTGTTCTACGCTTTATTTTTAAGAAACATAAAGAAAAAATGCAACTGGTGGCAATAGAAAAAGTAAAGTCTTGGGTACCTACCATTATTTTG
>JAUYCY010000121.1 GCA_030692055.1 Candidatus Omnitrophota bacterium | reverse complement strand
ATTATGCTGTCTAAAGTAAGTTAAAAAGCTTAAACTAGGCAGAAAAAGATAAGAGAAACAGGCAAAACGCATAAAGTAAAGTGCGAAACAGATAAAACTAAACTACTCTTAATTTTTTAGGTAGTTTTGCAACAGCGCCATACCGCAAGAAAATTACCTTCGGTAATAACTATTTAGGCTATTTTCAGTGGTTAGACCCTTCCTTTAAAGGTATAGGAAGGTCTATCCTTTAGGATTAGGAAAGTTTTACTTGTGCCCGTTAGGGTATACTTTCCTATACCATAAAAAATAGCTGATACCAGCCCTGATACCCAATGTTTTATGTTTTTTCGATTATAAAATTTGTCCATTGACATATTTATTTATTGTTTTAAAATAAATATGTAGATATATAGCCTATGATTTCCTCTATTTCGAGGACAAATAGAAGTACGGTATTGTGGGTTATTGTTATAGCCTGCGTAATCGGCGTTGCATATCAATGGATTTCATTTTCTAACGTTTTTAGTTCCCTCCTAAATACCCTTTCTGAATTCAAGAAGCAAAAAGAAATTTTAGCTTACAACCTCGACAGTCTCCAAAAAAAATTCATAATTCTTTCTAAAGAAAAAGAAAAGACTTACGCAGAAGCAGAAAGTTTAAAAAATAGAATAGCTAAACTTGACCTTTCAATTAATCAGGCTGCAAATGATAAAAACTTTTTGCAAAACGAAAACGAGCGTTTGAATAAAGAATTAGCTTATATAAAAGAAGCATTAAGGTTATGGGAAGGCAGAGTCAATGACTTACGCGAGAAAGAACTTGTTTTAGAAAAAATAGCTACAACCAAGAAAGAATTAGCACAAAGAATTCAAGCTATAAAAAGTAATTCACGAAAAGCAATGGGTTACACCCCGTTTGTGTCAGGCAATAGCGGATATATTCTTAAAGATGGAGAACCAACTTGTAACAGCAGTATTGCTGTAGACTTAGAAAAAATTGTCATAGAAAAGTCAGCAAAAAGATACCCCGCAATACTAACAAAATGAAGCTTTGCTGGCGTAAGCCGTGTTTTTCTAAATATTACGTTTCTTGTAGGGAAGCTTATCCCGATATACGGGGAAAATCCTGCCTATGCTTCTACGGCACGTCGGGGTTATCGCGGTGGAATCAACCAGTCTCCGCGGCAAGCCGCGGAGCATGTTCTATACTAATATTATCACTGGTTCATTCATTGCCTTGGAATGAGGTCAACTACGTTTACGATTTCGGCTTTATCCCCGTGGCAAGCCACGGGGTATTCGCCGAGAGAGAATAAATACCAGACCCCACGAAAATCTGTATAAATCTTTTTATCCGCCTACGCAGAAGACGACCCCGACGTAACGTCAGGGTGGATGAATGCGAAGCGGATAACCCGCCGTAGCCTTGGCGAAGGCGGGTATGCTTCGGCGGATTTCGCCGAAGAATTTGAAAATACCGCGGGTGTAAACCCGCGGAGCTTCATTTGGGCGGTCGCGCCATTTCCAACTATTTATAGTAAAAAATGGGTTGAAAAAATAACCAAAAGCGATAAAATCTTTAATAGAATAACAAAAAAGCAATAATGACAAAGGGCCTAGCAAATAGACAAAAGAATATATCAAGACTGTTACGAGAAAAAAGACAAATCCAGAAATACCGACTAAAAGCGCTTAAAAGAAAATAGCAAAGCGCTAAGCGCAGAGCGCATAGCGTAAGATTTTTAGATTTTACGCTTTGCACTATGCTCCCTGCCTGCCGGCAGGCAGGTATGCGCTATGCATTTACTAATATGGACTATAGCGGTATAGAAAAAAGAAGGTTTATCAGGGCCCGTTTTCCCTGTAAGATAACCATTTACGCCCATAGCCAACGCATTATATCTACCCACACCGAAAACATCAGCGCCGGCGGAATCAGGGTAATTATAGGAGAGAAAATCCAAGTTTCTTCCTCAGTGGGCCTAGAAATAGAGCTAAAAGATAACACCATAATCTGCAAAGGCAGGATTGTCTGGATAGTAGATAAAGAAAGCCCCTACCGCAAAGGCGTAATTTACCATGACACCGGCATAGAATTCCATGATATCAAAGAGCAAGACAGGCAAATTATTCACAACTTTATAGAAGAGATTATTTCGCAGAAGTCATGATTTCTTGCGGTATAGGAAAGTATACCCTAAAGGGCACAAGTAAAAATGCGTCGTGGTAATGCGGATA
>JAUYCY010000041.1 GCA_030692055.1 Candidatus Omnitrophota bacterium | reverse complement strand
AGCGCCTGATTCCATAGATTAAGAAAAGATTACAGCGATTAAAACACTAATATTTTCAATCATTGTAATCACGAATTAATCGTTGTAATCAGGGACTGACGTGTTTCGCGACAGTCCCTAGATATCTGAAAAATTTTAGTTCTTTCCCAAGTTTGTGGCAAAGGGAAAGAATTTGATTAGACCCTTCCTTAGGCCCTTCCTTTAAAGGTATAGGAAGGCCTACCCCTGTGGGGTTAAGACCCCTCCTTTAAATGTATTAGGAGGGTCTACCCTGCTGGGTAAAAGGTGTAGAAAGGTCTATTCTTTAGGATTACATAGATTTTTGTAATATTTTACAATGTTTTTAATCGCCGTAATCTGCATCTTCAGCCGAAGGCTGATCCCTGCCTGCCGGCAGGCAGGCGCCTCAGGCGGAAATCTGTGTAATCAGGTTCTTTCGTATAGTGCACAAAAAATACGAAAGAACCAAAATTAGCTTATGAAGAGAGCACTTTTTCTTTTTTGGCTCATAGCCCTATTTCTAATAGGCCTTATAATAGGGATTTTAGCTTTTCCTTTTTTGGCGTATGCTGATATGTCCGTTGACAGGTACTTCGAAGAATTAGAAGAATCGCAAGAACCCGAGACAGAAGATAAAGATGCTTTAACGAGGACAGACAATTTTGTTTTTAATAGCTCTAGCATGTTAGAGCCTAACGTTAAAAGTACGGCAATCGCCTCTAGCAGTTTACTTCTAACCGGATACGCCGAGGCAGGCAAAAGGTCGACATCAGAAGACTATGAAGAAGAAGGCACCGATGATGATTACTCTTATTACGATTATCATCTTAAGCTCGGGCAGAAAATATCTGACCGGATAAGTTATGATATTGGTTCATTTATCTATGATAAGCACTATAATACTAAAGATTCTTTAGACAATATATCCAGGACATTTAAGACTAACTGGTCTTATTATTTAATGCCGCCGCAGGAACGTCTTCTTGAGCTTGGCTTTAAACTGAATTATAAAGAGAAGCGGTATGAGAATTCCCCGGGTAGTGAATACAATCGGATTACTGCCGCGCCTCTGCTTTCATTTACGGAAAAAGATCTTTACGCGATAGATGTATCCGCCGGAGTAGATGAGTTTAATTATCTGGAAACCGGGGAGAAGGATCAGCTTAATTTTTTTAGTAAGATTGGAGGAAAAAGATATTTTCTAGATAAGAAATTAATGCTCACCTCGTCTTACAAGATAGAAACGCTTGAGCAGGAAATAATTAACCGCGAAAGAACCAAACAGGAAGCTCTGGGTGGTTTTGATTATTTATTTGATGGTTCGACTTCGTCCCTCGACTTCGCTCGGGACGGTGAGCCTGTCGAACCGCTCACCATCAATCCTAAAGCGTGTCGAAGGATTGATTTCCCCTGGCTTTACAAAATTACTACCCGGGTAGGCTGGGGCCAGCGGGATACTAAGGAAGATGAGGAAAGGGATGAAGATTATGATTATGAGTATTGGAGCGGCTATGTTAAGTCCGAACACAGGATTAACCGCAAATTAAAAACAGGCCTAAAATACCAGTATTTTAAAAAAGACTACATAAGCGGCGATCTAAATAACAGAGGTTTTTATATTCAAAATAACTGGGATTATGAAATTCTTGACGATGAAAAGCAAAAAATCTGGCTTGATTTAGGTATTGAGTATAAAGGCGTCGATTATACTCTGGAGGAGGATAATAATTACAAAAAAGAAATTGCTGAGATAAAGTTGAGCTATCAAAAAAAGAAGAACTCACTTGGTCATAGCGGCTGGAAGACTTCATTGGTATTAGAGGGAAATTCCTATGATTACAATGATTCAATCAATAACAAAAAAAGATATTACATAAAACTATCAGGTGAAAAATTGTTTTTAAAGGAAAGATTAGCACTATCGTTAGACTTAAAATATAGGTACACTGATTATGAGCAAGGAAACGATAAAGAACAAGAAGCTGTGCGAGTAGCGTTTAAGTATAGATTTTAAATGAAGCCGAGACTTACGGAGCAAAGCGCTCGTAAGTCTCTGGCTGAATTTACCCTTGACATCAAAGATGTCAAGGGTTCAATTCGCCCAAACAACTTACGCCGCTCTTACGAGCTCTGTAAGTTGTGGGCTCATTGAAGAAGAGGAGGCTTATGCCTTGGCTTAAATTTGACGAGAAACAATGGGAAGAACTAAAAGAGGCGTTTGATCGTGTAGTAAATGTGGCTAAAGAGATTCAACTAGAGATGAAGCGCGCGAATGATCTAAAGGAAAAGGAATCTAAAAACCTTTCCCGCCAGGTTATCCAAGAGTAGGCGGGATCCCGCTTTTGCGGGAAAGGAGACCTAAGGATGGAGCTTGTCTTTAGGCCAGAGGGCGATGGTTTGGCCTCATTTAGCCAAAGCCATAAAACTTTTAGGGATTCCTTCGACTTCGCTCAGGACGAATGCTGAGCATAGTCGAATGCATTCGAAGGATGGTGAGCTTGTCGAACCATTTGTTAGGGGTATTGGCAAGGACACCAGTACCTTACTTAAGAAAATTATCCCGCGGGGAAATTAAAAAATTTTGGAAAGGATACTGGCACTTTGACTTCGCTCAGTGCCAGTGGTGAGCGTAGTCGAACCACTGGATTTGGCTTTGGTTGCAATAGTATTGTCTCTGAAGCGGCTAAGTGGACCCCGTTAGATAGTAAGCATCTAACGGGGTGGACAGAAAAAACGGAGGTAAAACATGAGTAAACTTGGATGCGTTAAAGATAAATTTGACGACAGGGATTATTTAATGCGGGCGTATTTACCGGTTATGAAACTCCCCCGTAGAATTGACTATACTCCGAAGTTATCACCCGTTAGAGACCAAGGAGATGAAGGTGTTTGCGTGGGCTTTGCCGCTGCCTGCGGGATGAAAGAATATCAGGAGTTACTTGATTACAAAAAACTGGTAGAGCTTTCTCCTCGTTTTGTCTATAGCGCATGTAAAAAAATTGATGGTATGCCGCAAGATGAAGGCACAACTATCCGCGCGGCTATGAGGGTGCTTAAAAAGCTTGGAGTATGCCGGGAGAAATTTTGGCCATATCAGCCTTATCAGGAAGATAAACCTAAGAAAGGAGCATCCGCCGACGCCAAAAAATTTTGTGTTAAGGCTTACGCGCGTATCCTCAGCCTTAATGAGTTACGTTTAAGCTTGTTTAGCAAAGGGCCTTGTATTATCGGCGTTGAAGTTTTTGAAGGGATGATGAAAACTAAAACAGGTTTTGTGCCTATGCCTAAGAAAAATGAAACAAGCCTTGGTGGACACGCGATTTGTCCTGTGGGTTACGATGACAAAAAGAAAGTCATCAAATTTAAAAATTCCTGGTCTAATACCTGGGGGAAGAATGGCTGCGGATTCCTGCCTTATGCTTACATCGAACGGTATATGGCGGACGCGTGGAGTTCAGTTGACATTAACGATCCTAACCCGCTCACCTTGGCAAGCGTGTTGGATTACAGGAAGCGGGCTTTGGTTTAATGAGGCTTAGCCCCGATTTATCGGGGCTGTAGCCGAACAATGAAACTTAGCCGAAACGAAGTTGAGGCTCTAGTTGAATTGTCTCCGAAGGAGATTAACCCCACACCCAGTTTTGTAATAACACTTTGCGACAAAGACAAAGGATAGATTTCACCTTCACTGCTATATCTTTCCATCCCAGGCTACTTACAAAACTGGGTGTGGGGTATAGGGGTTCAATTCCCCGCAGCTCGCCTCGCGGCGAAGCCGAGGGCTTGCTGCGGTTTTAGGTTGTTTTTTTGTATTGATATCTCGTAGCTTGCTGTGAGGTAGTTCATTCGACGCGATAGATACCCCCGGTGGAATGCTCCCATTATTCTTCCTACCCCAACACACCCCCCTTCGCTTTACTAACCTAATCACCTATCAACCTCTCCACCTACTAACCTATCCTTATCTTGCCCTTTCTTTTCCATTATTCTTTTCCTGACCCATACTAACCCCCCCTACCCCTCACTATCCCCCTTTGCCTTCATATCCCTTTTTCCCATTATGCCTCACCCTAACCCCCTGTACCCTTAACCGCATCCTATCGCGTAGGTAGAAAGTAAACCTAAATCCCACCGCGTAGGTGGAATACAACCAAAGCCCACCTCCGGGGTGGGCTTTGGTTGATGCCCCATGTTATAAAAAAGAGTACTTGACATAATAGCTAAAATGGAGTATGCTCCATTATGGTAATACTAATATGGAGGGTAATCTAGATGAAGAATATTAAGCGAATTTTGAAGATCAAGCTTCCTAAGAATCAGTCCGCTTTTTTATGGGGTGCTAGAAAAACGGGTAAAACCACGTATTTAAAGGAAAACTTTCCGGATAGTATTGTGTATGATTTTTTGAAGACAGATTTGTTTTTTGAGATATCAAAAAATCCATCGCTTTTGCGGGAACGGCTGCTAGCGAAAGAAGCGCCGCCGCTTAAAGAACCTATAATACTTGATGAGGTGCAAAAAGTGCCCCAGGTACTGGATGAGGTGCACTGGCTAATAGAAAATAAGGACTTACGTTTTATACTTTGCGGTTCAAGCGCAAGAAAGTTAAAAAGAGGGCATGCGAACCTGCTCGGAGGCCGGGCATGGCGCTATGAACTGTTTCCGTTTACCAGTCAAGAAATAGGCGACATAGACTTGCTGCGCGCTTTAAATCACGGCCTAATACCGTCTCATTATTTACAGCAGAGAGAAGACTGTAAAAAATCTTTAGAAGCTTATGTACAGGATTATTTACGCGAAGAGGTTTTTGCGGAAGGCCTGACGCGTAATATCCCGGCGTTTTCAAGATTTTTTGACGCCTTCGGATATTCTCATGGAGAAATGACCAATTACGCCAATATCGCGCGTGACTGCGGCATAGACGCTAAAACAGTTAAAGAATATTATCAGATTCTTATTGATACCTTACTGGCTGTGAGGATTGAACCTTTTAAGAAAAGGCAGTCGCGGCAAGTGATAACAAAAGCCTCGAAGTATTATATGTTCGATGTGGGTGTCGCTGGGCATTTGACCAAAAGGAATATATGGGAACAGAAGGGCCCCGAATTTGGGAAAGCGTTTGAGCATTTCATGCTTATGGAAATAATTGCTTTCAGGTCATATGTCCGTAAGGATTTTGGTATAAATTTTTGGAGGACAAAAACCGGCCTTGAGGTAGATTTTGTGCTTGGAGATAGAGAGGTTGCCATAGAAATAAAGGGGGCAAGTCGTATAGATACAAGAGACATGAACGGATTAGAGGCTTTTGCTCAGGCATGCCCTCCGAAGAAAGCCATAGTGGTGTGCAATGAGAAGGAAAAAAGGGTGCACGGAAAAATAATGATATGGCCATGGGGGATATTTTTGCAGGAACTGTGGTCCGGGAAAATAATCTAAGACGAGGATAACTGTGAAAATAGAGATTAAAAACTGGAGCCCCACGGACATGCCCGTGGGGGGGCCCCTCTCTGGCCTTCGGAAATAGATACGCTAACGTAATCCTACCCCACTCTATCCCATCCCTGCCCCTTATATCTAACCCTTCCTAACCCTTTCCCAATAGCCCCTTTTTACATAATAACCTACTAACTTGCCAACATATCAACCTAACCCCCCCCATTCTGATACCTAAAGAAATCTATTGACACATTCTGTTATTTTGTTAAAATCTTCAAACTTGTCTAATTTTATTGCTTAATTTGCTAACATATTAATTCGTTAATTAACATAATGCAAGTAAACACTAACGAAATCTACACTTTAGCAGAAACCCAAAAAATCTTAAAAATCAGCCGTTCTACCATCCTGCGCTTAATAAAGAGAAACCATATAAAAACTGCCAAAATCGGCCGCCAGCATAGAATTATGGGTAGGGAGATTTTACGCATGGTTAGAGATTCGTAAAAAGTATAACAATAGGTATTATGGTGTCTTATAAAAAAATAATTGTAACCGGCGGAGCAGGATTTATAGGAAGTCACATGGTTGACCGGCTTCTAAATGACGGAAATTTTGTAACAGTAATTGATAATTTTTCAACTGGCCGGCCACAAAATTTAGCTCACCATAAGGGTAATAAAAACCTAAATTTAGTCGAAGCAGATATTTCGGAATTTAAAACAATTGAGCCGTATTTTAAAGGAATAGACTGGGTTTTTCATTTAGCCGCCTTAGCAGATATAGTTCCCTCAATAGTGAATCCCCTTGGCTATTGCAGGTCTAATGTTTTAGGTACAGTCAATGTTGCGGAAGCCGCGCGCCTAGCTAAAGTAAAAAAGCTAGTTTATGCGGCTTCATCATCGTGTTACGGAATAGCGGAAATTATTCCTACACCGGAAACAGCTCCTGTAAGCCCGCAATATCCCTATGCTCTTACAAAATATTTGGGGGAACAAACGGTTTTACATTGGGCTAAAGTTTATAGATTACCCGCAGTATCGCTAAGATTATTTAACGTCTATGGGCCGCGTTCTAGAACTTCGGGGACATACGGCGCGGTTTTTGGAGTATTTTTAGCCCAGAAACTTAGCAATAAACCATTTACTGTGGTAGGCGATGGTACTCAGACTAGAGATTTTACTTTTGTGACAGATGTGGTAAATGCTTTTGTGATGGCAGCAGATTCGCAATGCCAAGACGAAACAATGAACGTAGGTTCAGGTAATACTTATAGTGTTAATAGGTTGGTTGAGCTTTTAGGTGGTGAGGTAGTATATATTCCAAGACGGCCAGGTGAGCCAAATTGCACTTTTGCTGATATAGCTAAGCTTAGAAAACTACTTGGTTGGCAGCCAAAAGTTACCCTTGAAGAAGGCGTAAGAATAATGCTTGAAAATATTGATTATTGGCGGCAAGCTCCGGTATGGGAACCCGAAACTATAGCGCAAGCGACCAAAGATTGGTTCAAATATTTAACAAAATGAAGCCTCCCATAACTCCTCGGGCTAAAAGCCCGAGTTTTCGGCATGGCGAATACTAAAGCGGCGCCCACATGCATCCGCAGCCTAAATAAGCTGTGGATTTGGCGCCGCGAATGTATAAATTAATATGGCACGAGATATTTATTCCAAAATAAAAACGTTAGATGAACTAAGCCGTACCATAGAAGGCCTTAAAAAACAAGGCAAAACCATAGTGCACTGCCACGGCGTATTTGACCTTTTACATCCCGGGCATCTTAAGCATTTTGAAGCTGCAAAAAAGAAAGGAGATATCCTAGTTATTACTCTAACCGCGGACGAATATGTTAACCGCGGCCCAGGTAGGCCGATATTTCATCAAAATTTACGCGCCGAAACAATTGCAGCAATAGAGTGCGTTGATTTTGTGGCTATTAATAAATGGCCTACTGCAGTAGAAACTATAAAGAAGATAAAACCGCATTTTTATGTTAAGGGTAGCGATTATATAAAAAAGGAAGACGATGTTACAGGTAAAATCAACGAAGAAGAAGAAGCAATTAAAGCTGTGGGAGGTTCTATCTATTTTACCGATGAAATAACCTTTAGCTCTTCATCATTAATCAATACTTTTCTTGCTTCGTATCCCGAAGAAACTAAAAACTTTCTTTCGCAGTTTAAAAAAAGATATTCTGCCAAAAGTATAATAGATTATTTAAAAAGCGTAGAAGATGTAAAAGTTTTGGTTATAGGAGATATCATTATCGACGAATATCATTATTGTGTCGGAATGGGCAAATCTCAGAAGGATAATATTATCGCCACTAAGTTTATAAACGAAGAAGTATTTGCCGGCGGTGTTTTAGCGGCGGCTAACCATTTAGCAAGTTTTTCTAAAAACATTACGCTATTAAGCTGTATTGGCACAAAGAATGATTATAAAAATTTTATAACGAGTCATTTAAAGCCAAACGTTAAAACGAATTTTTATTATTGCCAGAACTCACCAACAGTAGTTAAGCGCAGATTCGTCGACCCCAATTTTTTAAATAAACTTTTTGAGGTATGTTATTTAGAAGAGGCAAACCACCTGCCTTCTTCTTTGGAAGCAGAAATATGTGGTTATCTTAATTCATACCTTAAAGAATTCGATATGGTCCTTGTCGCAGACTTTGGGCATGGCGTAATTACTCCTAAAATAACAAAATTGCTCTGTAAAAAAGCAAAATTTTTGGCAGTAAACGTCCAAACTAATAGCGCAAACCTTGGCTTTAACCTCGTTACTAAATTTTCTCGGGCAGACTACATTTGTATTGACGAACCAGAAATCAGGTTTGCCTGCCACGATAAATATTCTAATTTAGAAAAATTAATAATTAAAATAAGTAAAAAGCTTAAGTGCGAAAAGGTAATTATTACTAGAGGCCACAGAGGTTCTCTTACTTATTCTAAGAAAGAGCATTTTACCGCAACCCCCATACTTTCCACGGAAGTTGTGGATAGAATTGGTGCCGGAGATGCCTTTTTTTCTGTTACCGCGCCATGCGCTTTTAAAAATATTCCCATAGAAGCTGTTGGTTTTATTGGTAATGCTGTAGGCGCGATGAAAGTTTTAATTGTCGGTAATCGTTCTTCAATAGAGGCAGGCCCTTTATTTAAATACCTTACTACACTTTTAAAATAATATGGAATATTTTAAAAAATTAAACAGCATAGTAGATAAAACTGAAGCGAATTATTCTAAGAACAAAAACGTATCGCTAGATAAAGCTATAACAGATATTGTAAATATAATTGCAGCATGTAATGTAAATGAAAACAAAGTGATATTTGTGGGTAACGGCGGTAGCGCTGCTATTGCTAGCCACACTACTACGGATTTTTTAAAGAATGCTAAAATTCCTGCCATGGCCTTTAGTGACGTAAGTTTACTCACCTGTTTATCCAATGATTTAGGTTACGAAAATGTTTTTAAGAAACCTATAGAAATGTTGGCAAAAAAAGATGATATTATATTTGCCATAAGTAGTTCCGGCAGTTCGCAAAATATTCTTAATGCCGTAAATGCAGCCAAGAACAAAGGCTGTTTTGTCGTGACCTTGTCCGGCTTTAAAAAGAATAATCCTTTAAGAAACTTAGGCGACATCAATTTTTATGTACCGTCTGATTCTTACGGCTACGTAGAACTGTCTCATTCAATAATTTGCCACTGTATTAGCGATTATCTTATCGAAAAAGTAAACGGAGGTTAATTTACTAAAGATGAAAAAAATAGAGAGTGTGTTAGTGACCGGCGGAGCAGGTTATGTAGGCGCTGTGCTTATACCAAAACTTCTTGCTAACGGATATAAAGTTAAAGTGTTAGATTTATATATATACGGAAACACAGTGTTAGACAGTGTAAAAAATAACCCTAATTTAAAACAAATTAAAGGTGATATTAGAGATAAAGATTTATTGGAAAAAGAAATTCCGGGGATAGATGCGATAATTCATTTAGCATGCATTTCAAATGACCCAAGTTTTGAGTTAAACCCGACACTAGCTAAATCTATCAATTATGATGCCTTTATTCCTTTGGTTAGAATAGCTAAGAAAAATAAGGTAAAAAGGTTTATTTACGCTTCAAGCTCAAGTGTTTATGGGGTAAAGAGCGAGGAAAGAGTAACGGAAAAACTTTCCTTAGAGCCGCTTACCGATTATTCTAAATACAAAATGCTTTGTGAAGAAGTTCTAATAAAAGAAAGGGTGCCCGGTTTTACTACCTTGATACTTAGGCCGTCAACAGTATGCGGATATTCACCGCGCCTTAGACTTGATTTAACCGTAAACATTTTAACTAATCACGCTGTCAATAAAGGAAAAATTACCGTTTTTGGCGGAGAGCAAAAACGGCCGAATATTCACATGGAAGACATGACTAATCTTTATGTCAAAACATTAGAATATCCTGACGAATTGATTGATGGAAAAATACTTAATGCGGGTTATGAGAATTTTACCGTAATGGAGCTTGCCGAAAAAGTAAGAAAAGTTATTGGCAAAGATATACCCATTGAGGTGGCTACAACTAGTGATAACCGGTCATATCAGGTTTGTAGCGAAAAGATTAAAAAAGAGCTCGGCTTTAGCGCTAAGCACAGTGTGGAGGAGGCAATCCAAGACCTTCAGGATGCTTTCAAAGAAGGTAGAATACCAAATCCTATGGAAGATATACGTTACTACAATATTAGAACTATGAAAGCAATAAATTTGCGATGAATATTCCTTATGTAAATCTTGCCAAACAAAATACACGACTTAAAAAAGAAATTTTAGCTGCGATAGGCAAAGTTTTAGAAAGCGGGCAATTTATACTTGGTAAAGAAGTTACAACTTTTGAGCACTCCTTTGCTAAGCTTTGCGGTACAAAATATGCTTTAGGCCTAGGCACGGGAACAGATGCTCTTATTCTTGCCCTTCGTGCATTAAATATAGGCCCTGGCGATGAAGTGATTACGGTTGCGAACTCTTTTGTTTCTACCGCAAGCTGTATTGCATTAGTTGGTGCAAAGCCGGTATTCGTAGATGTAGGCGAAGATTATAATATAAACCCACCCCTGATAGAAAATGCTATAAATTCTCGCACTAAAGCAATACTACCAGTTCATTTGACCGGCAGGCCAGTAGATATGGGACCTATTTTAAAAATTGCAAAAGCACATAAATTGGCGGTGATTGAAGATTGTGCACAAGCGGTTTGTGCACAGTATAAGAATAAATATGTTGGTTCTTTTGGCCAAATAGGCTGTTTTAGTTTACACCCCTTAAAGAACTTAAATGCCTGCGGCGACGGCGGGGTATTAACAACGAATGACGAAGATCTATATAAAAAAATACAGATTTTACGCAATAACGGTTTTAGCAGCCGTGATGATTGTGATATTTGGAGTGCCAATTCAAGGCTGGATACTGTGCAAGCGGCATTATTGCTTGTTAAGCTGAATTATCTAAAAGAATGGACAGATAAACGTAGGGCAAATGCGCGATTTTATCAGGAACACCTAGCTGATTTAGAGCAAGTTAAAGTTCCACGTGAGAAACCCCATGAAAAATCTGTATACCACACTTTTGTGATACAGGTAGAAATGCGCGAGAAATTAATTAAATTCTTGGAAAATAAAGCTATTGGCACCAAAATACATTATCCTATTCCTATACATTTACAGCCTGCGGCAAAAAGCTTAGGGTATAAAATAGGTTCTTTGCCTGTAACTGAGAAACAGGCAAAAAGAATTTTGAGTTTGCCAATTTATCCTGAGCTCACCAACAAAGAGCTAAATTATATAGTAAATTGTATCCGCGATTTTTATAAACAATAGGAGTAAATAATGATTATATAGATTAGGAGAATGATTGCAGAGGTTAAGGGAAATAAATATGTTATTTCAATCGCTGTAATTCTTTTAATAATCTGTGTAATCTTCTTCAGAAAGGAGGAAGCAGTATGAAAATTCCCTATTCATATTTGGGCCGGCAATTCAAAAATATTGGCCCCTATCTTAAAGATATAGGCAGGCTCGTAAAAAGCGGTGATTTTACTTTAGGTAAAGATGTGGCAAAGTTTGAGGAAAATTTTGCTAAGCTTTGTAAAATACCTTATGCTATCGGGGTGAGTTCCGGAACAGACGCTCTTATCCTTTCTTTAGAAATTTTAGGCATAGGCCCTGGCGATGAAGTTATTACTACGCCCAATACCTTTATTGCTACTGTTGGCGCGATTGCGATGGCCGGAGCACGTCCGGTATTTGTAGACAATAACGAAGAATATACTATTGATGTGAATCAAATTGAAAAAGCAATTACACCTAAGACTAAGGCGATACTTGCGGTTCATCTTTCAGGCTGCCCCGCAGACATGCCTAAAATTATGGAGATTGCAAAAAAACATAATCTTTTAGTTGTAGAGGATGCAGCGCAGGCAATTTTAGCTTCTATCGACGGAAAACATGTTGGCTCATGGGGGAAAACCGCCTGTTTTAGTATGCACCCTTTAAAAAACTTAAATGTCTGGGGAGACGCAGGCATTATTGTTACCCGTTCAAAACAGTTATGCGAGAAACTAAAATTATTTCGTAACCATGGTTTGTCCACACGCGATGAAATCGAAATGTTCGGACACAACAGCCGGTTGGATTCTCTGCAGGCAGTTGTGGCTAACCGTTTGATTAAAGATGTTGTATCTATTACTGAGAAACGTATTGCAAACGCCCGGCGTTTTGATGAAGCTTTTAAGAAACTTAATGGCCATATCACGATTCCGCCCCGTCGGCCCAACATAAAGCAGGTGTATCATACTTATGTAATCCAGGCAAAAAATCGAGATGGTTTATATGCGTATACGCTTAAAAAAGGCGTAGAAGTAAAGATTCATTATCCTATACCTTTGCATTTACAAAAGGCAGCTAGGCATTTAGGTTATAAAAAGGGTGATTTTCCGGTGTGCGAAGAACACTGCCGCACAATTATTACCTTACCGGTTCATCAGCATCTAACCTCAAAAGAAATTGATTACGTAATCAAATGTGTGCGTGAATTTTATCTAGGATAGAGATTCGCTATGAACAAAAAGATAGCGCTAAAAGATAAGGCTAATTATATTAGAGCTAACGTCATTGATATTTCAGTGCGTAATAAAGCTGGTCATATCGCCCCTTCTTTGTCGTGTGTTGATATCCTTGTCGCTTTGTATTACAGCGTAATGGATTATCAAGAGGCAAATCCTTTGTGGGAAGAACGAGATAGGTTAATCTTTTCTAAAGCGCATGGTTGCTACGCTCTCTATGCTATTTTAGCCGATAAGGGTGTAATTCCTAAAACAGAGTGGGAAGGATTTTATACCAAAGACAGTTCTCTATCGGGATGTATGGAGCGTAAATTAGAATATGGCCTTGAAGCCGGCTGTGGTTCGCTTGGCCATGGTATACCAATAGCAACAGGCGTTGCTTTTGGGGCAAAGTTACAGAAGAAAAAATATCATACTTTTTGCGTTGTGGGAGATGGGGAATTACAAGAAGGCTCTACCTGGGAAGCAATGCAATTTGCTACCAAGCATGAGGTTGGCAACCTTACGATTATAATTGACGCTAACCGTCTTCAGGCAATGGACTTTATTATTAATGTCTTAGATAAAGAAACCAAAGATATGTTGAATAGGCTTAAAGGCTTTGGCCTTTCTCCGATTATCTGTTCAGGCCATGATGTAGTAGCTTTAGCCAAACATTTACAGAAAGCAAAAGTAAGTATAAATAATAGGCCAAACATAATAATCGCAGAAACAATAAAGGGATTTGGTTTAAAATGTATGGAAAATATCCCCAAGTTTCATTTCCGTATACCCACGGAAGAGGAAATAGCAATGGGAAAAAGTTATGGAGACTAATTTTAGAAGGGATATTGTGAATAGCCTGGTTCCTTATTTTCGTAAGGACGAACGCTACTATCTTTTAGTATGCGATATGGGGTTTGGGGCTATTGATAAACTAAAAGATGAATTTCCCAAAAGAATAATTAATTGCGGCATCATGGAGCAGGGTACCGTTGGCATAACTAGTGGTATGAGCATAAGCGGCCTTATCCCTATTGTCTATTCTATAGTCAATTTTTTAGCTTTTCGAGCGCTTGAGCAGGTGCGTAATGACGTAGTACTACAGAAAATAAACGTTAAATTTATCGCTACCGGAGTAAATGACTATTTTAAATTCCTGGGACCGTCTCACTGCTGCGGCCAGGATGATATTGCAGCAATGGAATTAGTTAAAATGAAAGTATATGACCCATACACCGATAAAAAGCCATTTAATAAACTTGTAGATGAATGGATAACAAGTGATAAAGCAGGATATATACGTGTTTAACGAAAGTAATACCCAAACACCAAGATACAATAACCAAACAATAATCAATAATCAAATTTCAATAACCAAACAGGGATTGCAGAAAAATCTTTGTTTGGTTATTGGTTATTGGAATTTGGGTATTGTTTGTATCTTGTTTCTTGGTTCTTGGTTATTGTAAACATAAGTCTAAAATAGTACAAATAAGATGGCTAAAGAATTTGATTTAGAAAGAAGAACTACTGAATTTGCCAAGGCTGTAATCAGGATGTGTAAAAGTTTACCCAGAAACCCAACGAATGATAGACTAGTAGGGCAAATAGTCGGATCAGCTGGTTCTGTCGGAGCAAACTATAGAGAAGCAAACGATGCTTTAGGAAAAAAAGATTTCATCCAACGACTAAAAATTGCCAGAAGAGAAGCTAAGGAAAGCCATCATTGGCTCGAACTTATTTTAGAAGCCAACACAAATAAGGAAACGGAAATTAAACCGTTGATAAAAGAAGCAGGAGAACTTAAAAATATTTTGTCATCAATCATCAATAAATCAGAGTAATTTTTTTTGTTTGGTCGTTGGTAATTGAATATTGTCCGCCACCGATATGTTTTTATATGTGGGCGGATCCGCCTCTGGCGGAGAATTTGTTTGTACCTTGTATCTTGGTTATTGGTTATTTAATATTTATCAAAAGTTAAGAAATAATGCAAAACAATAAAATATCTATTTCCGTAATAATGCCTGCCTTAAATGAAGAAAAGAATATTTCTTTAGCTGCTACCAACACTCTTAAGGCTTTCGATGATTTTAAAATAAATGGAGAAATTGTCGTTATCAATGATGGTAGTAATGATAAAACAGAAGAAATTGTTTTAGATTTAAGCAAGAATGATAACCGTATACGTTTAATCAAACATTCTACCCCCCTGGGGATAGGCGCTTCGTTTTGGGGGGGTGTTGATGTTACAGCAGGTGAGGCTGTGGTGATGCTTCCTGGTGATAATGAAAATGATCCTTGGGAGACTTTTCGTTACGCTAATTTACTTGACCATGTGGATGTCGTTATCCCTTTTGTGTTTAATAGACAAGTGCGTTCTTTTCTTAGAAATGCCTTATCGTGCACTTATAGATTTATTATAAACTCTACCTTTGGAGTTAACTTTAACTATACTAACGGTACAGTGTTATACAGAAAATCAATCTTATCTGAGATAGATTGTAAAAGTGTTGGTTTCTTTTTCCAGACAGAAATTCTTATAAAAGTCGCCAAAAGAGGTTATCTCTTTGCGGAAGTGCCTTATAGATTAGGACTGCGGCCGCAAGGCGTATCTAAAGCTGTAACCTTTCCATCATTTTTGAAAGTAGTAAGAGGATATTTTAGATTGATTAAGGATATTTATTTTAATAAGGCCGCGAAAAATATGCGCGGTAAATTTAGCGAAGATTCTCAGTCAGCAAAAAGACATAATCTATCCGATAGAAATGGTGGTTTAAATGACAGAACTAATCCTTGATGGACATAAATTAAATTGGCATAAAGAAAGAGTAGAGGCTTGGCTGCGCGGTGAACGCGTCGCCCCCATAACCATTGATTGCGCTTTAACCCGTGCTTGTACCTATAAATGCGTTTATTGTTATGGTCAGCTCCAAAACAACGATGTAAAAAAAATGACCAGGGATGTAATCTTTAGATTCTTAGATGATGCTGCCAAGATTGGTGTAAAAGCTATAAGCTTTGTTAGCGATGGCGAAAGCACCTGCTCCCCGCATTTATATGATGCAATATTAAGGGGAAAAAGTAATGGCTTGGATATGGCTCTTGGTACAAATGGTTATCTTTTGAAAGATGAGAAATTAGAAGAGATATTACCTGTTCTTACCTACCTTAGGTTTAACATATCCGCAGTAGACCCGTTTAATTACGCAAAGATAATGGGTTGTAAAAAAGACTGCTTTGACAAAGTAATTGAAACTATAAAAAAAAGCGTAGCTATAAAGAAAAAAAATAAACTCAACGTTACTCTTGGGCTTCAAATGGTGCTTCTTCCTCAATTTGCCGAGCAGGTTGTTCCCTTGGCAAAACTGGGCAAGGAACTAGGAGTTGATTATTTAGTTATTAAACATTGTAGTGACGATGAGCAGGGGAGTTTAGGCGTTGAATACGATAAATATTTTGATCTGATTAATATTTTAAAAGAAGCGGAAAAATACTCCGACAGTAATTATTTGGTAAAAGCCAAATGGTCTAAGATATTAAGCGGTGGCGAACGTAATTATTCCCGCTGTTACGGTCCGCCTTTTATTATGCAATTTTCAGGTTCAGGCCTCGTTGCCCCCTGCGGAATGTTGTTTAATGAAAAATATAAAAGATATCATATCGGAAATATTGCAGAAACTTCTTTTAAGAAAATTTGGCAGAGCGAGCGTTACTGGGAAGTTATAAGCTTGATAGCTTCGGATAAATTTGATGCAAAAACAATGTGTGGTTCTTTGTGTTTACAGCATAAGGTGAATGAGTTTTTATGGGATTTAAAACAAAAAAAGGATATATTAAGCGAGGCTATAGGGTCTATCCCCGCACATATTAATTTTGTTTGATTTATGGCAGACATAATATTCATAAATCCAAAAACCGAGGAACACGGCGTATTTGATTTTTTAGTTGCAAAAAGTATACCTCTTGGCATTGGTTATCTTGGTGCTTATCTGATGGAAAGGAATTACTCGGTTAAAATAATTGATGAAGAGGTTGAAAAACTTACTAAAGAAAAAATTAAAGATCTTACAAGTGATAAAAAACAATTAGTTGGAATCAGCTGCATGACTCCGAATATAAGCCGCGGCTATGAGCTTGCAGACCAGATTAAAAGTGTATATCCTGAATCTACGGTTGTACTTGGAGGAATCCATCCTACGGTTTTACCGGAAGAGGCGCTAAGTAGGCCTTCGGTTGACCTTGTAGTTAAAGGCGAAGCTGAGCCGGTGATAGAGCAGATAGTTATTAATCACAAAAAAGGCATAGGATTTAAAGATATTTTGTCATGTTCATACAAGGATAACGGAAAAATAATTCATAATGAAAGAGCCCCTCTCATTGATATCAATTTTTTACCGGATATTCCATATCATTTATTTGATCCAAAAATTTATGATATGGGTTTTGTCATCTCATCAAGAGGTTGTCCGTACAATTGTTTTTTTTGCAGCCAACGGGCAATTAATGGAAATATTTATCGCTATAGAACAACCGAAAAAGTAATTAAAGAAATAGAAACGCTGTTTTCTCTATATAAGCCTTCCAATATTGTTTTTTTTGATGATATTTTTACCCTTAACAAAAAAAGAGTTTATGAGCTTTGTGCTGGGATTATAAAAAAAGGGTTAAACACCAAAATAGAGTTTACTATGGTAACTCGCGGAGATAGCATTGATGATGATTTGCTAAAACAACTTAAAGCCGCAAATTTCACAGGCCTTGCGCTTGGAATAGAAACTGCCAGTGAAGAGCTCATGAAAATGATTGATAAAAAAGAAACAGTAAAAGACATAGTAAACGGAATTAAGCTTGCAAAGAAATATAATTTTCTGGTAGATGGAGTTTTTATATACGGGCTTCCCGGTGAAACAAGAAAGGATAGAGTGGATTCATTTCGTCTGGCTCAAATGTTAGATATCGCAAAGGTAAGATTTAACAACGCAACTCCTTATCCGGGAACAAAACTATTCAATATGGCTAAAGCGGAAAATAACCTGAATATAATTGGCGATTGGAAAAACTTTATTCCCACAGGGGCTCTTAGCGCCAAGAATCCTTTCAAATGGCCCTTGCCTTATTATCCAAAAGGTTCAACTAAAGAAGAGATAATTATGGATGTTATGCAGGCTAACATGCTTTATTTCTTGCAGCCGAAACGCCTTTGGATGCTTATCAGAAATTCATTTGATAGGCGCGGCACAAAATGGTTGGTTTTACCTCCAAAATGGTGGCTTAATAAGCGCTATATTTTTAGTGTTTTTGCTGTTATTTTTTTAAACCTCGGTAGGCTGCTATTGCTGATTTTATGGGCCTTTCAAGGTAAATTACTCACTCAATACAAAGGGGATAAATAATAATTTTTTAGAAGATTTTATAAAATACCAGAAATGGATTCACAAAAATCTGTAATTTTTTTCTATAACGATTATGAATCTCTCGGATTAGAATATATATCAGCCGTACTTAAGCAAGAAAAAATAAAGACTAAGTTGATTTATAAAAATCTCGTAGATTACTATGCTTTTGACTCTTCAAAAAAAACAAATGAAAAATTTTACCATAAAATAGCTGCTGAAATTTGTAGTCATAACCCGGATATTTTGGCATTATCTTTACTTACGGATACCTTTAGGGCTAATATGGCTATCGCAGGCATCGTAAAAGAATTAGACCCTAAAATACAAGTCCTTGCTGGCGGGGTACATACAAGTTTGTTGCCACAGCTTACCTTAAATTATCCACAAATTGATGCAATATCAATCGGGGAGGGTGAATTTACTGTTTTAAATTATATACGTAACTTAAGCGCTATTTTAAACGAAGAAATCCCTTTCATAAAAGGCATAGTGTATAAGCAAAATGGAAAGTTAATCGGTAATTTTTCTGATTATACGGTCAATGAAGAACTTGACAGTATTCCTTTCCCTGATAAAGATTTGTTTTATAATGAAGACCCTTCAATGAAATCGCATTATTTTGTTCAGTGTTCAAGAGGTTGCCCTTTTGTTTGTTCGTTTTGTATTAATGATTATTTAAACACCGCAATAGGAGGCAAACGTTTTCGCTATCGTTCACCGGAAAATATAATAGAAGAATTGATTTGGGCAAAACAAAAATATTCTCCTTTTTATGTAGCATTTGTAGATGAATGTTTCGGGTTCGATAAAGATTGGACTACTAAATTTCTTAATCTATATAGAGAAAAAATAAATTTACCTTTTTTAGCTTCAGTACATCCAAATATGGTGACTCCGCAGCTTGCAGATTTAATGCGTGATGCAAACTGCGCTTATGTAGCCATGGGGGTGCAATCCTTGAATGAAGATATTTCTAAAAATGTCCTAAGAAGAGCAATTAAGCGTGAAAAAGTAGCAGAAGCTATAAAAACTATACGCTCAAGAAACATAATACTTCAATGTGATCACATTTTTGGTATTCCTGGTGAAAATCAAAATGATATGCTTGGAGCGCTATCTTTTTATAATGAGAATAGACCCAGTTTAGTGAGTACGTATTGGTTGGCTTATTATCCCAAAGCGTATATTACTCAATTTGCTAAAGAAAAAGGTGTACTATCTGAAGATGACATTGGTAACATTGAGAACGGTAGAATCGGTTCGGGCATAAAAAATGTTCAGGGCTATTATGAAATTAACTTTTGGATGAATTATTTTACTTTTTTCAATAAAAGGTTTATGCGCTGGTTACTGCAATCGGGTTTTTTTCGTTTCTTTAAAATAAAGAATATTTTTATTTCTAATGCTTTTCCAAGAGCCCTATATGCGTTTTTCCATAAAAGAGATTGGAATCGATATTACATGAGGAGAGTAATCTCTAAGAAATTGAGGAATCTTAAAGTTTGGGGCCCAGCATAAGATTTTTTATGACACAATATTTCAAAATACCGCAGCTCAATAGTCGTATATTTCTTTATGGTATTATTTTGATAATATTAATTTCTGGAACCTTAAAGGTAAACCAAAATATCGCCAATAAAGGAACAGGTTATTTTGTTTTAAAGAATATCCAACAGGCAAATGAGGCTGGTAAACTCGGCTATGTTAAATATGAAGTGAACGATTATGCCGAAGCTTTTGGCCTGCCATGGAAATCTGAGCCAGGCGTAAGGCGAATAATACGCTCCGGACCCGATGATTTTGATGATATCGGTTATATTTCTATGCTGGAGTTAATTGCTCTTAGCGGAAAAAAAATAACTATTGGGTTTTTAGAAAATTTGCATAATATCATATTTATAATTTCCTTAATAATACTTTCTTTTATAGTTAAACGATTATGTCAAAATATTTTTGCAGGTTGGATATTTTTTATTCTGGCGTTATTATTTAAAAGTAATATTCTTTCTTTTGTTTACGGAAATCCTGATAGCCGCATTTTTACCATATCTTTTCCGTGTATAGCTATCGCAATAATTTTTTTAATAAATTGGCTAAAGCCACAGCTATTAAAAATAAAAAGTATTTTGTTTATTCTATTTTCAGGATTACTAATTGGAACCATGGTTCTCGTTAGATATTCGGAAGGAATAGCAGTTCTCTATGCTATTATTATTCTTATATTACTATTAAACGTAAAGTTTAAACAAAAGCTTGCCGTGCTTAGTTTTATATTTGTGTCTTATTGTTTCGTTGTATTTATATTACCCATAGTATTTTCTTTGCATAGGGATATTAAAACAAAAGAATTTATGGGTGATTTAAAACCATATTTGCGAACAACAGGTAACCACCCAGCATGGCATTCTCTTACGCTGAGCCTTGGCAAATATCCAAACAGCTTAGGGATGAAATATTATGATCTAACTTGTTATGATATAGTTAGGGCAAGGTATCCGAACGTCATGCATCCGAATTTTAATATTCACGGTAAGGGATATTATGATGCTTTACGGACAATCTATTTTAAATATGTTGTTGATCACCCCTTTGAATATATAATTAATCAGGCGAAATCATTTATGGAGATTTTCTATTTTATCCCCTACGCTACCAGTGCAGGGAATCTCTCGTGGTCGTACGGCTATTTGCCGCTAAAACTTGGAGTGGCGCCGCATGAACGAGATAAAGCCTGCGGAGTGACTGGGCTTGTATGCTTAAGATTTAGCTACTTGAAATTAAACTTTATACAATGGGCTGTGTTTATATTTGCCCTTTTTAATATAGCAATCGTAGTATCATTGACATTCTTCGGCAATAATATGGATAAACCTAACAGGGCTATTTTTAGTTCCGCTATTCTCTACCTTGCTTTACTTTGTGTTCAGCGCGGCATTATTCCTCAGCACGGATTAACTCTTGTTATAGCTTTCTGGGTGTTATCCATCATATGCTTATTATATATATTATTTGTTGAAAACGCGGCGAGATATCTAATATATAGGCGTTGGAAGATCTTGTTAGGCAAAACAAAAATACGTAATTCATAACCCTTCGCCAGAGATAAAGTTTAATTCTAATACAAGAGGTGAGGTAGTGTTAACTAACAGTATTGCTTTAGTTATTCCATGCTACAACGAAGAAAAAAGATTAAACGCTCAAGCGTTCGTAGATGAGTTAGAAAAAAATCCTAAGTTAACGTTTTTATTTGTCAATGATGGCAGTAAAGATGATACGCTTTTAATCATACAGAAAATATGCGCAAGGAATCCCTATGGGGCGTTTTATTTTTCATTAGATAATAATAAAGGTAAAGGAGAAGCTGTAAGGCAAGGTATACTTTATCTATTAGGAAAAAATAAATACGACATAATCGGTTTCTGGGATGCAGATTTGGCTGTTTCTCTTACAGAGGTTTGGGATTTTGTCGAAATTTTTATGAAGAACCCAAACGTAAAAGCAGTTATTGGCAGCCGTGTTCATCTCGCTGGCAGGTCAATTGAACACGTGCATTTACGGCATTATTTTGGCAGGCTATTCGCTACTATTATAGACTTAACCTTTGATATCCGTATTTATGATACCCAGTGCGGAGCCAAAATTTTTGCTGCGAATATACTTGCCCCAGCAGTTAAAGAACCTTTTGGCTCGAAATGGATATTTGATGCAGAGCTTATTGTACGCTTATCGCGGCTAATTAAAAATGACAGCTGGTTGTATGAAGTTCCGGTAAAAGAATGGAGGAATGTTTCAGGAACCAAGCGGTCGGTATCCGCATATACTAAAGCTCTCTTTGATTATCTAAATTTGATGAGGAGATATTTACATTGAGAACGTATCAACCCTTCGTAGTTAAATTGAAAAATTTTCTCATAAAAAGCATCCGCCATCCCCGTATCTTAATTTTCCTATTCCCTTTTTACTTCACTTATAACTTATATACTGGGAAACTATTCTTTTCTCACAATGACTTTGCAGGCATGTATTATCCTTTCAGGCAATGGTTTTTGCACCGCCTGCTGAATTTTCAGTTTCCCATTTGGAACCCCTATTGGGGAGCGGGACATGAGGCAGTTATATGGTCAACCGTGCCCATAGATCCTTACACAATTTTTGAGCTTATTATAGGCCCACGCTATGGGTACTTTTATTTAATACAATGCATGGCGCTTGTTTTAGCTGGGTATTACGTATTCAGGAAAATGAAGCTTGAGCCATGGACAGCAGTAACATGCTCTTTACTCTTTTTTATGTCTCCACTGATTACGTATTGGTATTTTGAGTTTATTAATACCAACACATTTATAGCACATATGTTGACATTTTTATTTATAATTAAGTGGCTTGAAACAGCAAAGTGGCGTTATGTCCTACTGACAGGTTGGGCATTCTTTTTAGGGATGTTTGGCACGAAGTTAGAATTCTGGTTTTTTGAATTCGTTTTTTTTACTTTACTACTAATAACTGCTTTTTTTATAATGAAGCCAAAAAAGTCTTCAATGATATTTTTTGCTTGGCTTAGTATCTTATTTGCAATTTTAGCGCAGAGCTGGCAAATCAATATTTTAGTGAATGCTTTAAATAATTCTGGTCGTATGCTTATACCTCACAGCTTAGGCAATCTTTTTTCTTTTGAATTATACAAGAATCTTTTTTTAAGCATGGGAGACTCAGAATTAATTCCCCTTATACTAATTTGTTTTTATGCGTTTACAGGTTTATATAATAAAAATCGATACCGCTGGTATTTTATTTCTATAAGTTTAGCTATCTTTTTCTTGTTAGGATTCTGGAAGTTTCCGTTTTTAGCATTGTTTCTGCGCAGCCCTGTATTCTTCGGCGCATTATTGGCGGCGATACTGTCGTTTCGTCTAGTTTCACGAAAACAATTATTATCTAGCTGGATTCTTTTTATGCTCCCAGCTTATTATTGGTGTAAGCCGTTAGCCAACTTTGATGAAACATATTTAATTCGTATCGCACCTATTCTTTTTAAAGGGGTTTGGGGTTTTTTGGTGTGGTTAGGGTGTTTAGACGTCCCTCGCAACAAAATAAGTAGGTTAGCATATATCTCTATTTTGATAATTTTATTGTTAGAATCTCAAGGACAGGTTATTTTGACTCACCTTTTTGGCCTGGTTTGGATTCCGGGAAGAGATAATTATCTTATAGACTTCTTATTTGTTCTTATAGCTGCCATAGGGACTATGAATAATTTTAAATTTAAACCATTATTGCTGAGGCTCGCCCCCTTTGTAATCATTTTTTCAGCACTTAATAACCTGTATTATACTCTTCCCACTAAACCTACCCGTGGCTATGCAAATCCTTTATTGCGTTCAGGACTTACCTATGATCCTTTCAAGGAGGTTCCAGACTTAAAAAAGATTATTGAGGGAAGGGATTATTTACCTTATCGTAGAGTGCTCGATCCAGATATTGAGCACCAACTTCCACAAAACCAGGGTACTTTTCTTCTTAAACAGACAAACAACGCTGCTTTTTACGGCAGTATGAAACCGGTACGCTATAGCCAATTGATAAATTTTTATAAGGATGGCATTAATCCCAAAGATCATATAGCGGGATACCCCTCAACCTATTCGGAAAAAACAATATCAAGACTGCCCAAGTTAGACATGAAAGGTTTTACCAATAATAAAGTTTATTATTTTACGGTCTGGACCATCCCCCCCCTAGAGCTGGAGTTGCTTAAATTACTAGGGGTGGATTGTGTTATAACCAGAAACGATAATTTATTACCGCCTTTAATTGAAAAATTAAAACTTCGCAATGTTACTAAATCCGGAGAATTTAATATAGCTGAGTTATCTGATACCTTGCCGCGTTCATTTTTAGTATCGAACGTAACTGAAAATAACTTTGAGGATTTTAAAAAAAATATGCGTCCGCAAATTGAATTAAAAGAACCGGAAACAGTTAAAGCCTCAAGCGTATATTTTGTTAAACCCGCAACGTTTATTAAATATGAGCCCGAATATGTCGAGATATCGGTAGAATCTCTTTCCGGAGGGTATCTGGTTTTAACCGACGTTTTTCATCCCTACTGGTCAGCTACCGTTGATGAAGAGAGAGTAGAGATTGTTCCTGCATTTCATGCCTTTCGTGCTGTCAAGGTGCCTGCCGGAATGCATAAAGTTAAGTTTTTTTGTAAAGTTCCATATTTTACTTTAACAGTTACCTTATCACTTACTTTAGTAACAATACTTTTATTTACTACATTTTATCTTTGGCGTAAGGATTATTAATATGTATTTTTTACTTGTATGGTTTAGGAGTTTGTTCAGGCTTGAGAATTTAAAAGCAATAATAGGAAGCCTTAAGAGAAGAATACTGCGCTCGACTTATCTAGAGATGAAGATGGTATTAGATAATAAAATAATTCAGCCTTTAAAGTTAGAAAATAACTTAGAAATCAGAGGCTATCATGAAAGCCTCAGGGAAGATTGCATCAATTTGCTTAATAGCATAGGCAGCCTTGGATTATGGAATCGCTTGAGTTTTGAAAAAAGAATTTTAGATTGCGTGGAAGAACCGGAAAAGGATATTTTCATTCTGCTTGCAGGGAACTCAGTGGTTGGTTTTTCAGTGATTCATGAAAGGTCGTTAAATGACAATTCAGCCGAGATCGGGTATGTTGCGGTTAAGCCTCAAAGCCGAGGTAACCAATTGGGGTATAAACTGTTAGTATATATTCTTTCAGAAATGAAGAAAAGAAATCTTTCCTATGCATATCTTAAGACAGATTCATTTCGAACCCCGGCTATAAAAACATATTTAAAATGTGGTTTTTGTCCTTTCATAAGAAATAAAAATCAGAAAAAACGATGGCAAAACGTGATGAATAAAATTAATATTAGTTCTAAAAATAAGAACACGTAAAATGTGTAGTAGCCCGATATCTGTATCGAAGATTTCTAAAATACAGCAATAATCTTAAAGTAAAACCATGCGCATGGCTATGTTTAACGTCGTAAAGGTTCTATTTAAATCTAATAAAATTCATAAATTACAGCTGACAAATAAATTTAACGAACTTTTATTTGCTTTGTTAAATATTCTTTTTGGAAAGCTTTCTTCCGGTGCTAAAACTAAGGAATTGGAGGAAGCTTTCAGGCTACGCTTTGGCGCAAAAAAAGCCCTCATATTTCCTCACGCGCGGATTGCTTTGCATTTTATATTGAAATCTATGAATTTTGAAAAAGGTAGCGAGATTTTAATGGCTCCTTTAACTATCGCTGATATGGTAAATAGCATACATACCCTTGGTTTAAAACCAGTATTCGTAGATATAGAATCAGATACTTTCTGTATAGACCCACAAAAGCTTAAAGATGCTATAACCGAAAAATCCAGAGCTATATTAGTCACTTATCTTTTTGGCGTAGTGCCTGACATAGATAAAATAAAAAGGATAGCCGATGAATACGGCCTAAAAATTATTGAAGATTGTTCTCAATGTTTTGATGCTTCATATAATGGGAAAAAAATTGGTACTTTTGGAGACGTAGCTTTCTTTAGCCTTACAAATTTTAAGGTATGTTCGTCTTTATTCGGAGGAATGATCATTACTAATAATGAAACGTTGGCCGATAGCCTTGTTAAATTAAGGAGCACAGATTTATTACCGCCACGTAAACGGATGCTTATAAAACTGGCCGTTAAGGATTTGATATATGCGGTATTTTTTTCAAGATGGGTGTTTTCTTATTTTACTTTTTTCTTAGTGTTTGTATTAGAGCATATAGACCCGCGGATAACGTACCGCCTCTATTCCGGCAATATAAAAGTTTTACTTGGCGGCTTTGAAAACAAATTGTATGAAAAATTTCCAGATGATTATCTAACGCAATATACGGATATTCAAGCCCGCGTAGGCCTAAAGTCTTTAGAAAGAGCAGAATACGTTACTTCTGCCAGAATTCGTAACGGTGAAAGGTTAAGAAGGCTGTTTGAGGCAATACCCAGCATAAGAATTCCAGCCATCACAAAAAGCGCAATTAATGTATACTGGAGGTTTCCTGTAGTAACTGAAGATATTAAGGGTTTAAAAAAATTTCTCCTTTTGCATGGCATAGACTCATCAGCCAGCTATCTTACTCTTTGCAGTAGTGAGCCTGGTTTTGAAATCTATCACACATCAATGCCAAAGGCAGAAATTGTTAAAAATTGTACGCTTATAGTTGAAGTTAATGAAAGTTTAAGCGAGAAAGATATTGATTTTACAGCCTTGCTCGCGCGTTCTTATTTCGAAAATAATTAAGTATGAAAAATAAAAGAAAATCAATAATACCGACGGGCGCCTTCAATCTTATAAAGGCAAAGATTTTGAAAATAAAATTTCCTCATGCAATACAGTTTAACATAACCTTTAGATGTAATCAGCGCTGCAGTTATTGCGGTATTTATAATGATAAAAGATATGAAATGGATACCGAAGAAATCTGTAAAATGCTTGATGAATTCGCCGCTATGGGCACATCCAGACTGTCAATTACAGGAGGGGAACCTCTTATAAGAGAAGATTTTCCGATAATTGTTAAGCACGCAAAAGAATGCGGGTTTTCAGTGGCTTTGGCTACCAACGGCTCGTTAATTTCAGAACGCCTGAATTATCTTGAAGGTGTAGATAATATAAATATGACTCTGGATGGCCCGCAGGAAATTCACGATAAACAGCGCGGCCAGGGAAACTTTCGCAAAGTAATAGAGGCTATTAATTTAATCAAGAGCAAAGAAATACCTTTATACCTTGTTTCGGTCATTACAAAAAATAATTATTCTCTTATAGATGAACTTTTAAGACTTGCTAAGAACTTGAATGTAAGATTGCTGTTGCAGCCGGTATTTTACGCAGAACAATCCCACGCTAACAATCTTAAAGGTTATGCGGATACAAAATATGAAGACAATCGAATGATAGAGACTTTAGATCGGCTTATCAATTCAAAAAAACGCGGAAACGACAACATCATCTTGTCAGAAAGATATTATCAAAACGTAAAAAAAGCCATTATGCAAAACAAAAGAATAAGATGCCGTAATGCCGGCTCTTTGTTTAGCACGATTTCGCCGGATGGAAAAGTTGCCCCATGTAATCTACTTGTAAGAGATGATCGCTGGTTAGACGGGAAAAAGATCGGCTTTAAAGAAGCATTTCTAAATATGCCTAAAAATGAATGTCAGGGTTGTCTCAGTTCTTTTCTTGATATAGATGATTTATATTCATTAAAGCCGGATGTTGTTTGGAACTATTATAAACACTATTTTACATTTTTTGTAAAAACTTGATGCATGTAGTATCAATCCTGAATTTAAACCACATTCTAATTGCTAATTCTTGCGCGAAAGGCTATAGTAAAAAACTGATTTAATAATTCGGCAAATATTATAGTTTAGCAGGCTAATCAAAAATGACAAACCTTCTCGGTAACCGTACAAAAAATAACATATATATAATTCTGCCAATAGCTATCGCTGTTTACTTAATATATCCTTTGCTGGCTGGTTACTACTTTTATCCCGTCGCCGAATACTCCCTCTACAAATCCTTTATGGTTAATTTCATAGATTCCTTGAGAAGAGGAGTATTGCCGACCTGGAATGAATATGTAGGATGCGGTCATCCTGCGATGTATTTCGGCCATTACCCCATTAGCCAAAACACAATTATCTATATGTTGTTTGGTTTCAGCGATTTTACTTATTATCTCACCCGTTGCTTAAACCTTATAATTTTGCTTTTTACATTCATATACGCCTGTAAATTCTTAAGGCTTAGCTACTGGATTGCCCTGCTCGGCGCCCTTACTTACTTTAGCATTAACTTTGTTTCTAGAATACTCATTGCTGAAACAATAGGAAATTTAATTGTAGTCTATCCGTTGCTTATGATTTTAGTAATAAAAATTATCCAGGGCTACAAAATGAAAGATATACTGCTTTTTGGCCTTGCTTACATCTTCTGGCTTAGCGGCGGCCACATCATTTATGTATATATGCATTTTATTATGCTTTCTATATTTTTCTGGATTGCCGTATTTGTATTCCATGGGACAAAAGCATGCAGATTTAAAGAAATAATAAAGTTTATTTGGTTATACGTTGTTTTATTTATTCTTCCCTTTTTGGCAACATTCTACCAGTATTATTTCGTTTATGACGTAATAGCTGCTTCCAACAGGCTTAAAGCGGGGTTAATAGTTAGTCCTTTTAACGCGTTGGTATGGAAACAGCTCTTAGTCTCATTCAAGTCTTCTTCTTATTTTTGGGCAGGAGTTTTATTAATTATAATTTACGCAATCTTTAAATTAGTAACCTTAAAGTATAAGTTTTTAAAAATAATGAAATTAAGGTTTTATGTTATCGCAATACTATCATTAATGATTTTTATCTTATTATCGTTTCCAGAGAGAAATTTAAGCCTGCTTCGGCTATTTGGAATAAATTATAATATAAAAGCTTCTGATTGTAAGGAAAACTATGTATTAGTAAAAGATTCAAAAGAAAATATTATTAAGATTAACGATATTTCAACAAATACTTCGGCTTGGATAACACATTTGGCAACTTTATCAAAATCTGACGATAGTAGCGTAAAGAGTTGTTTTAAGATTACAACCCTGCAAGACGCTACGGGCTATGTCTACTATACTGTTGCTACCAAACCAGGTGAAACATATAAAATTTCAGTCTTATATAAAAAAGGAACCGCGGCAAATGGCCAAATTAAAGTCGGGACTACAATTGACGACACGTCTTTATATTATTCAGGGGTTCTCTCTGATAATGATTGGAAGGAATATAGCGCTTCATTCCGGCCTACCACTGCGAATACATACATTACTTTAGTTAATCTTACTTCCAAGAAAGGAGAAGATGCGTATTTCGGCGACATTGCTCTTTACAAGTTTGATGAAAAGCCAAATATTCTTTCAGATTATATCCCTATTTTAAAATCGTTAGTTTTCAGAATTTCGCTCTTCGTGTTTTTTTTGATAAATTTAGCTATTTTGTATAAAAAGAGAAAAAACTCAAACATTACGCTTTCTTCTATACTGAGCGTTTTTATTATTTTCATTATTTATGTATCGCTGCTATCTTATTATTTCTTTTCCCCGGCAAACATAATCGGCGATGTCAACGGGTACGATTTCGATCTTTTTAGGGAATTAAGTATCATTTATCAGATAATATTCGTTTTTTGTGTACTTTATTCAATGAAAGAATATCATAGCAACAAAGTAGTAAAACTCACAATATTTTCATTAGGTGCGCTATATTTGTTAAGATCCCATCTTACCATACCTCTTTTGCGTTTTACCGGAATTGTTTGGTATGCGACAAGAGATGGCTCGATTTTTAGTTTCTTTTTTGCTGTGTTATTTATGTTTGGATTAAAACTAGTGCTTTATGATTTTTCTGAATTTTTTAAAAA
>JAUYCY010000020.1 GCA_030692055.1 Candidatus Omnitrophota bacterium | reverse complement strand
TTAGACCCTCCTTTGTTTTTTGGAACTTTAAAAGAAGAGTCATTCCATGACATATGGGATAACTGGTTATTTAACTCATTAAGAGATGTTATAAACACGAAGGATAGGCCATTTTTTTGTAAATGGTGTGAAAAAAACCGGTATGACTGACAGAAACTTATTTAAACTATTTTAAAACCTTTTAACATAAAACAAGGGTTTTATCTACCGACAAAATGAACAAAATCTTTAAAATATCAGTCTTAGGACTTTTGCTATTATTAACCTTACTGGCTAACGTTTATTTAGAATTATGGGAAAAAGTAAAAGGTTTCAAGATATTTCCGGGAACATGAGGTGGTAAATCTTGAAAATACTCTTGATACACCCTCATGATATATACTCTGTAGATGAACCATGGACTAGCAGGATAAGAAACGTAGCTAAAGAATTAAGTCATAAAGGTCATGAGGTAAAACTTGTATATTTCCCTTTGCCTAGTACGGAAAAGAATAGTAATTCTGATACAAAAAAGTTAGAAGGCGTAGAAACGATTCCTTTAAACCGTAATAAATGGGCTATAATAAAGAATATCAGCAAAGTTTATACCCTGTCGAAATGGGCGGACATTGTACACTTCCAAAAATGTTTCGCATACGCTTCTTTGCCAGCAATATTCGGGGCTTATTTTGCAAACAAGCATCTGCATTATGATTGGGATGACTGGGAGTACATGATATACCGGGCAAGTGGACCTTCAAAACTTGTAGGATTCTACATAAACGTTTTAGAAATAATTATTCCTCGGATGGTTGATACTATTAGTGTAGCAAGCGATTACCTGAAGGTTTTAGCACAACAAAGGGGTGTACCTGAAGAAAAAATTTTTGAAAGCCACGTCTGTGCTGACTTAAGAGTATTCAAACCAAAAAATCCTCGACGTGTAAAGAAAAAATACCACATTCGATTTCCTTTAGTCTTGTATCAAGGGCAGTTACAAGGGGCGCAATATGCTTATCTTTTTATAGAGTCGGCAAAAATAGTCCAACAAGAAATATCCGATGTTAAGTTTATGATAGTTGGCGGGGGTTATAACCTCCCTAAGTTGAAAGAGCTAGCCAAAAGCTTAGGTTTGGAGAGAAATATTATCTTTACAGATTTTGTCTTGCACGAGGAAGTGCCGGATTACATAAGCGTTGCTGATGTGGTCGTAGCTTGTTTCGAAGAAAATGATCTTACCAAGTGTAAAAGCCCCCTAAAAATTGTAGAGTACATGGCTT
>JAUYCY010000100.1 GCA_030692055.1 Candidatus Omnitrophota bacterium | reverse complement strand
CTTACATTCAAGTTTCTAACGCAACACTCTTGGTGAATATCTCTCTAGGCGTATAAAAGCCTAATATTTTTCTTGGCCTATTGTTAAGCAAGTCTTCAACGTATTTAAGCTGCTTAGCTGATATTCTTGAAAAATCGGTTCCTCTTTGAAAAAAGTCGCGAATCAAAGCGTTAGTATTCTCACTCGTACCTCGTTCCCAAGGGGAATGGGGATGAGCAAAATATACCCGGATCTTCGTGTCTTGCGTAAATACTTTGTGCTCAGCCATTTCTTGGCCTTGATCATAGGTCAAAGATTTTTTTAGCGCGCCAGGCAATCGGTTAAGCTTATGAGCAAAAGCCTTGCGCACGCTATTTGCATCTTTATTTTTTAATTTAACGATAAGTGTTAATCGTGTTTTTCGCTCAACTAACGTTCCAATAGCCGACTTGTTCATTGAACCCTGAAGGAGATCGCCTTCCCAATGTCCGGCAATTTTGCGACTATTGACCTCGGGCGGGCGGTCATCAATGCTGATATAGTCTTGGATAGGACGGCATTTTATACGTTCTTTATTCTTGACATAGCGATACTTATGCTTACGCCTAAGATGATAAAGCAATTGGCGTTTTAGATGTTCTCTTGGATGGATGTATATATAAGCGTAAATAGTTTCATGGGATACCTGCATAGCCATATCATTAGGATATAAGATTTTTAGCCTTTTGGCAATCTGTTCCGGTGACCAGCGTAATTGCAAATATCCGATAACAGTTTCTTGAAGTTTTTGATTTTTATCTAGTTTTCTGGGTTTGCGAGATATTTGGGCCAAGTGTTGTGCTTGTTTTTGTGCGAAAATAGCACGATAGCTAATTCGGGTCAAATTCTTACGAGAAATCTCGCGATAAATCGTGCTTGGCGACCGTTGCAATATTGTAGCGATTTGTCGGTAGCTATAACTCATGGACAAACAACGACTCAGTTCTTCACGTTCGGACAGATTGAATCTTTGGTATTTTTCCATATCGCAACTCCTTTTTCCTGCTATTATACAGGAATAAAGTGTTGCGTTAAGAACTTGAAGCTACTGTATCCCCTCTTTTCTCAACCTTTCATTTTGTGCTGAATTATCTGAATATGTCCCCACTCTGCGTTTTTAAGTTCTTCAAGAAGTTTTTTCATAAAGGGATTCTCTGTCTTCTTAATCATTTCTACGTAAAATTCGTAAGAAGACTTTTCCTTTTCCAGTGCCAACTCCAATACTTCAGCTGGCGTTACCGGCTTTGTAAACTTATCTTTCCGAACGTATTTCATAAAACACCTCCCTTTAATGAGCACAGTATTTTTTCAAGTGCTTTGGCACGCAGCTCCCCTTACGGGGACGCTTCGCAGGAAAAATGATAGTGCAATTATACCCTTGAGGCTATTAAGTGTCAAACGCATAGAAACGGCACTCTTTAGGCCTTATGTAAAGCCGCCAAACACTCTACATGCGGAGTATGCGGGAAAAAGTCAAACGGTTCAATAAAATCTATTTTATAATCTGTTGAAAATTCTTTTAAATCTCTAAAAAGGGTATCAGGGTTGCATGACGAATAAAAAATACGTTTTGGGGTAAGCCTAAGAATAGCCCGCTTTATTTTATTAGAAAGCCCGGACCGCGGAGGATTTATCACTAAAACATCTATATCTTTGTAGAAGGCGGCTTGGCTATTGAGAAACTTTCTGGTATCGGAAGCAAAAAAAGAAATGTTTTCTATACTGTTTAATTTAGCATTCTCCCAAGCAGCATCAATAATCGCTTTTTCTATTTCAACTGCCCAGACAAATTTTGCCGTTTTAGCAAGAAATATACCAATTCCTCCCCCACCGCAAAAAAGGTCTAAAACCTTTTCTTCCCCCTTAAGGTTAGCATAGGTTCGTATCTTTGCATAAAAATCTTTTATGGCGCGAGGGTTAACTTGAAAAAAAGAATCAATACCAATTTTAAAAAGCAGACCGTCTAAATCTTCCTGGATAAAAGGTTCTCCGTAAAGCAATTCTTTTTTTTCAAAGACAACCGCATCAGACCAAGAGTCATTAATAATCCAATATATAGATTTTATTTTTGCCTCTAATTCTAAAGAGATTAGTTCTTTTATAAGCCCTTTTTTATCTAAAGATTCTGCGCTGGTAGTAACAAGGCCAAGCATAATTTCTTTGGTAAATTTTGTCTCGCGGATGATAAGGTTTCTCAAAAACCCCTTATAGGTAAATTTATTATAGGTGGGATAATTTCTGCTATTTGCAAAATCCTTTACCGCTCTTAGAATATCTGCCGCAGCTTGCGAAAATATTAAACATTCCTCAATGTCTATAAGTTCAATGTGACTGCCTTTTTTATAGAAGCCGCAGGCTAATTTGCCATTTGCCCCGTTAGAGAAAATTGTTGACTTTAAACTGTGTTCGCTATTATTCTGGGAATTAAGGCTATCATTGGCAGAAAATGGTAAAACACTTTGTTCTCTAACGGGGTGAACACCAAAACTAAACTCTATTTTATTACGGTAAAACCACTGCGGATATGCATTGATGGGTTTTACCTCTGCTTCAACACCATACATAGACATCAATTCTTTTACTTTTTCTTCTTTGCTACGTAATTGTGTCTCGTAAGGTATATCTTGAAAACTACAACCGCCGCATTGTCCGAAGTGTTTACATATTTGCATAATTATAATTAGAAGCGGAATAACGCGGAACTTCCGCCAGGGGCGGATCCGCCCACACAGAAAAAATATCAGTGGCGGAAAACGCGGATATACGCGGATGAATAAAAAGTTTTCTTAGTGCTTTTCGCTTTCCTTTTTTAGGATATATCAAAGGTTTACCCAAAGCTAAAACTGCTTCTAATTCTAAATTCTGAGGGAGCTTAAGAAAGTTCTTAATTTTGCTGCGCTTATTTAAAATCTCACCCAGCCAGCAAGCAGCTAAACCTATGGAATGGATATAGAGCAGCATATTTTGGATACAGGCGCCGATGGCCATTAGGTCTTTTTCTTGGTTATAAGAAGATTTTTTATCTAAGAATACTAAAATGGCTTTGTCTGCACCTTTTATAATGTAGCCGTAATGGGTATATTTGGCCAAAACATCTTTTTGCGTTCCTCCTAAAACCATAAATTGCCAAGGCTGATTATTCAACCCTGACGGCGCCCAACGTCCGGCTTCTAAGATTTTTTCTATAGTTTTAGCTGGGATATTACTTTTTTTAAACTTTCTGATTGAACGCCGAGATCTGATTAGATTTAGAATATCCATATTTTTCCTCTGTCTTCTGACCTCTGGCTTCTATTTTTACGCGCTATACGCCATGCACCTTGCGCTATGCTTTTAACCGCTGTTATTATAGGCAAAATGCCAGAAAATACAAGAAAATAAGGCTGAGCGGTAACGCAAGCAAAAGTGTGTAAGTCCTCATAGTGTATCAGCCCCTAGTTGATTAAACTTCTTACAAGGGTGTTCCTTCCAGTGTTTGTTTAAATGGTTGAAAATAGCAAAGATTATCCTGTCACAACTTGCGGCATT
>JAUYCY010000184.1 GCA_030692055.1 Candidatus Omnitrophota bacterium | reverse complement strand
GGCCAAAAGAATCATGCCTTTCTATTATATACAAAGAACGATTTGATTTGGCAAGCCTTGCGCCAATTGCCAAACCAACCACGCCTGCGCCAACAATAACTACATCAACTTTTTCCATATCCTACAGATAATGTTATTGGCTGCTAAGGTTTATTTCAATTTTCTTTCCCAAAGCGCGCGCAATATTAGCCAAAGTAGACAAAGAAGCGTTCTCTCTTCCTTTTTCAATACGAGAAATCAATTGTTGGGAAATACCGATTTTAACTGCCAGCTCTTTCTGAGATAAATTCTGCTCACGCCTTACAAAACTTATTTTTTCACCAACCTCTTTACAAATAGCGCTCTTTGCCGGTAAAAGTTCTTTATTGAATACTACCCCCCTTTTCTTATATTTTTCTTTTAATTGCTCGAATATAGCCTGCCAAAAAATTATCCGGGGTTCGACCCATTTATCTTTACGCATTTGCCGTTTAATATTTTGCCAATGCTGACAGAATAAAAGCGGACTGAGATATTCGCTAAATACTTGCTTAGGCTCGTTGTTACGCGCTAAAAGTAAAGCAGCAAATTTAAAGAAATCTTTATGGTTAGAATCTTTAAATATTGCTTTTATCTCGGCCTCTGTTGTCTTTATGTCCCATAACCAATTATTTTTCATACTTCACCTATCTGCTGTTCGATAATCTTACTAATTTCTTTAGCAAAATGCTTCCCTATACCTTTAATATCTATATTTTTTTCTGTATCTATCTCCAAAATACCGCTAGTCATAGTCATTCTATCGTATGTCTTAAACCACCGAATTAACGCTTCCATAGTCGCCGCATCGCAGTATTTTTTTACAAATTGCGATAAAGGCATAAAAACGTGCGAAAGAAAATAAAGATCATAAAAATCTTTTGCGGCTATTCTTCCGCCTATAAACTGCGTTTGGCCAACCTCATCTATTGTTTTAACAACTCCGGAAATCGCAAAAATTTTCCTTATATATATGTCTTCTAAAGATAAGATTTTAATTCCTTCTACGATTTTAGTTTCTTTTATCAAATCAAATATATCTTCTACAAAATCAACTTTTAGCGTATCGTTCGCTGTAAAATGAATATTATAAATAAGCATTTTTGTCTTATCTCTTTCAAGATTTTGAGCCGCAAGTTTAATTTCTTTACATTTCAAATTTTTTTGCAAATAAGCTATTATTTCTTTTACTCTTTTGTATGATAGCTTGGGTGTAAAAAAGTCTAAATCTACGGATAATCTATGTTGAAAATAAAAGAGGCTTAGCGCTGTGCCGCCGGCAAGATAAAATTCGCCTATCTGGCCAGACAGAACTTTTAATACTGCTTGCTGATATTGCGCTATTTTAACTTTTTTCATCACACTTATAATTTACACTATATAAGTTGTATTGTCAAGCCTCTTACAACTTATAAGTTGTATTAATATGATACGATATCCATATATCATTGCAGTTAAATGGTTTATAAATTCAAGAAAGTTCACTTGCCAACGCAGTTAGTAAGCTCACGGCCTTGAACTTCCTTGCGGCAGTCCAGCAGGACACCCTGTTGGGTAGCTACGACACAAAATTGACCTCTTCGCATTACCACGACGCATTTTATACTTCCCTATACCGCAAGAAAATCGCCTTTGGGTATACCTATTATGGTGGGAATAGAAAAAGGGAATTTTTAGTTCTTTCGTATTTTTTGTGCACTACAAGAAAGTTCACTTGCCAACGAAGTTGGCAAGCTCACAACCTTGAACTTCCTTGCGGTAGTCCAGCAGGACACCCTGCTGGGTAGCTACGACACAGAGATGAACTATCCGCATTAGCGCAACGCATTTTATACTTTCCTATACCGCAAGAAAGAACTAAGTTTTCTTTACAGAATTCGGGAAAGCTTCAGTTTTTAGTTTTGGGGTTTAACCCCTTATTCTCTCTTTTAAGCTTTATATATTGCGCGATGCATTTAGCGTAGAAGTCGAAATCCCGCAAGTCATTTTGAAGATGGTTATATACTTTATTTAAGTCTATGTCCGTATATTCATGAACTAAAATATTACGAAAACCCGCTACTGAGGCAAAGCGCTTGGCGAAATTATCCGGAATTATTTTATTCTCAGCCAAGATTTTGATAACTTCCCGCACTTCCGCGGGCTTACGCAATTTAAGTTCGCTGATAAGCAGCTCACCCATATCGATAACACATTCAATAGCTAACTGCAAATAACGCAATACCGCCCCTTGAAACGTATGATCTCTTTTTAACTCTTCGATTGCGCGCTTGCGGTAATCTTTTAAATATCCTACATACTCCTGGAGCTTTTCCAATTTAGAATTAAAATTCGCAGCGTTAATCATAATATTCCCTCCATCGCTATCCGGTTTATAGTTATCCGAGCATGACGTTTATAATAATATTGCTGGCCGAAATACAGGCTCATAATCTTTGTTTCAAATTGGACGCGCTTTATCTCATCCCTTGAATATAGAATCAGCCCGTCATGCACCACATTAAAAGACAGAAGTAACGGGCTGCCATTCAAGATTATTAAATCTATTTTATCGGTCTTAGCTATCTCGCATACCTTATTTATCAATTCTAACCGTAAAGCAAACCTTTCATCGTCGTTTAATTTCTCATCAAGATAGACCGCGATGTCTATATCGCTTAATTTACCAGTGTTGTTTTTTGCCTGTGAACCGAATAAATAAACAAACCTTACTTGTGCCCTAGTAGAAAAGTATTTCGCGGCCTTATCTTTAATCTCTCCCAAAGTTAGATTTATCGATTTAGGTTTTATCATTTCATCCTCTCCCTGACAACCGCTTTATTTTCTCTATATCCTTTTTAACGTATCAACCAGTCTCCGCGGCAAGTGAGCGGAGTATGTTCTATGCTAATATTATCACTGGTTCATTCATTGCCTTGGAATGAGGTCAACTACGTTTACGATTTCGGCTTCATCCCCGTGGCAAGCCACGGGGTATTCGCCGAGAGAGAATAAAATTAGGTTTGTCAAGGAAGTGCGTTACAGATTCCCTGCTTCCCGAACCAATCTTTTTATCTGTTCTGTCATATATAGCGGTAAAGTTAACACTTTATCATGCAAAGAGAGCTTCTCCTGCGAAAAGCGCACACCAAACAATGATTTCTTTTCTTCGATAAACAGTTTTAGTGATTTAAGCGTGCCGGTTTTACCTGCTTTAACCTCTACCGGTAGTATTAAGGAATCTACCGCGATAACATAATCAACCTCAGCTGAGCTGTTTTTTTTATCACGCGCCCAGAAAAACAGGCTTCGCTTTAAATAACTGTCATAATGAGCCCTTAATTCCTGGCCAATAAACTGTTCTGTTACAGCACCAGAATTAATCTGAATAAAATCATTCGTTAATGTAAGTTCTGTTTGCAGGCCACAGGCATTTTGCATTAGGCCTACATCAAGAAAGTTCAATTTGAATTTCATTTCATTAACTTGCGCTTCCAAGGGAAGCCCTGAAGCGCTAGTTGCGTATACCGGATAAATGATACCGGTTAATTTTAAAAGGTTAAGCGCCTGTTTAATATCCCTAGATTTACTATGAGGATCGACATTTGAATACTTAATACGATTACCAACAAGCCGCGGAGCTTCATCCAAT
>JAUYCY010000002.1 GCA_030692055.1 Candidatus Omnitrophota bacterium | reverse complement strand
ACGCCGACGCGCGCTTTTCCTTTTAAGAGTTTAAGAAAATCATGAGTTGTCTGCGTGTCGTCTAAAAAAATATACATCTCAAGATAAATGGATTTCCGGGCGGAAGACATCGCCTAGAACATGGCATCCCAAGCTTTATATGAAGTTGTGTAAAAACGGTACCTCATAGTTAGAGGATTTGTTGAGCAATTATAGCATTAAAACCGAAAATTAAAAAGTTCCGGGCGCCATCTTTTATGAATCGGCAATAAAAAAGGGCGATTTTTTAATCACCCTATTTCTAAACTAATTTTCATCGGCCAGGCCCAATAAAATTTTTACAAATTGAGCCGTCCCGGCAATTGAATTTCCCTTATTGTCTTCTCCGGATAATTTAAATACCGGCCCGATTCTAATATCCACTCGTCGCCAAAATTTAGGCAATCTTGAGCCTAGCGGCATCACCCTCTCCGCTCCTTTTACCCAAACAGGCAAAACATCGCAATTAGTTTGTAGGGCTAAACGAGCAGCGCCGGATTTTAGAGGGCGCAAGCGATAGCCTTTTTTAGAAACGAACCATTGATCGCTTTTATTAGTTCCGGTCCGGCCGCCTTCCGGAAAAATAATCACGATCCGGCCGCGTTTTAATAAGCGGCTGGCGCGAGCATGCGCGATCGCGCAGCCCCTCTGATTACCTCGAGGGAAAAAAACAAAGCGATCCTTGAAAGTCGTCCAGTACCATTTATCAAAGTTTTTCAAGTCGGGAGCGTTATAAGGAAAAAATCTGATTGGATTAAAAGTGGCTTGTCTAATAAACAGACAATTCAAGACAAAAGGCTCCCAGTAGGAGGGGTGGTTAGAAATCAATAATAAACCTTTAGGGAATTTGGGTATCAGTTGCTCATTATGAATTCTAACAACACCGAATAATCTCAGAAGCCCGAAGAAGAGCCAGCCTAAAATGATTACCCCCGGATAAAGGAGCAACCAAAAGAATAAAGCATTCTTAAATTTTTTCATTCTCCTTTTTTTTAAATGTACGAATATTCGTTTAAATATATTAACAAGATATCTAATCTTTAGCAACACTTTATATTTAAGCTTATTTTTCGTGCCCAAAATTACAGCCGGAAATTACTTCTTGACCAAGATAAATTATCGTGATATATTATAGAGTTGATAATAGTTCCTTAAAAAATAAGGTTCTTCCTCCGCCGACTGGCGGACGATGGATTGAGCTAATTACTAAATTTGTCTTCCCCTTCCGTTGGTTGACGAATGGTGGGTCAGGTGAGTTCAGTTATTAGCTCAAAACAATATTAATTTAACCTTTAAAATTTCAAGTCATGAAAAAATTTTTCAATTCAGTTGCCAATGGACCATCAGCTACATTCATGGCAATAGTTACGTGTGTATTGCTCACTGCCTGCGTGGTAATGCTCGTTGTGTTTTTTAAAAAACATACAGAACTTGTGACAGCCTACCGTGTTGTCTTTTGCGTTTTATCCGTCGTGTTTCTACTTATGGGGACGAAGGACTCGGGCGAAGAAAAGAAAACCAAAGTCAAATTGCGGATTGCCGAGGCCTACATGATAGGATGCCTTGCTCTGGCTACGGCCTTTGTGTTTCTAACATTTTCTTTTGTTCCATTAAATGAGGTGGTATTAGGAAATGTCTGGCCTGTCCCGCGTGACTCTTCTGCCATGTATATAGTCGTGGGACTGTTAAGTCTCGCGGCCTTTATAGTGTCCTTTATAAAAAGAAAATGATATATGTTACAGAACATATACCAAAAGGAAGCCTCCGCTTCCTTTTTTATTTGAGAGGCGGACGTAATTTTTGGAGAAGCGAATTATACAAATAAATTATACAAATAAATTGACAAAAATAATTTTA
>JAUYCY010000071.1 GCA_030692055.1 Candidatus Omnitrophota bacterium | reverse complement strand
GCAGCTAAACTATCTGGTCGAATTTGACCCCACACCCAGACAGGGTGATGGACAAAAGCGGAAGCGATATCTATTAAATAATAAATAAACCGCACATATCAACTAGTCAACATATTGCTGGGTGTGGGGTTCAATTCAACTATGTAATTTTTCTACGCTTGTCGCTTGAAAAAATACAGTTTCATTAAAAAAGGAGGAAGTGATGAAAAAAATAATCTATTTGGTTATAGTTCTTGCTCAGTTGTTTTCAATACCGGTATCCATAGCGGCAAAGCCAACGGCAAAGGATAAAGTTGTAACAAAAACAAATATTGAACCTAAAAACAAAGTGCAACCCAAGGCAAAAGAGCAAGCTACGCAAATCCCGGAACCAAAGAAAGAGGAAGTTCAAGGCGTAAAAAAACGCCCATTACTTTCACGTTTAAAATTATCAGAGCAAAATCCTTTAAGAAAGATAGCACGAGGAACAGTAAACACTACTTTGGGGTGGCTTGAAATTCCGCGTCAAACCATAAAAGTTAATAAGGAAAAAGGCGACATCGCAGGCGCATTTTGGGGGCCATTAAAAGGCTTTGCTTTTTTTGTGAAAAGGACTGCTATAGGTATTTATGAAGTGACTACTTTTTTGCTCCCGCCATATAAGTCGGTAATCGAACCAGAATTTATTTTTGCTGATGAAGAGGATGACTAATCAATAGAAGCGGATGAACGCGGATATTTACGCGGATAAACGCATAGATAACCGTGTGCAAATCCGCGTATTGTTCCGCGGAAATCCGCATCTATATTGAAGGAGGATTGAGTATGCTTAGAATCAGACTGAGAAAACCCGGTAAAGTTGCGAAAGGCCGATACCACTTTAAGATTGTAGTGATTGAAGGCAGTAAGGCGCGTGATTCGAGATTTATCGAACAATTAGGCCACTATGACCCGTCGCGAAAGCTTCTGAAATTTGATGATATAGCCAAATACGAGAGCTGGGTTAAAAAAGGCGCGCAACCCACCGAAACCGTCGCGTCATTATTTAAAAAATATAAAAAACAAATAACCACATAATTAAACACGAATATACACGAATTACACACGAATATACACGAATAAAAAAATTCGTGACAATTCGTGTGAGCGAAGCGAATTTGTGTCTATTCGTGTATAAAAAGGAGTAAAAATATGCAGCCCAACGCAAATGCCGGAATCTTGCAGTTAATCCCATTAGTGTTTATTTTTGTTATTTTTTACTTTATGCTTATCAGGCCGCAGCAAAAGCAACAAAAAAAGCATCAGCAGATGTTAAATAATTTGAAAAAGAACGATGAAGTGGTAACTCTCGGAGGAATGCACGGAACGATTATTAACGTTAAAGAAAAAACATTTGTTTTAAGGGTTGATGATAACGTAAAAATAGAAGTTGATAAAAGTGCGATTTCATATATAGAAAAGGAGAGACAGAAAGAATGATTAAAAATACCGATTTAAAAATAAGAATTTTTATAATTTTGGCACTGGCAATTGGCAGTGCTTTTATGGTTTTTCCATTAGATAAGAAAATAAATTTAGGATTGGATTTAAAAGGTGGAATGTATATATTGCTGCGAGCGGATACTTCTTCTGTACCTGCAGCAAAAGTATCTGAAGCAATGGGCGGTGCCGTTGAAAAAATAAGGAATAGAATTGATTCATTCGGTGTCAAGGAAACACCGATACAGGTTCAAGGTGACAACTCTATTCTTGTACAGCTTCCAGGAGTTGTGGATAGGGAGATAGTTAATAGAATACGTGAAGTCGGTAAATTGGAATTTAAGCTGGTAGAGGATGATAAAGATAAAATAGAGGCAGCAATAAAAGGAACTGTGCCTGAGGGCTATGAACTGAAAGATTTCCATGACTCAAAGATTTTGCTACGTAAGGAAGTTTCAATAACCGGTTCAGATTTAAAAGAAAGTTTTGTTGGTTTTGATTCTTACGGTTCCGCGAATGTCAGGCTACAGTTTACGTCCGGCGGAACAGATAAATTTGCGAAGGTAACGGAGGAAAATGTCGGCAAGCGGCTAGCAATTATACTTGATGATAAAGTGATGAGTGCTCCGGCAATACAGGGGGCAATATTAGGCGGCAACGCAGAAATCACCGGAGATTTTAACGTAGATACGGCAAAAGCTCTTACGGCAGTGTTAAATTCCGGAGCCTTGCCTATCCCTCTTACAGTAGAAGAGGAAAGGACCGTTGGTCCACTTTTAGGCTCGGATTCAATAAATAAAGGAATGAACGCCTCGCTTTTGGGCGCAGGCTTAGTTGTTGTCTTTATGTTAATTTATTACCTCTTGGGAGGTATTGTTGCTGATATCTGTATTGTGTTTAACGTATTATTCACCCTAGCGGCATTAAATATGCTAAAGGGAACATTAACCTTACCCGGTATAGCCGGCTTAATTTTAGCCTTAGGTATGGCAGTTGACGCTAATGTGTTAATCTACGAGCGCATAAGAGATGAACTTGCGTTAAAGAAACCATTGAATATCGCCATAAAAAATAGCTTTCAGCGCACCTTCGTGACTATTTTAGATTCAAACCTTACTACCATTATCGCCGCTATGTTTCTTTTTATATTCGGAACAGGGCCTATAAGGGGGTTTGCTACTACGCTTATCTTAGGTATCCTCATCAGCATGTTTACCGCAATTTTTATCGGTAAATTGATGTTCTCATTATTTTTAAAATGGGGATTAAAGGATTTGCGTATGTTACAATTTTTCCCCGCTTCTAAAATAAACTTTTTGAAACCCCGTTATGCCTGTCTGCTATTATCGCTTATTGTTATAGTGGTGGGAATGTATAGCTTTTTTACCAAGGGAGATGCTGTTTATAGTATAGATTTTAAGGGTGGTCAAGTTTTAGAATATAAATTAACCCCCGCACCGCAAATGGAAGAAGTAAGAAAAATCTTAAGAGATTCTGGTTTGGGCGGGGTAGCTATACAGGATTTTAAAGATATAAAAGGCGGAATAAATATTAAAAGTAAAGAGGATATCGCGGATAAAGTTGAAGAAGTTTTAAAGAAAAACTTTAAAGAGGTAGAACGTTTAAGAGTAGAAAAAGTTGGCCCAAGCATCGGAGCTTTACTTAAAACGAAAGCGCTTTGGGCGATTGTGTTGTCTCTTGTGGGTATTCTTATTTACGTATTTATAAGATTTAAGCATTTTGATTTTGCTTTAGCGGGGGTAATTGCCTTACTACACGATGTGCTTATAGCATTAGGGTTTGCTGTAATGTTTGGTTATGAGATAGACTTACTTATTGTAACCGCGCTTTTAACTATCGCAGGTTATTCTATAAATGACACCATAGTAATTTATGACCGCATTAGAGAAATTGCGCCCCGTCTGCATAAACTTTCTTTAGCTGATATTTATAATCAAGCCTTAAATAATACTTTTTCCCGCACCATTATTACTTCTCTCACGGTTTTTCTTGTCACTTTATCGATGTATCTTTTAGGCGGGGAGGCATTAAGAGGCTTCTCGTTTGTGCTTTTAGTGGGATTTATTGCGGGAGTTTACTCCACGATTTATATCGCCTCAGCGCTGGTTATAATTTTTAGAAGAGCAAAAGTATAAACCGCTATCTTTAAAGGTATACAGGTTTCTTTAAGCAAATAAATAAAACTTTCCATTTTTATAAACCACTGCGTAAAACTCAGCTACGCATAAATAACTATTTCCAATGACCGTACAATTAATTTTGACCAATTTCGCGAAGCAAGTTTCAATAAATTTCGAATATAGAGTTTATTCTATCTATGTTTGACACCCTCAAAATCTATACTCACAAAGAGATCTCTTTAGACCAAGTAGAGAAAAAAATCATTGAATTAGGCTATCGTCGCGTTGACGAGGTACTTGAAGAAGGAGATTTTTCCCTCAAGGGAGATACGTTAGAAATTCATCCTATTAATTTCAATTTTCCCCTAAGGCTTGAATGGGAGTTTGAAGTCGTCAGAAAGATTTATAGTTTCGATAAAACTTTAAATAAAAAAATAATTGATTACGAGTTCCTCATCGTCATACCCCACCACAAAATCACCAAACGTTATTCCAGCGAAGACTTTCCCCTAGAGGCGGTACTACGATTAAAAAGGGGTGATTACGTAGTGCATAGCCGCTATGGTATCGGCCGGTTCCTTGGCATAAAAAAGCTAAAGCTGAAAGAAAAAGAGGACTATTATTTTGAAATCGAATACGAAAACAAAGATAAGCTTTATGTTTCTAAGGAAGAGGCGCATCTTATCCAGAAATATGTCGGGTTTTCTTTACGTTCTCCGAAGCTAAATCGATTAGGCTCAAAGGAATGGACAAGGACCAAGGAAAGGGTTGAGAGAGGAATAAAAGAATTTGTATTAGAGCTGTTACGAATGGAAGCGCAGAGGAAGTTGATAGGCGGATTTAAATTCTCAAAAGATACCGAGTGGCAGAAGATATTTGAAGATAGCTTTCCATACGAAGAAACAGATGGTCAAATAAAAGCAATGCTGGAAGTAAAAAAGGATATGGAAAAAGAAGTTTGCATGGACAGGATTATCTGCGGTGACGTGGGTTATGGAAAAACCGAAGTAGCGATGCGCGCGGCTTTTAAGGCTGTTACGAGCGCGAAACAAGTTGCTTTTTTGGTGCCCACAACTATTCTTGCCTATCAGCATTATACAAATCTTTTAAAGCGGCTGCAGCAATTTCCCATAAGAGCTGAAATGCTTAGCCGTTTCCGTACGCCTAGCCAGCAAGAGAAAATAGTTAAGGATTTAAGGGAGGGAAAAATTGATATAATTGTCGGGACTCACCGGCTTCTGTCCGATGATGTTAGCTTTAAAGACTTGGGGCTTCTGGTAATTGACGAGGAACATAGATTTGGCGTAGAGCATAAAGAAAAAATTAAAAAACTTAAAGTGGGTGTTGATATTTTAATACTCACAGCCACTCCTATTCCGCGCACGCTTTACATGGGCCTTATCGGGATAAAGAATATTTCCTTAATAAAGACTCCTCCCAAAGAAAGGCTAGCGGTAAAAACAAAGGTTGTGCAGTTTAACAATCAAGTTTTGAAAGAGGCGATTTTAAGGGAGGTAGGGCGCAGCGGCCAAGTATTTTTTATTCACAATCGTATCGAAACCATTATCAAGTGGGAGAAAATCTTACGCTCAACTTTGCCCAAAGAAATAAAAATAGCGGTTATCCACGGCAGGCTCACCTCCAGTGAGATAGAAAAAGTTATGTTAGATTTTATAGAAAAGAAAATCGACTGTCTTCTTTCAACGGCAATTGTCGAATCCGGGATAGATATACCTTCAGCAAATACTATGATTATTACCGACGCCCATACTTTTGGTTTAGCAGATTTACATCAGCTAAGAGGAAGGGTCGGTAGATTTAACGTACAGGCATATGCCTATTTAGTAGTCCCTAATCTATCAAGCGTCTCTACAGAGGCAAGGAAACGTTTAGAGTTGATTGAGGAATTTTCGCATCTTGGCGCAGGCTTTGAAGTAGCAATGAGCGATTTAGAATTACGAGGTGCAGGCAATATTTTAGGCAGCCAACAGCATGGCTTTGTTTGGATGGTAGGTTTTGATTTATATTGCAGGCTGCTCAAGAAAGAGATAGAATATTTAAAACAAGTGTTTCGGATAGAAGTGGGATAAATATAAAAATCAAAAATCAAATATTAAAAAGCAAATATAAATATTAAAGTCCAAAAATGATAATAGAAAATCAGAAAGTTTTTAATTTTAATTTGTGGTTTTGATGTTTGATTTTTGGTTTTTGAATTTCTACAGGAAAGGGGGGATATGAAAAGAAATATTTTATGGTGTAGGAAAGTATATAACACTTTCCTAATCCTAAAGGATAGACCTTCCTATACCTTTAAAAGGAAGGGTCTAACCACTGAAAATAACCTGAAAAAGTCATTACCGAAGGTAATTTTCTTGCTTACGGTAATGTTATTTATACATTTCAGTTTACATGCTGAGCAAGTTGGAAAAATAGTAGCTTGGGTAAATAACGATGTTATCACAGCAAAAGACCTCGAAGATTACTATAAAGTCATAGGTTATCGTATGCCTGATGCTGCTGCTAATCTACCCCTAGATGAAAAGTTAGCAAAGGATGAGGCCTTGCAACGTCTAATAGAAGATAAGCTGATTTTAGAAGAAGCAAAAAAGGCAAGTATGGAGGTATTTCCTTATTTGATAAATAATCAATTAGACAAAATAATGTCTTCGTATCCGTCAAGAGAGGAATTTGAAAATTCATTGGTGGAGAGAGGTATTAACGTTACGCTTTTGAAGGAAAGAATCAAGGGGCAATACTTAATGCGTCAGTTAATAACCAACCGCGTAAGCAGTTACATAAGCGTATCGCCGCAAGAGATAGCCACTTACTACAAAGAACATGTAAATGAAATTTTCTCGCCACAGAAATATGCCATATGGATAGTAAAGACAAAAGATAAAAATCTTTTAAGTCAGGTTACGAAATCAGTTAAAACAAACGGGATAGATGAAGCAAAAAAGGAATACGGAAATGTATTCGCGAACCTAGAAGCTACAGCAGCCGATTTAGATGAAGACATTTCTAAAACTCTTAAGAATTTAAAAGAAGGAGAATTTTTTGTTAAAAAGATTAACGATGAAAACTACTTTATTTATTTAGAAAAGATTATAGCTGCGCAGCAACTTTCCCTAGAGCAAGCTAACGAAAAAATTTACAGTATCATTTGGGATGCGAAATTTAAAAAAAGGTTTCAGGAATGGGTTAAAGAATTAAGGGAAAAGGCAGTTATAGTGACTTATTCCAGCAATTCATGACGAAACTAATTGTTACCTCAGGCGACCCCGCCGGTTGTGGCCCGCTTATTACCTTAAAGGCGATATACGCATTAATAGATGAGAATGCTGATTTTTTTGTTGTCGGCGATAAAAAGATCTTACAAGATATCCCTGTTTATGAAAAAGTAAAAAAAAGAATAAATTTAATTGATTTGAATAGTAAGGAAATTGAGAAAATTAAAAAAGGCTATATTTCTAAAAAAGCGGGCATAGCAAGTTTGAATTATCTTAATAAAGCCTTGCAAATCCTTGAAAAAGAAAAAATAAAGCGCTTAGTTACTGCCCCGTTATCAAAAGAAGCAACGAAACTCGCCTTTAGGAATTTTAGCGGGCATACTGAATATTTGGCTGATTATTTTGGCGCAAAAAACATAGCAATGGCTATGGTTTCACAAAAGCTGAAAGTCGTTTTATTCACGCGCCACCGGCTGTTGCGCGAAGTGCCTAAACTTATCGATAAAGGCAGGTTAATCAATACTTTCTCTTTAGTTTATTATTCTTTACAAAATATGTTTAAGATAAAAAAACCGAGAATCGCCGTTACTTCTTTAAATCCCCATGCTGGCATTGATACTTTCTTGGATAGGGAAGAAAAGATAGTTTGTGAAGCGATTGAAGATTTAAAAAAAATAATTTATGGGCCATATCCTTCTGACACTATTTTCATCGAACAAAATTTAAAAAAATACGACTGTATTATATGCCTTTACCATGACCAAGCGATGATTCCTTTTAAGCTGTTATCCCTTAAAAGTGGCGTTAACTTAACTTTAGGCCTGCCTATTATTAGGACGTCACCAGCGCATGGCGTTGCTTATGATATAATGAGAAAAGATAAGATTCCTTTTCATTCCTCAATGGTAGAAGCAATTAAACTGGCGATTAGATTAAAAATATAAACCCGAACAATAATTTCTACCAATTTCGCGAAGCAAGTTTCTATTAATTTCAATTTGAAATTTGTAGAAATTTATAGAAATTGAGAAATTTATTGTTTTGAATATATTATTATGAAGCTTTCTAAATCTCTTGGCCAAGTATTTTTAAAAGACGCCAATTATATTCATAAAATAGTAAGTAATCTTGACATCAGTGGTGAGGATGTGTTAGAAATAGGCCCAGGTGTTGGACAGATAAGTGTGTATATCGTAGAACTAGCAAATAAATTATATTGCATAGAACTTGATGGCCGATTTGTAGCTACATTAAAAGAAAAATTTAAAAATAACGCTAAGGTAGAAGTTATCCATAACGATATTCTTGAATTTAGACTTTCGCAATTAGATAGAAACATGGTAATTTTCGGTAATGTCCCTTATAACATAAGCAATCCATTGATTAAATATTTAGTTGAAAACAGGGAATATATAAAGAGGGCCTATCTTACGTTTCAAAAAGAATTTGTTGATAAGCTTACCGCAGTAGTTTCAACCAAACCTTATAGTTTTTTAAGTTGCTATATTCAGTATTACGCTAAAGTGATTAAGATTTTTGATATACCAGCAAAAGCATTTTCGCCTGTTCCAGAAGTCGACTCTTCGTTTATAAAAATAGAATTTTATAAACAGCCAATACATAAAGCGCAAAATGAAGCCTTTCTTTTTAAAATTATCCGCCAGGCTTTTAGCCAACGCAGAAAAAAGATTATTAACTCTTTACCGCTATCGTTAGACAAACATTTATTTTTTAATTCACTAAATATAAATCTAAATAGTCGCCCAGAAAATTTATCATTGCAGGAATATGTCGCTATTGCAGATCGAATTGCGTATAATACGAACGCCACTTAACTCTAATGTTTCGGCTTAGTTTGAGTTTACATACGAAAAAAAATCCTTCTCAGCTTGACAGCTTAATTATTGAGTGTTACAATAAATAAACTTGCGAATTATTAACGCTATTTTAAAAACTAAGTTTATATGAAGAAATGTTTTGTGTACTTGTGTAAACTGTTTCTGCTACTAATACTCCTTCCAGTTCTTTCTCTTACACTGACTAATTTTGCCTTTTCGCAGCACGAAAGTATCACTATCACTACCTATTACCCTGCTCCTTTTGGAGTATATAATCAGTTAGTTACCAGCACTCTTGGCGTAGGAGATAATAATGCTTCCGGCGGCTTAGATGACGCAGACGCTCCTAATCCGGCAACTCACCCTGGAGATGTCTGGATTGCAGGGCACTTAGGCATTGCCACAACTAATCCCCAAAATAGATTGGATGTAAACGGTTCTAGTGTAATCGGTGCAGCTTACGCCGGAGCGCAAGCCGCACCGGCTAATGGTTTACTAGTAGAAGGCGATGTGGGTATAGGCGTCACTAACCCTGACTTTACCCTAGGAGCGGATTTAGTAGTAAGCAATACCTTAAGATTAACGCCAAGCACAGAACCTCAAGCTTCTGTTGTTCCGGAAGAACCGGTTTTCGACAAAAGAGTTTACTATGACGTTTCTTTGGATCGACTCTTGTTTCTGGATGGCAGCACCTGGAGAGCCATAGGCGGCCCCCAAGTTCCGCCATCAGGAAATGTATCGGTTGCAAATCCGCAAGCAGTTTTCTATGGAGATGTTGTTGTTCCGTTTCGTCTTGTGTATCAAGTTGCCAATGGTTGGAACACTATCGGCGATTCTCAACCTCTATGGCCGGTAATTAACGCACCTCCTGACCCGCGGCTAGTTTTCTATGATGCTGCTGCGCAGAGACTTGTCTATCAACGTCAAAATGGTAGTTTTCGAGTCGTAAGGAATAATGTATCTGCAGCGCCTTTAGTTTTCGCCAATCCTAACCTGGAAGGGGCAATGTATTATGATACTAACGCGCACCTTTTCAAGTATTACGACGGCTTTGAATGGAAAGAGATAAGCGGTTTACAATGGGGCGATGTTACTGATCTAAGTGACCGCCTCGATGGCGATCCAGCCCAAAATCCGGGACCTGATGCTACTGTGAACTGTGATGATGGTTACGTTGCCACAGAGGTATTCCTGAATACACGTAAAACTTGTACTAAGAGTGGCTGTACAGTATTAGTAATTGAAAAAATCGGCTTACACTGTCAGAGAATCGTTAATTAAACAAATGCTGATAAAAAATTTAATTTTTAAAGCTGTAATTCCTTTTCTTAGTTTAATTTTATTCTTTTCTTTTTCAGCCTTTAGCCAGGAAACTGTAACTATCACTACCTATTATCCTGCTCCTTTTGGAGTATATAATCAGTTAGTTACCCGCACTCTTGGCGTAGGAGATAGTAATGCTTCCGACGGCTTAGATAACTTAGATGTGCCTGACCCGGCAACTCACCCTGGAGATGTCTGGATTGCAGGGCACTTAGGCATTGCCACAACTAATCCCCAAAACAGATTGGATGTAGCCGGCTCTGCCGCCATCGGCGCAAACTACGCCGGAATCCAAGTCGCACCCCTTAATGGCCTACTGGTAGGAGGCGATATGGGCGTGGGTGTTATCAGCCCTGATTGTACCCAAGGGCCGGACGTAGCAGCAAACCATATAAAATTTATCTCTACTGATGCGCCTAATTATACTGTCGAAGGCGTTCTTTATTATGATACCAGCGAAAATGTGCTTAAATATTACGATAATACCGGTCAGCCGAGGAGTCTGGGCGGAGCACAGCTACAGGTAGACCAAACCGTACCGACAGATTATGTTGTTCTTGTTGCAAACCCCAGCGCGCCTGTAAATGTAGGCGCAGAAGGCGCGCGGGCCTCTTGTCCGGCAGGTTCAGTTATGACCGGCTTCGAGTTGTATTCCAACTGTCGCATGGGTGGCACTACAAATCCTTGTAAGGTAGCTGGGGAACCAGCCATTTTTAACATCGAAAGAATGAGAGCATATTGCACACCATTACAATAGGAGAAATAAAAAGAATGTTTTTTAGAGCCTTAAATTTATGTTTCTGGTTGATTTTCTTGTGTTGTTTTTCTGCTTTTAGCCAACCGGAAACCCTCACTATCACCACCTATTACCCTGCTCCTTTTGGGATTTATAACCGGTTAGTCACTAGTACCCTTGGCGTAGGAGATAATAGTGCTTCCGGCGGCTTAGACGGCGCAGACGCTCCTGACCCGGTAACTCAAACCGGCGATGTCTGGATTGTGGCAGATGTGGGTATCAGCACAACCACTCCGCAAAACAGATTGGATGTAGCCGGTTCTGCCGCAATCGGCGCCACTTACGCCGGAACTCAAGCTGCACCCCTTAATGGCTTACTGGTAGAAGGGGATGTGGGCGTGGGTTTGGCTGCTGCGAATCTTCCCCCTAATGCGGATTTAGAAGCTGGCGCAATAAGGTTAGTGCCTACCAACCAAGCGCCGGTAGCTTCAACCGGACTAGCTCAAGACTTACAAGGCAGCCTCTATTATTCTAATGCCGCTGGAGATACGGGCCTAAAATTTTATGACGGTAACATCTGGAAAAAACTCGGTAGTTTAGAACTTGGGCCGGAGAGTGCACCGATACAAAGTAACCCAGCACTTTTTGAACAAGACACCTTTCCAGTTGAAATTTCAGCGAGATGTCCCGCTGGTAGTATGGTCACCGGAGTAAGGGTGTGGACCGCTGGTGGCTGTCCTTCGAGTTGCGGGTCTTTCTTCCATGCCGGCAGAATTTTACGTATCGGTGTTGTTTGTAAAGCGTTGCAGTAATAGCCTATATTCTTTCTTCTGTTTCTGGACATTCCCCAAAATTATCCGCTATTTTTTCTAACTATGGGACTGTTGCGAAACGCACCAGTCCCTGATTTCAGCGATTAAAACTTGATTACAGTGATTAAAATTGTTAATGTTTTCA
>JAUYCY010000091.1 GCA_030692055.1 Candidatus Omnitrophota bacterium | reverse complement strand
CGTAACCTAACAATCTATCTAAAAAGCCATCTCTTAATTCTAGCTGTCTAAATTCATCATATGCTAAGTAACTTTTTGCTTCTACAATAAAGCGTTTGCCTTTTTTCTCGACTGTGTAATCATACGTTTTTCTTAAATACTTCCCATTTTTATAAACGCTCGGCCTACCTTTTAAGGCAAATCCTTTGGTTTCTAACCAAACTTCTAATAATTCTTCATAAAATATCGCGAATATCCGGGCTAAATAATTGGCTCTTTCTGGAATGCTTGATAGATTAATACCTAAGAAAGTTTTTTCATCTTTTTTAACCATTAATTCCCCCTATTCTTTTTTAGTGTACCTGCTAATAACAACCATTTAGTTTTAATCTTTCTTATATCGGACAAGACGCTGTATTTTTGCCAAGGTTGCGGAAGAATATTTTTATACACTTTGTTTTCTTTTCGCAAAAATGGGTACAATTTCGGAATAGGATAAATTCCGCCTTTTAGTTTTTTCCTTTCACTAGCAGCGCGCACAAAAGGAGTTATCTGACGAACAGCCGGTATTAGATGCCGCGGATGAGACGGTACACGAAATAATACCCATTTGTTCAATAATCCGCATCTATCAACAGCCGCCGCTAAAGAAAGAAAATATCCTCTTGGGTTAACTAAAGTAACTACCTGTGAAAAACCCATTTTTTCAACTCTACGAATTCCTTTAACAAGAGACTCCGTCAATGCCTCTAAATATTCGCACTTACCTGCTTTTGTAGGTTCAAACCATAGCCAATTAGGGGCTCCCCACTCCTTGCCGGTTGGATTTTTGGCACGATTCATTTCTGTTTCAAAGACAATAGCGCCTTTAGAACCTGTTGGCTCAGTATCTAATGTGGAACTGTCCATTGCTGCAAGCGCTACTTTTCCTTTCTCCCTAAGGTCGCGTAAACAGGCATCAGCCTCTCTCCATGTATTCCAACCCTTTTTAGTATAAGTCTCTGCTCGGAAATAATTACCTATGCATGCAGCTGCATTGCATGGAAGAATCAATAGAACTCGTGCTTTTCTGAGATTATTAAGCTGAATCCATGAATGCTTCATCTGTTTTTCTTCTTTGTCATCCATTTGTTATACAGATAATAACCCCTCGCAGGCTTGATATTTATTTTCACAGATGCTTCTCTATATAAAGCATCTTCCAGGCCTGTATTCAGAGTTTTGAGTAGCTTGTGAAATACTAGCTCTCCTAGGGCAAACCTTTTTCTATCTAAACGCGTCAAATGAGTGCCAAATATCTTAAATTTCTCCGCTTCAAAATCTAAATCAGAAGTTTGGTGTTCTTTTACATCTCTAGATAATGAAGCTATCATACGATTATAATGAATAGGATGAAAATATTTAATGTTATGCACAATACGCTTTGATCTCTTCCCGATAAAAAGTAAGTCTATCTTTGTTGCATCAGCTTTTTTGAGTTTTACATTACAATAATGGCATTTTATTCGAGGCTCTCTATCATAATTATATTTGGTTGTCATATTCTTAACGCAAAAAATGAAGTGGTTCTTATTTTGCTGTATATTTCTTTTGGGACCGGACGAACGAAGGAGTTAGACTAAACGCAATTGTTTTTCACCCGGTTATTTATCAAAGTGCCATGTATGTTTAGCGCGAACTCTTTCAGATTTTCGCAACTATATTCTAGTACGTTAAAGTTAGATCTAAAAAATTAATGAATAAAACTATGCGGGGCCCCGCTCTCGCCCACT
>JAUYCY010000078.1 GCA_030692055.1 Candidatus Omnitrophota bacterium | reverse complement strand
TATACCAAAGCTATATTTCGGAATTCTTCGCCCAATTATCATAGAGCCAAACTTATTATTTTTTCTTATTTTCTTTAAAAAAATATTTTCTTTGCAATCTAAAGGCTTTTATGTTTAACTATAAGGCATTAAGAGCATAACCGCTTGTATTCTTTATAAAATACCCTATTGACAAGGGTAGTTTTGCAACAGCGCCTTAGTATATAAGAATAAAACAAAAATATCGATCTGTCAACCTAACTTATTGGTAATTCTAACTTCATTCCATCATATGCGAACACAATATCCAAATTTAGTTCTTTTCTAATTTTCTCTTCTAAAATATGAGGTTTGGCTTTCAGCATGGACATTCCAAAATGCGTAATAATTGCTTTTTTTGGCTTTATTTTCTTAATAATTTCTAGCGCTTCCTCAAGGCACATATGTTGAATATCCTCTCTTTTTTGATAAAACACTACATTTAATATAAGAACCGCACAATCCCGATATGCATCAATTAACTCATCAAAGTAATTGGTGTCGCCGATAAGCCCGATAATGTTGTTTCCAATAAAAAACTTTAAGCCATAAGTCTCAACGGGATGAACGTTTCGCAGCGTTACCTCAAACTTAATATCTCCTATCGAAAACTTTCCTTTTTTTAAAATTTCTATTTTTTCAGGAAAATCTTTTAGGTAGCTGAATATGACACCGTCTTTACCTAAAGCGTCTTCGGGTAAAAAAACAACTCCTCGCTTTTTAAAACCACCCTCTGTCATCGCCTCAATCATAACGTTTATATCGCTGCTATGATCTAGGTGTTTATGGGTCAAAATGATGGCGCCTAAACTTGCCGGATCAAGCTTTGGCTTAGAGGAATTACATTTGACTATAGCGCCCGGGCCCGGATCAATAAAAACATTAGTTGATTTATAGCTTAGCCAGATACCGCCTGATGAGCGTAGCTGCTTTATCATTACAAATCTTGCGCCGGCTGTGCCGAGAAATTTTATAAAACCCATATCATTTACCTTATAGCGGTAATCCGCTTCTATTTCTCAGGGAGCCAAATTTTTCGCATCTCTTCGGTGATTTCTGCCTGCAAAGGATAACTTATTTCTTTAGTATCAGCTTCTTTTTCTACTGTTTCTTTTATTTTTATAAAATCGTTCACTTTTAAAGGCCTTGCGCCTTCTTTTTTTACGCAATCGACTATTTCTCGGTCATCGCTAACAACTACGATTTGGGATCTATTTTTTAGATTACGCACTCTTTCTTTGATCGCGGCATCGGCGCTTCTATCAAGCGTAAAAATAATCTCAAATTCTCTCTCACGCCTTGCATCATAGTCTATTCCGCCATCAAAGAATATAGTTACTTTATTGTTAATGCTGCCGGTAAGCTTATGTTTTTTGATATATTGGATTAAATCGCGATGCGGATTGGCTGATTCTTTTAGGGAAGGAATTTTATGGACGAGATTGAAACCATCGATGATATACAGTAACATAAAAAATACCCCCCAATAAACCGATAAATACCGTAAAAGCCAAATTTAAAAGCGAGATGCCCAGGCTAACGCTTTTTGCTACACCAATTAGAGAAAAAAAGTAAACCACCGCCCCCTCTCTTAGGCCCGCCCCGGCAATAGTTATCGGGATAAGAGCAATCATCATAACAAGGGGAACTAAAATCATAAAATAAATAAATCCTATGTGTAAACCAAATGCTTTAGAAATAACGAAAAAAGAAAAAGGCGAAAGAATTTGGATAGGCAAGGAAAAAAGCATACTTTTAAAAAAAACGCCGGGATTTTTTCTGAAAAAATAAAGCTGGTCATGGAAATTAAAAACTTTCTTTTTAAAAGACGAGCCATCTTTTAGGATTTTAGCAAAAAAAGAAAAAAATGTTCTGCTAAAAATCAGAAGCGAAATAAATCCGATAAGCACACAAAGCATGATGAGCGAATATAGAACCTCTTTTTGCGTAAGCAGCCGCCTGCCTGCTATAAATGAAAAAAATGCCACCAACGCTAAAGCAACGGAACCGCTAAATCTATCCATGAGCACGCTTGAAGCGACCTTATTTGCTTCTCCGTGGCGATTAGAAATGGTAAATCCCCTAAAGATATCTCCCGCGACAAAAGACGGAAAAATTAGATTAAAAAATAGCCCGGAAAAAGATGAATAGAATGCATCGCGCAGCGTCGCCTTTATGCCTAAAGAAGAAAGTAAGAATTTCCAGCGTATTATTGAAATAATAAATGTTATAAAAAAAATAATAAAACCAAAAAGTATATAAATCTTTTTGGAGTGTTTGTAAGTTTCAATTAATTGATGATAGGGGACGAGTTTAAAAAGGACAAAAAGCATGCCTAAGCTGACAAGTATTTTAAAAATGATTGAGATTTTTTTATTCATCTTTTTTACGCACTGATGTATCCGCCCTTAAGGTATTTGTACGCGCTTATGGCTGCGATTGCGCCTTCTGAGGCGGCGGTAATAAGCTGGCGCAAGGGGCGCTTACGGCAATCGCCACACGCCCAGATAAAATCGCAAGAACTCCTCATCTCTTCGTTAGTAAGAATAAAGCCATCCCCATCCATAGAAAGTAAGCCATTAAAAATATCTGTGGCGGGCTTTACTCCGATTGCTATAAATAAACCGTTTAAATTTAGTGTCTGTAATTTATTATTTTGCGTATTCTCCAGCACTAATGACTCCATGAAATTTTTACCGTTTATTCTACGCACTACACTGTCAAAAATAACCTCAACATTGTTTTTCTTTAGAAGCTCCCTTTGTAAATAATCTATGGCGCGCAGCTTATCTTTACGATGGATAAGATAAACCTTTCGGCAAATATCAGCTAAATAAAGCGCCTCTTCAACTGCGCTGTTTCCTCCACCCACCACAGCAACATCTTTATTCTTGAAGAAGAAACCATCGCAAATCGCGCAATAAGAAACGCCTTTACCGATAAAACTATCTTCTGTTTCTAATACAAGTTTTTTGAAAGATGCTCCGCTGGCGACTATTGCTGCCTTGGCGCTATATTGTGAATCTTGTGAAAATAATCTAAATTGTGTTTTATCTACCTCTACCTTAACAATTTCTTCCCCGATGATATCAATCTCTAACTCATTCAAGGCCTTGGTAAGGCAAGAAGCAAAATCTTTTCCTTTTGTTCCCGGTAACGCACCGACATAATTATCGACATTTTCCATAAAATGCAGTTGGCCGCCCACCATTTTTGGCTCAAAAAGAAAAAATTCAATACCGGCTCTTTTCGCATATACAGCAGCGCTTACCCCTGCTATCCCTGCGCCGATTATTGCAAGATCCGTAGATAACTTCATTTGTTTTTGTGCAATGAAAGAAAATAGCCTAGGGAACGATTATAGGTTTTTTCTGCATCTTTAGGAAAGAGGCAACCGGGAACCTCGCCTTGGGAAAGATGGTAACGCAGGCACTCGCAGCAAATACCTTTACGGGAACACGCAGGATAAGAACAGGCGCAAGATTTACTGTTTTTTGTTTTGTTGACGCAATCCATTTTTAGTTATCTTTCTAATAGCACGTAGCTGCTTAAGGATATTTAGCCTTTTCCAGAAAGGTATTCTATCAATAAAAATAATGCCGTTTAAATGGTCAATCTCATGTTGGAAAATGATAGCCAAAACACCCTCTGCCTCTAAATCTAACGGCTCTCCTTTTTCGTCTAAACTCCGCACCCAAACTTTTTTTGCCCGTTTTATCTGTAGCTCTAACCCCGGAAAACTTAAACAACCTTCCAGTATACTTATTTTACCTTCTTTTTTTACGATACAAGGGTTTATTAATTTAAAAAACTTATCCTCGGCCTCTATGACTATTAAGCGTGAATTAAGCCCGGCTTGATTTGCCGCTAAGCCTACTCCTTTATTTTCGTGCATCAAAGAATACATCCCATCCAGAATCTGGCGGATATTCTCGTTGACGACGCCGACCTTTTTGCATTTACTACGCAAAATTTTATCAGGCCAGGTGCGTATTTTTAATTCGATTTTTTTCATCTAATTCAACGATTATTGGTTTTATTTTTTTTACTTCTTCTTCGCTGTATATGCCGTAGGAAAGAATTACCACCTTATCGCCGCTAAAACCTAAACGAGCGGCCGGACCGTTTAAGCAAATAGTTCCGCTTGAGCGCTTAGCTTTTATAACATAAGTTTCAAGCCTGCTGCCGTTATTTAGGTTTAAAACTTCCACTTTTTCGTTTTCTTTCAAATCCGCTTTTTCAATGATCTCTTCGTCAATACTGATACTGCCTTTGTAATAAAGCTGGGCGTCAGTAATGGTTGCATGATAAACTTTTGATTTTAACATTGTGCGCATCATTTTTGTAACTCCTCCAAAATTTTATAAGCAAATTCTTCCGATTCAAAAGGCCCGCTTGCCGTAACAATACCATCATCAACCACTACCTCAACCGGCACGTATTCTGCGCCTTTTGCTTTTATTTTTGGCGCTTCGGTCTTAAAAACGGTTGCTTTTTTGCCCTTTAATAATCCGGCATTAGCCAAAGTTACCGGCGCGATGCATATTGCGCCTACTATTCTATGTTTAGTTTTTGCTTCCTGAACAATCAACATCACCTGCACATCCTCCCAGAAAATTTGCGCTCCCGGGCCGCCCACAAGAACTACCGCGTCGTATCTATCCACCATTACCTCGCTAAGCAAAAGATTGACTCTCGCCTGCACCCCAGACACACCTTTTACCATGCCTGCATCTGTTTTAGCCGAAGCTATCTCAACCTTATAACCATTCTCTTCAAATATGCCTTTAGGAACAAACAACTCCTCATCTCTAAAATTTTCCGGCGGAACAATCATGAGGATATTTTTCGTATTAAAAAGCGAACCAAATGCATTAAAAGCGCACAATAAAAGTATTAAAAAAATTAATAGATACTTCATGGCTACCTCCTGGTATAATCTTCAGGTATAATTTATTAAGATTATACCTGATTACACTGAATTCCCGCCACCTTAATATTTATTTCGGCGGGTCCGCCTTCGGCGGAAAAACCGATTACACAGATTAAGAGTTTCTAAACGTTCTATGCAGGGTTCTCTCTAAAACAATCTGTGCAATCTTCCCCTAATCTTCTTAATCAAGACATCCTGATCTTTATAGGATGTCTTTTTAATAGGTCATACGTAAGCGTAGCTATCATTAATTCTTCATCCGTAGGCACAACTAGAACTTTAGTTCTATCTGAAGTAATTTTGCGGATATCTTTTCTTAATTTGCCGACAATATCGGGATTATTTTCGCCGATACCCGCAGTAAAACAAATAGCGTCAATTCCACCTAACACTAAATAATAAGCTCCGATATATTTTTTTATCCTATAGATAAACATTTCCAAGGCAAGTTTCGCTAAGCGGTTGCCCCTCTTAATTTCACTTTTGATATCTCTTATGTCATTGCTTATCTTGGATACTCCCAACAGCCCGCTTTTTCTATTTAAGATTTCATCCATCTGCGTAATCGATAGTTTCTCTTTCTCCATAATATAAAATACGGCAGCAACATCAATGTCGCCGCAGCGTGTCCCCATGATAAGCCCTTCTAGCGGAGTAAAGCCCATAGAGGTATCAACAACTTTTCCTTTGTTTATGGCAGTAATACTACAGCCATTTCCTAGATGGCAGGTAATTAATTTTAATTTATTTAAAGGGCGTTTTAATAACTTTGCGGCTTGGCCGGCAACAAACTGATGAGACGTTCCATGAAAACCATATCTTCTTATCCCATACTTTTCATAATATTGATTAGGTATAGCATAATGATAGGCTTCTTCTAGGATGGTCTGATGAAAGGCAGTGTCAAACACAGCTACCTGGGTAATTTTAGCAAGCACTTCTCTGCACCCTACTATACCCGCCAAATTTGCCGGGTTATGCAAGGGGGCAAGTTGCGCGCATTCTTGGATTTTAGCCAAAACTTCATTGTTGATTACGTGGGGTTGCTTAAAAGCTTCTCCTCCGTGAACCACCCTGTGGCCGATAGCAGAGATTTCTCTAACGTCAGCGATAGCCTTTTCCTTGATGAGGCGGGAAAATAATTCTTTCACCCCAAGGCTATGGTTATTAATTACTGAGCCGTTTTCTCCAATTTTTTCAATAAGGCCCTTTGTAATTAAAACCTTTTTAGGAAATTCGTAAAGTTTGTATTTTATAGAAGAGCTACCGCAGTTTATAACTAATATCTTCATAGCTCATTGCTCGCTTTTTTAATTTGCGCCCTTACTACTGTCACTGCCGTGCAATCAATGATATCGTCAACATCACAACCTCTCGATAGGTCACTGCAAGGCTGCATTGTCCCCAAAATTATTGGGCCAACCGCTCTTGCTTTCGCGAGCCTCTGGGTCAATTTATAGCAAATATTACCTGCGTCTAGATTAGGGAATATTAATACGTTTGCTTTTCCGGCAACGTTGCTATCCCCTAATTTTCTTTTTGCCACCTCAGGGACTAAGGCTGCGTCAACCTGCAGCTCGCCGTCAATCGCGAAACCACTATTTCGGGACTTAGCAATCTCAACTGCCTCTTTTATTTTGTCTACCCATCGGCCTTCAGCGCTTCCTTTTGTAGAAAAACTTAAAAGCGCGACATGGGGAGTAATCTCTAAAACTTCATTAGCAAAACGCGCGGTAGAGATAGCGATAGTAGCCAATTGTTCGCTTGTAGGATAAGGTATCACTCCGCAATCTGCATATAAAAAAAGACCTTTTTCTCCGTAAGGGCAATCAGGAACTGCCATGATAAAACAGCCGGAAATGAGGCCGATTGTTCTATCTATCTCCAAACAATTAATTGCCGCTTTTATAACAGCCGAGGAAGTAAGACTAGCGCCGGCGACAAAACCATCAGCATAGCCTTTTTTTACCATCATTGCCGCATAATAAAGAGGATTTTCCGCTAATTCTCTTGCTTCCTCAAGAGTCATGCCTTTAACTTGTTTGCGTTCAAAGAAAATGTTAGCAAACTCTTCTTGTTTTTCTATCTCTAAATTATCGTGAGTCAAAAGTAAGGGAAAAGCAATCCGCTCTTTTTCTATATACTTTATTGCTTCTACAACCCTTTCATCATTACTCTCGGGGAAAACTATTCGCTTTGGATTATTTTTCGCATGTTGCCGTAACCTTTCGATCGCCTGATCCATGACTCTTCCTCCTTTTAGGTTATTTTAATTATGCTTTAATCAAAAGTATTTATCGCCCCATTTTCCATTAAAAACAATATCCTTTAGCGCTAACCTCTCTTTGCTGGTGACCAAGTCTTCTTTGGTGTAACCGAGCGTAAGCAGTTCGACTACTCGAATCTCTTTAGGGATTTCTAATATTTTCTTAACTTCTTCCTCGTAGAATGCGCCTACCCAACAGGTTCCTAAACCAAGCTCTGCGGCCGCTAAAGTCATGTGATCAATAGCAATGGCTACATCTATCGGATAGCACAGCTGGCCACAACTCATTACATGGTTATCAGTTTCTGCGCAACAAGCGATAACCGCCGCGGCTTCCTGGACAAACTTTTGCCCCTTAGCAGCCCTGACAAGTTCATTTTTTACCTTTTTATCTTTTACTACAATAAATCGCCACTCCTGCCTATTGGAAGCAGAAGGGGCTAGCCGCGCTGCTTCTAAAATCTTTGTAATCTTTACTTCCTCGACAGGTTTATCGCAGTAGCTGCGTATACTTTTTCTTTTTTTTATCGCTTCAAATACATCCATATGCACCTTACAAAAGTAACGAGATTTAAAATAACCAAGCTCCAAGAAACAATAACCAAATAATGACCAATAACCAAATTCCAATAATCAAACCTCCCTGTTTGGTTATTGGGTATTGAATATTGGAATTTGTTTGATGTTTGTATCTTGGTTATTGATTATTTAATTTCTCTCTACCCTCAATAGTAAAAGGCTTTGCGTGAACCGCGTTTTGCCACTACAATCCCTGATGAATCAAGATAATAATTCTTCCTATCATCTTCTTTATTGTAGCCGATGCGGCTATTCTCACTGATTATATTAAAACGATCAACGATTGCTCTTTTTATATAAGAAGATTTTTTTATATGAGTAAAATCCATAATAATAGAATCCTCAATTATACAATTCGCCTCAACTTTCACTGCTCGGCCTAAGATTGAGTTTTTTATTTTTGAGCCATACACTTTCGTCCCTTCGCAAATAAGAGAATTTTCTATTTCTGAAGCCGCGATATAAGCTGGCGGGCAATCTAAATTAGAAGCATAAATAGGCCAATCCGGATTATCGAGATCAAGCTTTGGGCCGTTACCTAAAATATCCATATTGGCTTGCCAGTAGCTGGCAATAGCCCCCACATCTTTCCAGTAATACTTTGCTTCGTATTTTTTAAGCGAGGGGATTCTATTTTTAGAAAAATCATAGGCATATACTTTTGCCTTTTTCTTGACTAGATATGGAATAATATCTTTGCCAAAATCATGGTTGGTTTCTGTCTTGGCATCTTTCTCTAAAACATCTATAAGAAATTCCGTATCAAAAATATAGTTTCCCATAGAAGCAAAAATAGTTTTTTTCATTGGCGATACTGGTTTTTCTTCAAAACTCTTAACCCTTGACTGCTCGTCCATACTTACCACTCCAACCTGAGACGAATATTTCGCTTCTGCGGGCATAACCGCAATGGTAAGCTGCGATTTTTTGCGTATATGATAATCTATCATTTCTTTAATGTTCATCCGATAGATATGGTCCCCTGCAAATATAGCTACCAGGCGCGGCCGAAAATCATACATAAGATTTATGTTTTGATACACAGAATCAGCTGTCCCCCTATACCATTCCTGCTTTCTGCGCATCTGCGGTGGGACTACCGTTATAAAATGCTTAGAAAGAACTCCCCCCTTAATCCAGGTAGTCCTTATGTGTTCGATGAGAGACTGAGATTTATATTGAACTAAAACATATATGGAGTATATTCCGGAATTGATAAGATTGCTAAGCGCAAAATCTATTATTCTGTATTTGCCTCCAAATGGCACAGACGGTTTTGTTCTTTCCAAAGTCAAAGGATAAAGCCTTTCTCCTCTTCCGCCAGCCATCACTATAGAAAGGACTTCTTCTCTGGGTTTTTTCATTTCTTCGATGACCCCTCTGTTTCAAACTTTCTAATCAATTCTATAACTTCCTCTGCGGTTTTTACGACAAGTAACTCTCTGCGAAAACTATTTTCCATTAAAAGCTTGGAAAGCTCAGCGAGCAGCCGAAGATAAAGGTTGAGCTCTTGAGGATTGGCTCCCATAACAAAAATGAGGTTAACTTTTTCGCCGTCAAGCGCGTTAAAATCAATGCCTCCTAAAGAACGGCCAAAGCCAATAGCAAAACCATTTACTACCTCTGTGCGCGCATGAGGAATTGCTACTTTATGCCCGATTCCCGTAGAGCCTAAGACCTCCCGCTTTAATATTTCATTTATGAAACTCTCCTTGTCGCATATCTTTCCATTGTTTGTGAGACAAGAAGCAATTTCCCTAATCGCTCCTTCTTTTGTGGTTGCTTTCAAACTCATGATGCAAAACTCTTTTTTTAGATAATCGGATATTTTCATGACAGCTGACCTCCTTTAATGAGACTGTAATTTTTCAAACTGCAAGCGGGGAAAAATTACTTAGTCGAATTAAACCCCACACCCAGTAGTGTATTCAATTACTGTGGGTATGATTTGCTTTCAAAATAATTTTTATTATATATCGGCTATCACCCTAACTGGGTGTGGGGTCAAATTCAGCTACGTCCCGACGTATCGTCGGGACTGCTTCATTTGACTTCCCTATATAGCCTTTCCACGTTTTCTGGATTCTTAACCACTACTACAGGACAAGGTGATTCCCTAAAAATCCTTTCTCCCTCATCATAAAAAGCATCTTTAAGAGACCGGACTTCTCTCAACTCGCCGACAACAAGTAAATCAGCGTTCAACTCTGCGACTTTATTGACTACCTCCGCATAGATTACACCCTTAAGAAGCAAGCTCTCGCATTCAACGCTTTTACTTTGCGCCATTTTATGGATTCTTTCAAGTAAACTCCTACCTTGCTCTATCAAGTCACGCTCATATTCTCTGGCTTCCACTTCAACGAAAATTCTAGTTTTCAATAAATCATGCAAAGATTTTTCATCCACTACATAAAGAGTAAATAACTTAGCTTGCAGCTGTTTAGCTAAATAGATAGCATATTTAGCTGTAACTATTGACGCCGCGCTGCCCGCTAAAGAAACTACTATGGTTTTTATTGCCATTTCCCACCTTCAATGACGACACAACTTATGGCAGCCTACTGGCAAACATAAGTTGCATGTCGGAATTTCCGCCGTCGCCAAGGCTTTGGCGGACAAGGAACCCCACACCCAGCGATATATTCATTACGCTGGGATAATTGGTTTACTTATTATTCAAATATCACTTCGAGTTACCCATCACCCTATCTGGGTGTGGGGTCAAATTCGGCTACCCAGCAGGGTGTCCTGTTGGACTACACAAATTTTTTGCGCCTTTCGGCTTAAAAATTAGCTGCCTCATTTGACTCTTCCAATTTCTTGTTTAATAATTTTAAGCATGGAGAAAGAATCTCTGCTCTCCTCCTCTAGCCTTTCGCCTATATATTTCAAGGTTTCTCTATAAAAAGGGAGATGGATTTTTTCCAGTGCATTAACCTTTCTGATAGTTCTTTGCACCTCTCTCGCTATACGCAGTAGTGCGATCTTCTTTTCTGCCAGCTGCGCTAAGAGCTTAAGCAAATCCTTAAACCTTAAAATTACTTCTTCAACATAGATACTAACTCCGGCCGGACTATAATAAGGGGATTTTTCTATGATTTTTAGCTCTATCGCCGGCATATTCACACCCATAACTCTTTGTTGAGAGATAAAAAGGTTACTTTTTATGTCAATAGAAAAACTTAATTCTTCTAACTTTCTCCTACCCATAACCACCATCGCCTTATCAACCAAATCATAGCCTTGAGTAAAAGCAAGATCGACATCTCTCTGAGCCTTATCTACAATATGAATAACTGAGGTTAGTTCACGGATGAGAAGTTTGCGTTTTTCATCCAGCAACTCATAGCCTTCCTCGGTTAAAGATAATGTCTTTTTAACCTTTAAAAGATTTGTTTTAGTTGCCGCTATATTAGCTCTCATATTGTCTAAATAAATTAATTTCTAATTAACCTAATTGATCTAATTTCTAAAAAATATCCAATAACCAATGACTGATGCCTAAGATTGGGTATTTAGCATTGGCCATTTTTTAGGTCAATTAGAAATTAGATAATTAGTCATTTCTTGTTTCTCTACTCTCTGCTTTTTTATAATATTTATTAATTAATTCCTCTCGTATCCTCACCAGCTCATCTTTGGGTAAACTAGAAAGAACCTGCCATCCTAAATCAAGGCTCTCCTCTAGGGTACGCCTTTGGTAATAGCCTTGACTTAAAAATTTTCTTTCGAAATCATCTCCAAATTTTAAATATTGGTGGTCCAAAGGAGTCAGCTCTTCCTCGCCGATAATTGAAGCTAAAGCGCGAATGTCCTTTACTTTGGCGTAACAGGCAAAAAGCTGCGAAGCAAGCGCCGGCTGATCTTCTCTGGTTAATCCTTCTCCGATATTATCCTTCATAAGCCGAGATAACGAAGGAAGCCCTGCGATAGGAGGATAAATTCCTCTTGCGTGCATCTCTCTTTCTAAAACGATTTGGCCTTCAGTAATATAACCAGTCAAATCAGGTATGGGATGAGTAATGTCATCATTTGGCATAGTTAAGATAGGAATCTGAGTTATTGAACCATTTATTCCCTTAATCATTCCTGCTCTTTCATATAAACTTGCTAAATCACTGTAAAGATAACCGGGGTAACCCTTTCGTGCCGGGATTTCTCCGCGTATAGTAGAAAGTTCTCTTAGCGCTTCGCAATAATTAGACATATCCGTCATGAGCACTAAAACATGCATGTTTTTCTTAAAAGCCAAGAATTCCGCACAGCTTAACGCAAGCTTTGGCGTAAGCAATCGTTCAATAGAAGGGCTATCAGCAAGACTTAAAAAAATCGTAACTCTTCCCAGCACCCCCGACTCTTCAAAATTCTTAATAAAAAAATGAGCAGTATCATACTTTACGCCCATAGCCACAAAAATTACGCAAAACCCCTCGCCTTTGACTTGGGCTTGACGCGCAATTTGTGTGGCAATTAGATCATGCGGAAGACCGCTTCCGGAAAATATAGGAAGTTTCTGTCCCCTTACTAACGTATTCATTACATCTATCGCCGAAATTCCGGTCTCAATTATATTTCGGGGATAATCCCTTGCCGTAGGATTTATAGATAAGCCGTTGATGTCAACAAATTCGTCGTAAAGCGGCTTAGGCATGCCGTCTAAAGGGTTACCCAAACCATCAAAAACTCTTCCTAAAATTTCTTCGGATACCCCGACTAATAAAGGTTTTTCTTTAAATCTCACCCTGCAATTTTTTAAAGATAGGCCGCTGGTACCGCCCAAAACTTCTACCACGGCATAGCCCTTACCAACCTCAAGCGTAATGCCAATTCTATTTGCCCCCTCTTCATCAACTATTTCCACCAATTCGTTATAACCCACATTATGGATGTTGCGTATAATAAAGATGGGCCCTACTATTTCATTCAAACCTGAATATTCTCTTAAGCTATATTCTTTCACCCCGTTAGACCTCCCAACATAAAACGTCCCCGTAAGACCATAGTTCTTGCGTAGTAATTAAAGTGTTCAAAACATAACAACAAAGTCTAACAGGGTTCACCCCGATTAGACCTTTCCTATATTTTGGCAAAAAACAATTTCTTAATGGTATCAAACTTTCTTTTACATAAGGTCTAACAGGGTTCATCTAAACACCCAATTCAACAGATACTTCATCCATTTTATCCAACAATTTCTCTAACTCATCTAGCATATCTTCAGAATAGTTTACTTTCATACGCATAATTTCTTGATAAATACTCAACTGATGTATCTCTGCCACGCTGACCCCTTTCTTGATTAATTCTTCGCATTTATGATAAAATTGAAGAATTATCTTAAGCATCAAGAATTGCTTACGCGCGGAAGAATAGCTATCTACTTTATCAAAAGCACTTTGTTGCAAAAACGCATTTTTAAAAATATAGCAAATTTCTAGAATAAGCCTCTGGGTCTGAGGCAAAACATCAGGGCCAACGAGTTTTACAACCTGAAGCAAGCGTTGTTCCTTCTGCAGGAGCTCCATTATTTCATATCTTTGCCTAAGCCAATCCTCGTCAATATTCTTATGGCACCAGATTTTAACGTCATCTATATATTCGGAATAACTGTCTATCCAGCTTATAGAAGGGTAGTGCCTGGCGTTAGCAAGATCTCTATCTAACGCCCAAAAGCAGCGCACAAAACGCTTAGTATGGGAAGTAACCGGCTCGGAAAAATCACCGCCCTGCGGAGAAACAGAAGCAATAATAGTAATCGAGCCGTCATCTGCGTCTAGAGTTTTTACTTTACCGGCGCGTTCGTAAAATTCTGCAAGGCGCGACGGTAAATACGCCGGAAAACCCTCTTCAAGAGGCATCTCCTCTAATCTGCCAGATAACTCCCGTAAAGCCTCTGCCCAACGACTGGTTGAATCTGCCATAAGCGCTACAGAATAACCCATATCTCGGTAATACTCTGCCAAGGTAATACCGGTATATATACTTGCTTCTCTTGCCGCAACGGGCATATTAGAAGTATTGGCAATAAATATAGTGCGCTCTAAGAGAGGCCTGTGAGTACGCGGATCTATGAGTTTGGAGAAATTCAGTAAAACATCTGTCATTTCATTGCCGCGTTCTCCGCAGCCGACAAAAATCACAACTTGGGCATCGCTGTATTTTGCAAGTTGGTGCTGCACTACAGTTTTACCTGTGCCAAAACCGCCGGGAATCGCAACACAGCCCCCCTTAGCCACAGGAAAAAGCGTATCAATAACCCTTTGGCCAGTAAGTAAGGGTTCGCTAACTGTTTCTTTTTCTAGGTATGGCCTTGGTTTCCTCACCGGCCAACGTTGATACATGAAAATTTCTTCTTCCTTGCCTTCATTTTCTATCAATGCAATTTTATCATTCAAACAATAATCTCCTTCATGGGCTAACCATTTTAGATTTCCTTGTATTTGAGGAGAAAGAAGTATTTTATGTTTAATTAAAGAGGTTTCCTGAACCTCGCCTAACATTTCTCCCGGGCGCAAAATAGCTCCTTGTTCTTTCAGGGGGACAAAGTGCCATCTTTTCTGTCTATCTAATGCCGGCAGGTGTAATCCTCTCTTTATATAAAAACCTTCCTTTTCTTTTATCAACTCTAGCGGCCGTTGTATTCCGTCATAGATATTCCCTATTAATCCCGGGCCTAATTCAACATAAAGAGGAAACCCTTGAGTGTACACTAAATCACCGGCTTTAAGCGAAGTCGTATCCTCATATACCTGAACGTAAGCCTTATCCTCTTTTAACCTTACCACTTCACCAACCAAGTGCTGCTGGCCAACTTCCACCATATCCAACATCCGTAGAAAAGAAACGTTTTCTAACACAACTACAGGGCCCACCACTTTACATACCGTGCCGGCTATTTTTTCCATCTACTTTGCTTCCTTCAATAACTGCATATAAATATCGTCATACATACGCTTAAGGCGCAGAAGAAAACGATTATCGTACATTAATCTTTTGTCGGCGGAATTCGCCAGAACTCCTATATCTTTGAAATCGTTCTTTTGAAAAGTAAGGGATATATCTTTTCTGAATTTTTTGCGGCAAGCTTCCTGTATGTCTTTTATAAAAACATCGCTAAAAATACCTTCGTCAAGGAAAGAATAAAAAATATCTACCTTCTGCTCATCAATAACTGCT
>JAUYCY010000077.1 GCA_030692055.1 Candidatus Omnitrophota bacterium | reverse complement strand
CGGCGAATACCCCGTGGCTTGCCACGGGGATGAAGCCGAAATCGTAAACGTAGTTGACCTCATTCCAAGGCAATGAATGAACCAGTGATAATATTAGTATAGAACATACTCCGCTCACTTGCCGCGGAGACTGGTTGATTTTAGGCATATTCTTAATTTCTCTTACAACGCTTGCATTTGAAGTGGCCCTTACTCGGCTGCTGAGCGTTATTTCTTGGTATCACCTGGCTTTTTTTGCTATTTCTACAGCTATGTTGGGTATGACAGCAGGAGCTACTACGGTTTATTTAAAGCCAAATTGGTTCACGCAAGAGAAATTGAATATTAATATTTCAAAAACATGTTTAGCCTATTCTCTAACAATCCCCATTAGCCTTATACTGCTTTGCATGTCGCCCTTTGTTTTACATGCTTCCATAATGAGTATTTTTGTTGTGGGTGGAGTAACTCTTGCTTGTATGCTGCCTTTTTATTTCTCAGGCATAGTAGTTACCGGGGCCTTGACCAAATATAAATTTTCCATAGGTAAGTTATATGCCAGCAGCCTAATAGGAAGTTCTTGCGGATGCCTCTTTGTTTTGGGAGGGCTTGAAATTATTGATGCACCAAGTTTAATTCTCTTATGCGGCGCCATATCTATCTTGGCAGCTTTTAGTTTTGCGTGGAGCAATCCTTTATTTAAACTTCGGCGCATATCCAGATGGTATTTGGTGAGCCTTATATTTATTGCGGTAATTAATTCTTTTACTCCGTATGGAATACGCCCTTTTGTTGCTAAAGGGCGGGTAGGAGGAATGAGCAATTATTTATTGGAGAAATGGAATTCTTTATCTCGCATAGTTGTCTATAAAGAAATAGAGGGCCAGCCTAGCTATTGGGGGAAAAGCCCGTTAGCTCCTGAAGACAAAAAAGTTTTCTATTATGGTATGAACATAGACGGAGAAGCAGCCACTACCCTTACTAAATTTGCGTCTATAGACGATATAAGTTATCTTCGTTTCGATGTAACGAATATAGCTTATTACCTGCGGCCAAAAGGAGGCGCATGTATTATCGGAGTAGGAGGAGGAGGAAGGGATGTACAAAGCGCCATTCTTTTTGGCCACGAAAAAATTACCGGCATAGATATAAATCCTATTTTTATTAATCTTCTGAAAACCAGATTCAAGGAATTTGCGGGTATTGCCAGCCGCAAAGAAGTAAATCTTGTGACAAATGAAGCCAGAAGTTTTCTCTCATCCACAAAAGAAAAATATTCCGTAATACAAATGTCTTTGGTAGATACATGGGCAGCTACTGCAGCCGGAGCATTTTCTCTTTCAGAAAATGCGCTTTATACTACACAGGCATGGAAAATTTTTCTTAACCGCCTTAAAGATGACGGAATCTTTACTGTTTCAAGATGGTATAGCCCAAAAAATCTTGGTGAAACCGGCCGCATTATAAGCCTTGCAGTCGCTACGCTTCTTGATAGCGGAGAGATTACACCCTATAAGCACATTGCAATGGTTACTACAAATGAACTTTCAACACTATTGATAAGCAAGCATGCCTTTAGCGAGCAGGATATCGAAAGATTAAAAAACATAAGTTCTGATTTACAATTTGAGCTTGTTATCTCTCCTGACAGGCCTCCAGAGAATGAGATTTTAAGAAGCATCATTTTAGCAAATTCGTGGAAACAATTACATAACGCAATAAAAGATAGGCAATTGAACTATACGCCAACTACAGATGAGAATCCATACTTTTTTAATATGTTACGGTTAGCTAAAATAGGGAATTGTTTCGATAGCAATATGGGCCTTATACGCGGAAACTTAATCGCAACCCTCACGCTTTCTGCCCTCATTCTTACTCTTTTATTTTTAGTAATAGCAACAATTGTAGTTCCCTTATGGTTAAGGTCACGTTTTAATGGCCACGAAGCCAAAATTTTCTGGCCTGCTGCAATGTATTTCTCATTAATCGGCGCAGGATTTATGTTTACAGAGATTGCCTTAGTCCAGAAACTTTCAGTTTTTTTGGGCCATCCAATTTATGCTTTAGGAATAATACTCTTTACAATTATTGCCAGCGCAGGTATCGGAAGTTTCTTTAGCGCTCAATTGCCGCTGACTCGTAAGCCCTGGGTATTTATCTACCCATTTATTATAGCTTGTTCAATAGCCGCAATACGATTTATATTGCCAAGTGTTGAATCACAAATGGTATCATCTGCAATGCTAACTAAAATTTTTATATCTATAATTATTCTTGTCCCCTTAGGGTTTCTCTTAGGCATAGCGTTTCCTACCGGCATGCGGCTAGTGTCTAGTGAGGTTTCTGAAACGCCGTGGTATTGGGCGCTCAACGGTATTTTTAGCGTTTTATGTTCAGCCTTGGCTGTTTTTGTTTCGATATATTTGGGTATCTCTATAAATTTTTATATTGCAAGTGGGTGCTATATATTACTTCTTTGTTTTCTGCCCTATATGTATAGAGAAAGCAGGAAATTTCAAGCACAGATATGCGTAAAATAAAAGAATACTACTTAAATGGCAAATTTTACAAAGAACTCAACACCTGAGGATACAATTTTTGGCATGAACGATCCCGGTATTTTCGGTTTTTATCTAACCGCAGGAGGCGCTGTTGCGAAACTACCCTTGTCAATAGGGTATTTTATAAAGAATACAAGCAGTTATGCTCTTAATGCCTTATAGTTAAACATAAAAGCCTTTAGATTGCAAAGAAAATATTTTTTTAAAGAAAATAAGAAAAAATAATAAGTTTGGCTCTATGATAATTGGGCGAAGAATTCCGAAATATAGCTTTGGTATA
>JAUYCY010000067.1 GCA_030692055.1 Candidatus Omnitrophota bacterium | reverse complement strand
GTTGCTCCAATATATTTTTTCTTCTGTCTTTCTATGGTTTGTTTCGTTCTTAGAAGAGTGAAATCCTAATCTAAATGTAATATCTCCTGGTTTAGCTTGATCTGACATTCTAAGTTGTATATCTTTTTCAAATTTCTCACCTGGCTTTAACAACTTAGAATACATGTGATTTTCTACGCACACTGCGCGATCCACAACAATTAAAGGGTTGTCTACATTCCAACTATCCTCATAACAACAAGACCACATATATATTGCCTGCTCTTTATCGGTTGTGTTAATAACGCGGGTAAGGACAGGTAAAAATACATCGGAATTGATTACTAATAATGCCTTTTTTGGCACAACTTCAACGGAAAGTTCATCTTTTTGGCAGAAAGCAAATGGGGTAATGACAGCAATAAATATGGCGGCAAGTAAAATCTTTTTCATTTGTTTATACCCCTTAGGTCCAATTATACCACTCCCATTTAAAAATTGTATTTCCTGGAAGCTGCTACCAATAAAGCCTTTTGAATCGTTCTGAATACCGCTTTATCCATTCCTTAGAGGCTTCTTCAAGAGAAACCTCTCTGCCTAATTGAATGCTGCGCAAGTCACGGTATTCAGCGATGAGATATATTTGCTCAATTAATTTGACTTTGAAAGCATCGTAAGGTTTATAGAAACTCGCTCCTATGTTATAAAGCTTTGCTTCCGGGCTTTTAGCACAGTGGACTACCCTTGATTTAACGTTAAATACCTTATCCTCAAAAGGCATTTTTATTGTGATCAAAGAACCAACATCGATTGGGTGTTTCGTTGAAAATAATAACCCTCCTGTACTTATATTATTTGTTACGCCTGGCATGTCCACTTTATCTTCATCTAATGTCTTCTTGATAACTTTACAGGTAAGAGGAATACTTAAGGGGTGGCGTATAAACCGCCTATACTCTATTATCGGTAAAGTATCCGTATCTTTTGTGTTAGTTGTACGAGTATTTTTAGTTTTTTGCTTTGCTTTATCCATAACATACATTTTTTGCCTTTCCTAAATGAAACTCCGCCCCGAAAAGTCGGGGTGGTTTCTCGCAGACGCTGCGCGTGGAGCCGGAATCCCGACCACGCTTTCAGCGAAATCCCGATAACCCCGACAAAATGTCGGGGGACATCGGCAATTGCTGACGGGATAAAAATTTCTTATACATCTATTTTTATTTTAATAAGAGGAAACAATAGGTCAAAACGGCATAAATTAACATGGCTAAAAATCGTGGATATACTTGTCATTTTTAAAAAATATTATTTCCAGCAGGTATGAAACCAATAGACATACGCACCGCACCATAAAACACCCAAAGGATAAGTTGTCCCCCATTTATGATCATTATAACCCGCAGGGCATGAGCATGCTCCCGTATAAGGATTGGTTCCAAAACACTGCCAGTTAACAGTATCGTCATTATTGCCGGCAAGCGTCATTTTGAGATACATTCCTCCATACTGTCCTCCAACGGCTTTCCATTCGCTTCCATCACAATATTGCACTTGCCCACCGTTATATCCTAAGGTTCCGGTTTTCGCCGAATTACAAACTGTGTCATTGCCTACCCTAACTCCTCCATTAACATCCAGTCTCGCTTGAGGGGTAGTTGTTCCTATGCCAAGGTTTCCATCTCTATCAACTCGCACCCTGTGATGCAGAACATTGTTATCGTCAACAGTCAGAATAGAGAAACCCCCACGAACATGTGTCCCATCAACAGCTTCGGCAACAGCAGCTATTGCTGCGGCGACTTGAAATTGACCGCCTTGATAACCAAAATATTCATCTGATCCTAAATCATCTCCCACCAAAACATTTTGTGGCGCTGCCTCACTCCCCCGAGCTCTACGAAAAAACGTCAGGAGGACTGTTAGGATTATCGTTGTACTCGTCGAGAGTCACGTGAACTTGATCTTGGCCGCCAACAAGATTCAACATATCCGTAGGGTTAGAAGTTCCTATCCCCACTCTTCCTTCAACCACTAAATCCGCATCCGCATTTATTTGATTGACACACACATCCCCCGGCCAGCAAAAAGCGGCTGTGTGGTAAGTGTCTCCTATGGCGATGCGCCTGGCGCGTAATTCTTGATACACCCCAAAAGGCGCGGGATAATAGGTGGTAATGGTGATGGATTCGGTTTGAGAAAAGGCAGGGAAAATAATACAGCTAGTGAAGATTAAAGCTACAGAAAAAATAGATATGTTACGCATGGATACTTCCGTTTTTTACTATTAAATAGGTTTATTTAGGACAGATATATTTTAACTTTAAAAAGCAAGCAAATCAAGGAAAATAATTTTAGGATGGTGGGTAAGAAGAAAAAAGGAAGGTTGAGGCTAAGGTTAAAATTAGAAAAATTGTTTTCATCGGTAGTGACGGATAAATATAGGCTCTAGTGAGATATTTTAACTACCTTACATTTCAAAACTCCGGCGGGAATAGTTATCTCAACAATATCATTCTCTTTATGTCCGATGAGCGCCTTACCAACAGGGGAAATAATAGAAATAAAACCGTCAACAGGATTAGCCTCATCCGGCCCAACCAAATTATACTCCATCTCCTCGTTATTGCTTAAATCAACGAGTTTTACCTTGCACCCTATACGTATAGTTTCTTGACAGGTATCGAGATTTTCGATAATTTCAGCCCTGCTTAATTTTTCTTCTAATTCTTGAATGCGCTTTTCATTGAAGGAAAATGCTTCTTTAGCCGCTGAATATTCGGAATTTTCCCGTAAATCTCCGAGTTGACGCGCATACTCAAGCGCTTTCGCGATTTCTTTACGTTTTACATTTTTTAAATGCTCAAGCTCATGTGTCAGCTTTTCATAGCCTTCGCGCGTTAAATATATCCTGTCCATAATCACTCCTTTTTATTTAATTTACAAAATATTTTCTGTATTATTTTAAACTATTCTAACCGACGATAAAAGAAAAACAGAAATAATTACACAGGTGGGGAAATCCCGCATTAATTATAGCAGAATTATCAAGAAGGTCAAATTAGATCTGGCTGGGGTTTTCCTATTTTTGCGATAAAAAAATGTTTTCAATTTATATATTAGCATTTATCAGGGCTTTGTCAAATTATCTAACATCTCGAGGTCTGACCCCGTTATTTTGATAGCGTGAACTATTGCACGAAATTCCGATGAGTCCATTGAGCCTCACTGTAACTAAACCAGGATCGCTTCAGGATAAAGAGCCGGCTTTTTAATTAGTATATTATGCCTTTACGTGTTGTGCTTGTACGTGAATCGCCATAAAATGTAAAAGATTCCGAGCCGGTATTTACAACTCGGCAGCATCTTACAGAGATTCTGTTGTCACCCCACTGCTGTCCTTTACAGCCATTATGAAGCAAATATTCATCTTCATCATTGCCGCTACCACCCCACGTATTAGCGCCACAGCCGGTTGCTATCCAACCATTATCAGCCCTGCAGCGAATGATTGGAGCCCACGAGTCACCCTCATTCGTTTCCCAGATATCCTCCGTGGTAAAAACATCTTCAAAATTATAACTTGTACCCTCAAGAGTCGATGAACCGACAAAAGGCGTATCATGAGAAGTAGGGCTGACAATACCGCTTCCAGCAGTTTCAACATCGAGATGAGCCTCAATAATGACGTATATTTCCTCTTGCTTTGGCATAAATTTAGCATCCAGCACCAAACCGGTATAATCTGCAAGCTGGCGGAATTTATCTTGGATAACGCCGGTGCTATTAATATATGCATTGGCAACTAAGTTATTAAAGAGGGCGGTTCTATCGGCTGATTTGGAGTAAAGCGGTTTAAACATATCTTTCTTAACAAAGCCATTTTTTCCTCCTCTGTATATTCCGGTGATACATTCCAATGTTCCTCTTGAAACATTTTGCCAATCGCTGCCATTACATACATATAAACTACTATCTGAATCACGCATAAACATTTCGCCTTTCGCAGTGCACGCTTGGGATGTATCAATTTCATCGGTAGGATAGAGCCGTAACGTCGTATACACTCCATACGGTGCGGGATAATAGGTGGTGATGGTGATGGATTCGGTTTGGGAAAAGGCAGGGAAAATAATACAGATAGTGAAGATTAAAGCTACAGAAAAAATAGATATGTTACGCATGGATACCTCCGGTTTTTACTATTAAATAGGTTTATTTAGGACAGATATATTTTAACATAGATACCGGGTAATTCAAATAAAATTAACACTAACCGGCTAAACTTAGCAACATATTAAAGGTGCAGTTTTATGGCCAATGATTTAGAATCTAAAAGAATGGCTATTACTTAAAAATCTTAACAGTAATATGCTGGCCATCCTGCCAAGGCCAAAGCATGGCAGATACAACACTTTCGGCGTTGTTTGAATAATAAAGCACAAAAGAACACACAAAAGGGATCAGACCTCGAGATGCGAGTTAAGTAACTCAACATCACGTTTTACTACCCTGTCTTCTAAAATTAATCTCTCCACATTCTTGGCAATCCAACTTACCCCTGAATGGCTTAAACTAAACATATCACCAATTTCTTTATTGGT
>JAUYCY010000062.1 GCA_030692055.1 Candidatus Omnitrophota bacterium | reverse complement strand
TTTACGCAATCTACGAGCATACTAAGGTCCGCATCATAATTTCAACTATTATCGTGCTGTATGTTTTAGGTTTTTTCATGCGCTAGTAGATTGTAATCGTAAGTGCGAAAAATAACCGAATAAAAAAGCCCCATATCTCTCGAAATCTGTTATTTTGTAAGTTGGTGAAACCAACAAATAAACAGAGGAGAGCCTATGGAGCAGATCAATTATACCGCTAAAGGCGCGAAATATAAACATTTAACTGAAAGAGACAGGTACCGCTTAGAAGGCTACCTGGAAACCGGCCTCCCTGTAAAAAGGATAGCCCAAAAGCTCGATAGTCACTTGTCAACGGTATACCGGGAGATAAACAGAGGCCAGGTCAATAGGATAAAGAGCGATTTAACGGAATATCAGGTATACAGGGCAAATACAGCCCACGCTGATTACGAACAAAAAGTAACGCATAGGGCTCATTCGCTGAAAATAGAAAAATACAAGCTCTTAGCGGATCATATCCGCGAGAAGATATTGAGGCATAAATATTCCCCTGATGCGATAATAGGTGAATTAAAACGAGACAAACAAAGGCTCGTTTGCACAAAGACCCTTTACAATTATATCGATCGAGGAGTGTTTGAAGGCGTAAGTAACTACAGTTTATGGGAAAAACGCAAGCGCCATAAACATAAGTATAGGCAAGTTAGCCGTATAAGCTTAAAGAATAAAGGTTCAAGATCAATCGAAGAGCGCCCTGAAAAAATAAATAACAGACTCGAATACGGCCACTGGGAAGGAGATTCTATAGTAGGCAAAAGGAACGGAAAAAAAGACGGCCTATTTACCCTGACTGAGCGCATGACGAGGGAAGAGATAATAATAAAAATAAAGTCTATGACCCAGGATTCAATATTAAATGCTCTCAATAAGCTGGAAACTAACTACGGCGGTTATTTCAGGAAGAAGTTTAAAAGCATAACCCTGGATAACGGCAGAGAGTTTTTAGACTGGGAAGCGATTGAACGCAGCGGATTAAATGGCCGAAAGCGTACATTAGTATACTTCGCCCATCCCTACTCTTCATGGGAAAGAGGCACAAACGAAAACCAGAACAGGATGATCCGTAGATTTATCCCTAAAGGGACAGATATATCAAAACTATCAGATAAAGACATTAAAAGGATAGAAGAATGGATGAATAACTATCCTCGCAAAATACTGGGTTATAAGACACCAAACGAGTTGGTTTTAAATGTTACAAATAACAGCTCAGGGGTTTTAAATTGAAAATTTTCGCAATATGAGTTACAATCCACTAAAATAATAGTGTGCCAAAAAAAACATTGACTTTTAGCCTATAATTTGGTAAAATTTAACTTAATAATTAAGGGAAATTTTTGTAAGGCCATGGGAATATGGCCTTTTTATGTCTATGGATATAAGAGGCTTTTTAAAAATGTTTAATATAGCAGTAATATTTATGCTAATATGGGTATTTTTATGCCAAGGTTTTGTTTATTCGGCCGATGATTCTTATTTGCGAGTTCCTGTTGGACGACAAAATACTCACGAGAGAATAATTAAAACTATGCAATATTCAGTTTTAATGGGATGGGAAAGTAGAGGTACGCGATCTATGCCAGATGATACAAAAAGTCATAATCTCGGTTTACTTTTAGAAGCCTTCAATGTACCATTTGATGCACTTGTGATTGAACATGGTTCTGGTCCGTTTACCGCAGGCATTATCCCAAGTTCTTATCGGTATCGTTTAGCAATGGACATTAGAATGGAAGAAACAGAAAAACCTGATGAATTGCGTATAAAAGGTGGAGTTGTGGATACGCCTGAAATTATCCAAAAACATGTCATACCAGCTGATTGGCCTGGTATTCCACAAGCAATTGTTTGGTGTAACTTCTGGTATTACTTAAAAGCTTATGCGCCTAAAGGTCAACCGAATGAGATAATCTCTCAGAAAGCTGCTGACGCAGCATTGCAGACAGTCAACAGGTTGTTGCCAGAAGGAGGCATATTTATTGTTATAGAGAATCAAGAAGAAGAATTAAATGAGATTAAAGAACGCATATACAGATTAGGTTTACCTTACGATGCAATTTATATGATGCATGCTAGTTCTGATAGACAGGGAGCCTTGGTGTTTAGGAAAAGTAACGAGTTGCTTATGGATTTTTACGAAAGGAACTTGAGAGGTTGTCTCTAAATTTTCTCTCTGTAGATCAGGACAAATTTTGCGAATCAAAATTTGGTGCGGAAGAAGGGAGTCGAACCCTCAAGGGTTAACTCATACGCTTCTGAGGCGTACGCGTACGTCAGTTCCACCACTTCCGCATTAGCAGTGAAATAAGTATACCTTCATTTGACCTGCTTGAAAATATCAAAAGAAGAATATCTAAATAATAGTGTAATCGCAATACAATAATGTCCGGTTTTAACAAAGCAAAAATGTCCT
>JAUYCY010000172.1 GCA_030692055.1 Candidatus Omnitrophota bacterium | reverse complement strand
TCGTCTTTTTCAAATTCGGAACATCGATTCTTTCCGGCTCACTCACCTTAGGGATTATGATTCTGCCGGTTATTATCACTACATCGCGTGAGGCTCTGGAAAGCGTCCCTTATTCGTTCCGCGAGGCGAGTTTATCTTTAGGCGCGAGCAAATGGCAGACGATAAGACACATTGTTCTCCCTAACGCCATACCGGGCATATTAACCGGGACCATTTTAGGCCTGGGAAGGGCGGCCGGAGAAACAGCCCCAATCCTCTTTACTGTCGCGGCTTTTTATCTGCCGCGGCTACCCGATTCTATCTTTGATCAGGCAATGGCATTGCCGTATCATCTTTATGTCATTTCAACACAGGTACCCAATGTTGACGAGAAGATAAGGTATGGGACAGCGTTTGTTTTGCTGGCGTTAGTTCTATTTATGAATTTAGTTGCAATAATTATTCGATATAAATTCAGAAAGAAGAAAAAATGGTGAAATTCGAGATACGCGATTTAAATATATGGTTCGGTCCCGTGCATGCCCTAAAGCAGGTAAGTATGGGGGTAGAGGCTAATGAAATTTTAAGCGTGATTGGGCCCTCAAACAGCGGTAAGACGACTTTCTTAAGGATGCTTAATCGTTTAAACGATCTTAACCAGACTTTTAGAATGAATGGAGCGGTAAAGCTTGAAAACGAAGATATCAAAAATATTGATATGGAATTATTGCGCAAGCGAGTAGGTATGGTATTCGCATTACCGCTGCCGCTTCCACTATCTATTTTTGATAATGTGGCTTATGGCGTAAGGATGCATGGCACAAAAAATAAGAAGATTTTGGCAAATAAAGTAGAGGGGTCTTTGAAAGAAGCATATCTTTGGGAGGAGGTAAAGGATAGATTGAATGAATCCGCTTTTAAATTATCTGGAGGTCAACAGCAGCGTCTGTGCATAGCGAGAACCCTCGCAGTCCAACCAGAGGTAATTTTATTTGATGAGCCCTGTTCAGGGCTGGACCCTATATCCACCGCAAAAGTAGAAGACGCTATGGTTAAGTTAAAACAAAAATATACAATAGTTTTGGTGACTAACAATGTAAAACAGGCGGCTAGGGTTGGCGATATGACAGCTTTCTTTTTAAATGGTGAACTTATTGAGTTGGACAAAACAGACAAGATTTTTACCGCGCCACACGATAAACGCACGGACGGTTATATTAGAGGAAAATTCGGATAAAATATCGCATAGCGTAATAAAATGTCAAAGATAATAGTTAAAGATCTTAATCTATGGTACGGAAATTTTCAGGCATTAAAAGATATTAATGCTTTATTCAGCGAAAAGAAGATTACCGCCATAATCGGGCCCTCAGGGTGTGGTAAATCTACTTTGCTTAGAGTTTTTAACCGCATGAATGACTTGATTGAAGGCGTGCGTACGGAGGGAGAAGTTTTAATTGACGATACTAATATTCTAAATTCCAACACAGATTTAGTAGTTTTACGTAAAAAGGTAGGGATGGTATTTCAGAGGCCCAATCCTTTTCCGCTATCAATTTATGAAAATATCGTTTTTGGGGAGAAGGTTCACGCGGATGGCACAACAAGAGATAAGTTAGATGAAATTGTTGAGAGAAGCCTAAGAGATGTTCTTTTGTGGGATGAATTAAAAGATAGACTAAATGAACCGGCCCTGAGGTTATCACTGGAGCAGAAGCAGAGACTTTGCATAGCCAGGCTTATTGCAGTAAAACCAGAGGTGCTGCTTATGGATGAACCTTGTTCAGCTCTGGACCCGCAGGCAACCGCAAGGGTTGAAGAATTAATGCGTGAGCTTAAGAAAAATTATACTATAATAATAGTAACGCATAATATGCAGCAGGCAGCGCGTGTGTCTGATGATACAGGCTTTATGCTTTTGGGCGAACTAATTGAATTCGCTAAAACCGATGATATATTTACAAAGCCGAAAGATAAACGGACAGAGGATTATATTACTGGTAGATATGGATAAATCAAATGAAGCAGCACCTTTTTAAGCCTACAAGCAAAGAAAAGGTGCGTAGCTGAATTTGACCCTTGACATCTACTTTAATAAAAATATAAAGGTAAATGTCAAGGGTTCAATTCGATTACGCATTTTTTCTACGCTTGCCGCTTGAAAAAAATGCTATCTTATTGAAGGAGGTAATAACAATGGAGAGACACCTAGACGTAGAACTGAAAGATTTACACAAAGATATTTTAAAAATGGCGGTTTTGGCGCAAGAAGCGATATTTAAGTCTATTGAAGCGCTGAAGAACCGCGATAAGACCCAGGCGCAAGAAGTAATTAGCGCTGACAATAAAATCGATGAATTAGAATTAGCCATAGATGAGAAATGCATTGATTTAATTGCCAGGTATCAACCGATGGCGGGGGATTTGCGTTTTATCGCTACGGCAATGAAGGTAAACGCTGAGCTTGAGCGCATCGCAGACTTAGCCGTAGATATCGCCCAACGCGTTCTGGAATTGGTAAATAAGCCTTTGCTTAAGCCCCTGATTGATATACCAAAATTATCTACTATTGCGCAAAATATGGTTAAAGATGTCATTGATTCGTTTATCAATAAAGATGTTAACTTAGCTAAGAAGGTAGTTTTGTCTGACTCTGAGGCTGATAAGCTTAGGAATATAATATGCGATGAGTTAATCAACGATTATATGGCGCGTGACGCTTCCAGCGCAGACCGGGCAGTTCCGCTGTTATTGATTGCGCGGCACCTTGAACGTATCTGTGACCATACTACCAATATCGCCGAAGATGTGATTTACATGGTTCAAGCAGAAGTCGTAAGGCACCATCCTGAGAGGTTAAAAGAGGACAAATAGATTGTTCGTAATATCTATCCCTAAAGCAGAGGAAGATACTTCTTGATTTCGTGCTGGGTGATTTGGATACGGTATTCTTCCCATTCTTTTTTCTTGTTAAAGAGAAACCGCGTGAATATATGCTCGCCTAAAGTTTCTTTTATAAACTTACTTTTTTCTGTTTCTAAGATTGCCTCAAAGAGGTTTCCCGGTAAAGACGCTACGCCGCGCTTCTCGCGTTCTTCCATAGCCATGTGATAGAGATTTGGTTCAACCGGCGGCATCAGCGTATATTTTTTCTCGATTCCTTCTAAGCCGGCAGTAAGCATTACCGCAAAGGCCAAATAGGGGTTGCAGGCCGGATCCGGGCATCTTAATTCTACCCGTGTTGCCTTTTCATTTCCCGGCCGATAAAGCGGCACCCGTAGCAATGCGGTGCGGTTTCTTTGCGCCCAGGAAATATATACCGGCGCTTCATAACCGGGGACTAGCCTTTTATAAGAATTTACCCATTGCGCGGTTAGAGAACAAATTTCCCGCGCATGGATTAATTGCCCGGCAATAAAGTGCCTAGCAGTGGAGGAAAGGTGCTGTTTATCCTTTTTCTCAAAAAAAGCATTACGGTCTTCTTTTCCGCCTGAGGCGGATCCGCCTTTGGCGGAAAACAATGATTGGTGCACATGCATACCTGAGCCGTTTACGCCAAAAAGCGGCTTGGGCATAAAAGTAGCATAAATCCCGTTTTGTTGGGCAATTTCTTTGATTATGTATTTGCTGGTGATGACGTTATCGGCCATAGTTAGAGCATCGTTATATTTAGGGTCAATTTCGTGCTGGCTGGGTGCAACCTCGTGATGTGTTGCTTCTATAATTATGCCCATTTCTTCTAAAACCCTTACGGTTTTATTGCGCATGGCGTCGGCGAGATCATTAGGGATGAGTTCAAAGTATGACCCTTCATCTATAACTTCAGGGCTTTTGTCGGATTTAAAATAAAAATACTCCAATTCCGGCCCGACATAGAAAGTAAAACCTAACTTTTTTGCCCGCGCAAGCGCTCTTTTTAAAACATAACGCGGGTCGCCGGCATAAGGGGTTTGGTCGGGGTTTAAGATATCGCAAAAAAGCCGGGCAGTAGGCGTAGTTTCTTTGGTCCATGGCAGTATCTTAAAAGTTGCCGGATCCGGCATAGCGATAATATCGGATTCCTGCGCTTCGGCAAAACCGGTGACCGAGGAGCCGTCAAAGCCTTTACCGTGGCCCAAAACATCTTTTAGTTCCCCCGGAGTTATAGAAATACATTTTAATATTCCTAAAATATCCACAAACCACAACTGTATGGTTTTGATGTCGCCCTTACGCACTCTTTCTAAGATACTTGCCGTGATTTCTTCTTTTTTTGCTTTTGTGTTGACAGTAAAAGTGCCGCTATCAGGCGTTTCTTCTTTGGAGGATACGTCTTTTGCGGTAAGCGTATTTTTAGGTATGATATAACGGTTTCCTACCCGCTCAGCATAGAGATGGCCGTGTTTTATACGCTCAATTACTGCTTGGCGCGATATGCCTAAAACCTTAGCTACTTCTGTTGGGCTTAAATAATCTTGTTCCATAGGTACCTCCTTATTATTTGTCCATTCGACAGTCCGCCAAAGGCGGACTGCTCAGGATTTCGCTCCACGGTGAAACCATGGAAATAGAAGAAGTCATGGCTATAATGCCGCGGAGCTTCACTTTACCATTGTCAATGTATCCTCATTTCTTCAATACAATTGTAAAACATTGCTTTACAATTGTCAAGTATAATTTTGTATTTTTTTCGTTTCGGGGTAAAAACCTTGAAAAATAAGCATTTTTAGCGTATAATTTAGGTAATTTTTCAGGTCGAAAGGATTGATTTAATCTAAAATCTTGCTACAATGAGGATGCTTTAAACAAGATATAAAAAGATATCATGAAAAAGACTTCCTATAAAGCCTATGTTGACACCTTAAGCAAAATCGCTAAAGCCATAACCAGCGACCTTTATCTTGAGGATGTACTCAAACTCATCGTTACCTTAACCGCTAATGTGATGCAAGCCAAGATCTGCGCTTTGTGGCTGCTTGACGAAGCCACGCAAAGTTTAAAAATCCGCGCCACCCAGGCAATGAGCCAAGAGTATTTAAAAGAAAGAAGCCTAAGGGTAGGCGAGGGTATTGTGGGCTTAGTCGCAAAGGAAAAGAGTCCGATTGTTATTGCAAACGTTTTAGAAGACGCTAGATACAAAGAGAAAAAGTTAGCGCAGAAAGAAAACTTAGTTTCTATGCTTAGCGTCCCGATGATGGTAAAAAAGAGGGTCGTCGGAGTGATTAATTGCTACACAACCTTTCCTTACGAATTTACTAAAAGTAATATTGAGCTTTTAGGCATTGTGGCGAATCAGGCAGCCGTAGCTATTGAGAATACCGAGCTCTTAGTGAAAACAAAAATTGTGCAGGGAGAACTTGAAGCCAGAAAGAAAATAGAGCGGGCCAAAGGAATACTAATGAAGGAAAAAAATGTTGGTGAAGAGGAAGCTTATAAACTCATACAAAAATCCAGCATGGATAAGCGCATTCCTATGAAAGAAGTGGCTGAGGCGATTATTCTTTCACATGAGATAAACCCTTCGACTCGCTTATCTCGCTCAGGGCAATAAAAATGGGGTTATAGTCATTTTGCTAAAGAGAATGGAATAAATTGCAGCATCTCATTTTTACCTTGACAGTTATATAGAGAGGAGTATATTAGAAACATATTTAGGCAATCGTCCCGAGTTTGAAGGACTAAATCCCGGACGTGGCGTAAGCCATCCTGAGCGACTCTAAAGGAGTCGAAGGATAAAAACAAGTAAAACCTTCGCGATAAAAGTATGCGAAGGTTTTTTATTTTAATGAGGCTTGCGTTTTTGCAAGCCGAAGGTGCAGCAAAAATGCATAGCCGAATTTACCCCCACACCAATTTTTGTATAAAGTGTGGGAGGTAAAGAGTTGGCATAGTAATGAGATATGCTTGTGGTTTAAATTTAGATTGGTTTTCAAGAATTGGTGTGGGGGTTCAATTCACAGACGCCCTTACGGGCTACGACTTATGTTTGCCGTAGCTCCATAAGTCGTCTGTTCATTGAAGGAGGGCTTATGAGGGCTTTTGGGGAGTTAAAAAACATTCAAATCATCATCTTGGGTCTCTGTATCGCTTTGGCAACAATAGTTTCTACGGTGATTCTGTCTAAGGGGCTATTACAGATTAAAAAGTTTTCCAGTGAGGTTATTGATGTTACCGGTTCCACAGAGAAAAAGATTACTTCTGATTACGTAGCCTGGAAGGCAAGCTTTGCCAGAAGAGACCCCGAGCTTAAAAACGCCTACGCCGCATTACAGGAAGATTTAAAGATAGTAAAAGAATACTTACTTTCAAAAGGCGTAAAAGAAAATGAGTTAATCATATCGCAGATAAATACGCAGGTGCTTTATAAAAAGAACGAAAAAGGTAATGATACTAATCAAATCGAAGCCTACCAACTCTTGCAAGGAATAGAGGTGAGGTCTTCTGATGTGGCTAAGGTTGATGATATCTCGCGTGTTTCTACTGATCTTATAAATAAGGATATTGCCTTTATTTCCGAAGCCCCGCAATATTTCTATACCAAACTTGCCGAGCTAAAAATAGAAATGCTTTCTAAGGCCACTGAAGATGCCAAGGCCCGCGCTATCAGCATGGCGCAATCAACCGGCAATAAAATCGGAGTAATCCGCTCAGCTAAAATGGGCGTTTTCCAAATAACTCCGGCTACTTCTACAGAGGTTTCCTGGTATGGCGAAAGCGATACTTCTTCATTGGAGAAGAAGGTTATGGCAGTAGTTACGGCGAGTTTTTCAATTGAATAGGGTTGTGGTTTGTTTCTAGACGGAATTCGGCCAGACTCGGCGGATTTGATAACTGATTTCAATGATGCATAAATTAGGGTTAAATGATTAAGCTTGGGATTCGACAATCGTTCGATAGACTCGAACAGGTAGAAGAAAGATTCTCAAATCTTAAGGTACCTGTTGAGTTAGCTCTGCCTTATTACTGGAATATATATGAACCCATCAGGGTACATTTGAAAGAAATAGCTGACAAGATCAAAACCTTTCGTACGGAACTTTTAAGCATACACGCTGTCCAAGCGCCTATTACAGATGAAAAATTTAGAGATTGGGCAAAAGAAATAGCAGATTTTGCAGAGTTGCTTGGTGTAAGCACTATTACATTGCATCCCAACAACGTAAATAAAGACAAGGTTGTGCAGGCAAGGGCTATCGATAACTTAAAGTATTTTACTGATTTATATAAAAACAAAATTATTTTTTGTATTGAAACCTTTGAAGGCAAAAGACGAGTATTTACTCCTGACGAAATCGTTAGATTAGATTTACCGATGACACTTGATATTTCGCATATACACGACGATAAAAAGATATGGGACTTGCTTAAAGGTTACAAAGAAAACATTTTGAATATTCACCTTTCAGCTAGAGAAGGTAATAGACAGCATTTGCCAATAGACAGTTTTTGCAAAGAGGTGGTAAGTTATCTTATCGAAAGCAAATGGGAAGGAAATGTAATATTAGAATATCTATTTGAATTTCATGATCAGATGCTAAATGATTTAGAATCGCTGAAAGCAATGTAAGGGGATGTTTATTGCGAATAACGATATATGATAAGTAGATTAACATAAAAATAACGAGTATAAAATCTTGGCCGCAATTCGTAGGCTTAAGCTTGTAGCCTGAAGCCTGCTTGTCCTGAGCCAAGTCGAACGATAGCTTACAACTTACAGCTTATAGCTGTATTCTTCGCATTTAAGGGGAAAAGGGTAAGGTTTGGGTAGAGGGATGGCTTAGCTGGAGATAAGAATCTTGACAGATCTACTTTTTGGGTATAAATTAATATTACAAATAGGTCACGTCCCGAGTTTTGAAGGGGTAAATCCCGGACGCTAAAAAAGTAAAACCTTCGCTAAAAAAAGCGGAGGTTTCATTTTTTTTGGAAATAAATTATGATAGCCAATCGAGAAAAAGAAGACATCAAGGCTCTTTTAGATTACACGTGGGTAGATGAGGAAAAGCATTACCAGTCCGGACCATCTAAAGACCATATTTTTATTGTTTTAAAAAGACTGGCAAAAAGGATCGGGTATCAGGTGACTTAATGAGTATGTGCTTAGGGTTTGATAGAAAGCTCGGGGCTCAATATAAAAGTCCGTCACAGAAAGTACGGGTTTTAACAGAAGATTGGGTCGGTTCTTATATATATTGTCCGGGATGCGGGCATATTGTGAGCCCCTACAAACGTAACAAGCCGGTTGGCGACTTCTATTGTTCAAGGTGCAGTGAAGACTTCGAGCTAAAAAGCAAAGGAGATAGGTTTGGAGCTAAAATAGTTGATGGAGCCTATCGAACGATGATAGAGCGTTTGCAAAGCACAAGTAACCCAAGTTTTTTTCTGCTCAATTACGCAGTTAGTAAGTTAGAAGTCGTTAATTTTTCTATTATACCCAAACACTTTTTTGTCCCTCAAATTATTGAAAGAAGGAAACCGCTTTCTAATGATGCCGAACGCGCTGGTTGGGTTGGTTGCAATATTTTATTGAATCAAATTCCTTCCAGCGGAAGGATTTTTTATATTAAGGATAGACTGATTCAAAAGAAAGAAGTCGTTTTGCAAAGTTGGCGCAAAACATTATTTTTACGGGAATCAAAAGACGCCGAGCTTAAGGGATGGATTTTAGATGTGATGAATTGCATAGATAGTTTAAATAAAAAAGAATTTTCATTGCAAGAAATGTATGGCTTTGAAGACGAATTAAGTTCCAAGCACCCCGGCAATAAACATATCAAAGACAAAATTAGGCAGCAATTGCAGTTTTTGAGAGATAGGGGATATTTGGACTTTATCGGAAAAGGTTGCTACCGCATAAGATAAACTTAAGCTGTTATGGATTGGGAAAATCAATTGATGTGTCCGTATTGTGAAGCCAGCTATAGATACCGCGATCTCGATCAAAAAGGTAAATGGGATTTCATCGATGGCGAAAGACATCGCGTCACTTGCAAATCTTGTAAGAAAGATTTTGTCGTTGGGATCGATAGATCGATTGAAGTCTGGATAGAAGAGATAGAGAAGCGCCGCGAAAATGAAAAAACACAAATCTAGGTAATCTTGAAATGTGAATTTAGGTGTAGAGAGAGGAAGTGCCGCTTCTAATACTTTGTAGGAAGCACAAAGTACTGCGTTAAATAAAAGAATTAAGGTGCTTGTTTTCGAAAAATAGAAACGCCCCCTTATGTTGTTAGATTTGAGTTTAAGGTAATCTATGAGGATGAGTAGAAGGCTAAAATAAATGAGATATTTGAGGTTTTCTAACTATGACTATTCGTTTTAATCGTGATTTAGTTCGTGATTTTGAAACTCGAAACTTCACGGCATTATCAGGTAGAACAGGGCTTTATTTCATTTTTCACAACGAATTATTGATTCCGTATCCTTTTAATAACTCTAGGCTAATTTATATCGGAATGAGTGAGTCGAGGATAAATAGTATTGGCAATAGATTAAAAAATCATTTTTCAGGTCGTTCAAATAACAAAGGTATATTTGGGTATAAAAAGAGGTGGGAGCTTAAATTTACATATTTGGACTGGGAATTTTTAAAACATTTTTTCCCAACTGAAAAAATTCAAACCATCGAATCATTATTTCTGGAAAGCTTTGCAGAAAATTACGGTTCCTATCCAATATGTAATAATAGAAGAGGTGATTCTATTATTGGGAAAGTAACCAAGCTAAAAAATTTAATTTATATTGACTGGAATTTTTATGGAGAATCTAAAACATGAGCGATGAAATAAAGAGTGGTTTGGAGATTTTAGATGAGTATTTTAAAAATTTAAGCACAGATGACAAAATAAGCAAAGACTTGCGTAGTCAGTTACTAGTTTTATGGGAACAAAAGAAGCTTACCAAAACAAGCTTATCTCGTATGCTTGACGACTTGAGGAAAAAAGTAAATGAGTAGCCCTGATATTAAATTAAGAAAACTATCATTAGCGCATTTTCGAGGAGCAAGAGAGTTAATCGAATTGGATTTCGGTACTGATTTTAGAAGTTGTATTTTATTCGGTTTTAATGGTGAAGGAAAAAGTACATTTGCTCAGGCTATCGAATGGTTTTATAGAGATTCTGTTGCAGCGTTAACCGGGGAAGGCGTTGAAAAAGAAGATATTGTTAATTTAGGCGCATCGGCTAAGGATGAAACAATCGTCAGTATTGTTTTTAGTAAGAAAGAGTTAAGTGCTTCTAAATTATTCAAAAAAGACAAAGGCAAAAGCGAGTGGTCAAATAAATCTACCGAATTTATTGATTATATTGAAAATAAATCTTATTACGACAGGCTATATTTAAACCAGCATTCAATATTGTGGTTTTTAGCAAAGCCCAAAGGTCAAAAAAAGGACGAAATCGCAAAAATCATTGGCTATGAAGATATTGTGAATGTAAGAAATTCGATAGCAGGTGCTTTAAGGGACCTTGAAAGAAGCACGTACTTATCTGACATTCGACAGAGAATAGCTAATAATGATGGCTTAATGGCGTCAAATATTTATGGCGATATAGTAAATACCGTTGACGATTTGTTTCAAAAAAGCTCCACTCTTTTAAAAAAGCTTGGTTATGAGGAAAAAATTTTATCACTCGGGGATTTAGAAACAGCCATAGCAAAGGCGATTAAGTTAATTCCGAATGAGCAGAAAACCAAAGATAGAATCGAATTAGAGAATATTAAGGCTAAAGTAGTATCTTTGGAAAAAAAGATTAGAATAAGTAAAGCTTTAACCGATTGGCAAAAAAGATTTAACGAATTAGTTCAAAACAAAGATGTTTTGAGCAAATTGAATTTAAGTGACTTTCTGCGAAATGCAGAAAAAATTATAAAAACTGATTCTAGCTTAAAATATTGCCCTTTGTGCGAACAAGACATAAATCGTGAAGCATTGCTACGAAGCGTTGTAGATAGATACCAAAAATATTCGAGTGCCCGTGCTAATCTTACAACGCTTGAAGAAGAACTCTCGCGTATTAAGATTACACTGGCCCAGCTGGAAAGAGAAATGGATGATTTGGAAAAATTGCTAAATGTAAAGACAATAGTGTACTTAAAAGACACTCTGCAGACATTAAAGCTATCATTACCAAATATTTCCTCGGAGTTATCTCTAGCCTTCCAGAATAGAAGCCAGAGCTTGTTGGATGCAACAAAAATCGACGAAGACAGTAAAAAAGCGAGCGAATCATTAATAGCCCTCAATGCAACGCTGCAATCAATGATTGATAAATTATCAATAACTCAGGATGAGAAGGAAAAGCAAAGTATATTTCAAGCTTTGTTTAGAGGCAAAGATATTGCACTGGAAACAATTAAGTACAGAAAAGAAGTTCGATTATTCGAAAAGCAAATCTCAGACATGCAGTATATTGATGAGCAGATGCTTCAACTGCAAAATCATTCATTAAAAACGGTTTTGGATTTAATGTCTACAGATATAAATAAATACTTCTATTTCTTAAATAAGAAAAACAGGGTTAAAGATGTAAAGCTAGAAATTAAAGGTGAGGCAGGAATAGAGTTTAATTTAGATTTTTACGGAAATGAGGCATCTCCCCCCAAAAAATACCTTAGCGAATCTCAGTTGAATAGTCTTGGTATAGCCTTATTCCTTGCAGCTGTAAAAAAATTTAATCGAGTAAACAGATTTTTTATTCTAGATGATGTATTGATAAGTTTTGATAGAAGATATAGATTAAGATTATTGGAGCTTTTGAAAAAAGAATTTTCAGATTATCAGGTTTTATTACTGACGCACGAGAGTTTTTGGTATGAAATGATAAAACGGCAATTTCCAGAATGGGTGAAAAAAGAAGTAACTTGGAGTTTTGAAAAAGGAATAAGATTCAAAGATGATTCTTCCGACTGGCTTAAAGAGGCTAAAACTAAGTTAGAAGCGGGTGAAAAAGTAGGTAATGATTTAAGGATTGGTATGGAAAATCTATTAAAGCATCTATGTTTAGCTCTTGAAGTGCGCTTACCGTTTAAGCTAGATGAAGATAATGAAAAACGGATGATAGGAGAATTATTTCCTGCCCTTACTGCGACCCTCAATAAAAAGAAGTCACCCATACCGTCTCATCATGATTACAAATCACTTGAAGTATCAAGTTTTATTGCGAATTCAGAATCTCACGATAATCCAGACTTGGATTCAAAAGCGGACTTAGAAGAAACTATTGAAAAAATCAGAAAATTTCAAGGACTTTTTATATGTGTAAAAGGTGAAACAGTGCAGAAAAGTTTAAAGGTGCCTGGTCAGGACAAAATATCATGTAAATGTGGTCAGCTTCAGATTGATTGGAAAGATTAAATAGCTATAAAGAATAATGGGGTCAGGCGCTGAAAGCTGAAAAATCAAACCAATTTCCGCTCCCTAAAAATTGCGGCAGTTTTTAAAGAATTAGATAAACTATGAAGCGTGTAAAAAGGTGGTCTGACGCTGTAACAAAAGGGAGTAACGCCCTTGATTTAGAGCAGGGCGTCTTTACTTGGAAGGACCCGCGCAAAATTGCCCAATCATTGAAAAGTTCCGCTGAAATGAGCACAAGACGTAAAGCTGCTCCATATGCTTCCGCCATATCCATGTTAAATTTTTATATAAATCGGGCAGGAGAGAATTTAAATCCCGGTCAAAAGAAAATTTTGGAACAAGCTAAAATTGAATTACGTAAGATATTTCATAAGGTTACCGCGTAAGTGAAATTATAATTTCGGAATAATTTTTGTCCCCTACGTCTTTGGCTTCGGGGATAATTCGGCTACCCAGCAGGGTGTCCTGTTGGACTACGCAACTTTTCGGAGCCTTCGACTTGAAAAGTTGCTGCCTCATTAAAAAATATAAACGTCTCAAGGTTTAATCATTTTTAAATATTATGTTTTATTTTATTTTTTTCTTCGGAATTATTTGGGTTTCTGGAATGTTGTACATCGCAATAATGGGCCTGCGTAGTAAAAGCTGGCCTTTGACGACAGGAAAGATTATTGCTTCTGATGTCCGTAAAAAAGTCAGTGGTGGTCGTAGGCGCACGGTTTCATATCAACCATATGTGCTTTATGAATACTATGTTGGTGGCAATCAAATGCAGTCAGAGCAATTAGCTTTCGGCGACAGGCTGCAGACTTCTGAAAAAAAAGCCCAAAAGATAATCGAAAGCTACCCTGCAGGTAAAAACGTACCAGTTTACTATAATCCCCAAAAACATACCCAATCGGTACTGGTAGCTGGCAATGTTATGGGGGTCTATGTAACGCTTGCGTTTGGATTTGTATTTATTGCTCTTGGCGTAATCGGCATTGTGCTTAAGTGGTGATGCGCTGAAAAAGGATAACGGAGTCAGCCCTTGCCTTCGGCAGAAAAAGACTCCGTTTCGCGGAAAATACCAAATAACCATTTTCCACCGCGTAGGTGGAATACGGTAATTAACCTAAATTTTTGCCTGTAGTCTGTCTGCCTTATGAACAGAGTAAGCAAGGCTGGGACATAATTCCCAGCTGATTATTATATATTTTCTTAGATGTCTTAAGCTACAATTGATTTAATATCTCTTAATCCTCTGCCATTAGAATTATTGTAATATAGAGCT
>JAUYCY010000086.1 GCA_030692055.1 Candidatus Omnitrophota bacterium | reverse complement strand
CTTTGCCTGCGTTCTGCGCGAGCAAAGAGCGCCGCAGGCGCATTCATTGGGTCCACCATTGAATTTGATTGAGAGTATAAGCATTTCGCAGTAGAGAAAACGTTTTATTTCGTAAAAAGCTTTGTAACTTTTTCTTACCGTGCGAATATATGACAATCTAGTATCTCATAAAACATTATCGATTACTATAACAGCCTAATGCCTGCCTGCCGTGTAGGCAAAATCTCGGTTGAAAACTAAACGCCGGCTAAATTCCGACAAAAATTCCACTCGCTGTTTCTATATTTATTCTTTAATAAATGCTGTGCGGTTTCGATTTCTCCATCAGATAAAATTTCTTTTATGAATTTTACCTCAAAAGTTGCTTCAAAGCTTTCTGCTAAAATAGTAGCTAAAATATTAAAATCGGTAGATTCTTTTAATATATCCTCTAAAAAAGTTACTTTGTTTTCTAATTCGCCCACTCCTTTCATGGTCCTTCTTATTGCCTCAAAATCAACATTCTGAGGAATACTGCCATGCTGGAAAATAATATTTTTCTTTCTTCGTTGAGCGTTTCCGCCAATCTTTTTACTATCCACCACAAGGTCAAAATGTTCGCAAGTCGAAAAACAAAAATTTCCATAGCTACCCACCCTCGTCAAGAAAACATCTTTAGCAAACTTTGCCTCCACTCCTAATTTCTTATAAAAAGACTTGAGAAAAGAACAAAGAAATTGATAAGATTCCTTAATACCCCTTGGAAAATTTAAGTCTTCCAAAGAACAGGTTATGCTATATGTTAATTCTCGATCATGCAAAATTGCTGCTCCGCCGGTTATTCTCCTTACAAAAGGAATATCATTCTGTGAAGCAAAAATCTCTTTTACGTCTTGATTATAGCCTAAAGAAATAAAAGGTTTATTCCAACCGTATACTCTTAAGGTAGGTATCTTTGAGGAAGAATAGCTAAGCAGGATGGCCTCGTCAACAGACATATTATGATAGCCATCACATTTACCATCTAAAATTAACCGCCATTTTTTTTCCATCGTAAATCAATTATTCTCGCAGCTCTGACTTCGTCAACTCTTCTTACCGGTGTCTGGCAAGGCGCATCTTTTAGTTTTCCTAAATCTTGCTCCACTTCTTTATCGATATCAATCATATTCTCGATAAAATTATCAAGCGTCTGTTTGCTTTCTGTCTCTGTGGGTTCGATCATCAGCGCTTCTTTAACGATCAAAGGAAAATACATCGTTGGCGGGTGTATCCCATAATCAATAAGGCGTTTTGCAATTTCTAGCGCTGAGGCGCCTTTTTCCTTTTGCTTTATGCAGGAAAAAACTACTTCGTGCATGCATTTTTTAGGTGATGAGACTTCATAGCGCCCTTTTAATCTTTCTCTTATATAATTAGCATTTATAACAGAATTGTGCGCTACGCGCAACAAGCCATCTCTACCTAATCGCAATAAATATACGTATGCTCTTACTAACACCGTAAAGTTTCCATAAAAACCCCTCATCCTACCAATAGAATGTTTTATTTTGTAGTTAAGATAAAATTCCTTATTTTTTTCATCAACAACCGGTATAGGTAAGAAATCTAAAAGTTTATCTCCTACCCCTACGGCGCCCGCACCGGGACCTCCACAGCCATGGGGTGTAGAAAATGTCTTATGCAGATTAAGATGAATAACATCAAAACCCATAAGAGAAGGCTTGGTTATACCCAATAAAGGATTAAAATTTGCCCCATCATAATAAAGCAACCCTCCATTTTTATGAATAATCTCGCTTATCTCTAAAATATTTTCTTCAAATAATCCCAAGGTATTGGGGTTGGTGAGCATGATTGCTGCTACTTCTTTATCTACAAGCTTATTTAATTTATCTAAGTCTATCAGGCCGTCTTTAGTGCTTTCCACAACTACTGTTTCATATCTACACATAGAGGCTGTAGCGGGATTTGTGCCGTGAGAAGAATCAGGAACGATAACTTTAGTTTTTTTGTTTTTATGAATCTGGTGGTATTTCTTAACCATAAGCATTCCGGTGAGTTCCCCTTGCGCTCCGCTTGAGGCCTGGAAACTAAAACGCCTCATTCCTGTAATCTCGCATAAAATATTCTCTAAATTATAAATTAGCTCTAACGCTCCTTGAACAGTTTCCTCTTTCTGATAAGGGTGGATATTGATAAATTCACTTAAACTCGCTAGCTCTTCGTTTATCTTCGGATTATATTTCATAGTGCAAGAGCCGAGAGGATAAAAATTGGTATCTACAGAAAAATTTAGCCGGGACAAATTAGTATAGTGGCGCACAACTTCAAGTTCTCCTAACGAAGGTAACTCTAAGTCTTTGCGTAAAGAATATTGAGGAAGTAAATCCTCTGCTTTCTTTAAGGTGAAAGCGGGCTTGGCGAGATAGCTTACACTTCTATCAACTATATTTTTGTCAAAAATAACTTTCCTATCCACGTAATGCCTCTTTTAAAGTATCTACAAAATTATCAATTTCTTCTTTAGTTTTCTTTTCAGTACAGCAACTCAAAATGCAATTTTTTAATTGAGGGTAAAATCTTTCTAAGCAGACGCCTGCGATTATGTTTTTCTTATAAAGCTTATTAATTATTTTGTTAGCATTATCTACCTGCCATATAAATTCATTAAAAAAAGGCGCTAAAAAAGGGAACTTTATCATTCCTATTTCTTTTAATCGCCCATAAAGATAATGAGTAAGGTTAAGCGAATATAAAGCGGCCTCTCTTAATCCTTCTTTACCCATTAACGATAAGTATATTGCTGCCGCTATGGCATTCAGCGATTGGTTAGAACAAATATTACTCGTAGCTTTTTCTCTTCTTATGTGTTGTTCTCTGGCTTGCAAAGTTAAACAATAAGCGTCTTTACCCTCTTTATCAACAGTTTTGCCAACAATACGTCCGGGTAGCTGTCTTAAAAAAGCGTTCTTAGTAGCCAAGAAGCCAAAAGACGGCCCGCCAAAATTTAAATTTCCTCCTAAGACTTGGCCATCGCCGCAGACTATATCCACTCCTTGGTTTGCCGGTTCCTTTAAGAGCGCTAAAGACATAGGAGAGTTAACCAAAATCGGCATCACTCCCTTTTCTTTACTTATTGAACAAATTTCTTCAACGTTTTCAATGTTGCCAAAAAAATTAGGATTCTGAAAGGCAAAACCCGCAGTATTGTTATCTACAAATGTTTTTAAAGAATTAAAATCTACCAACCCATTTTTATCAAAACCAATTTCTTCTATTTCAAAATCGCGGCCGCTAAGGTATGTTTTTAGGGTATGGCGATATTCCGGATGTGTTGCCAAGGATACGAGTATTTTCTTTCTCTGAGTTAATCTTAGTGCCATGAGAGAGCTTTCGGCTAAACTCGAAGCGCCGTCAAAAAGCGAAGCATTCGAAGCATCCATTCCGGTCAGAAGACAAATATATGTCTGATATTCGTATATTGCCTGTAAAATTCCTTGAGAACTTTCTGCCTGATAGGGGGTATAGGCAGTTAAAAACTCTGCACGGGAAATGATAGGTTTTAGCGCAGCGGGAATATAGTGGTCATAACAACCTGCGCCTAAAAAAGAATTGAATTTATAGTTTGTAATATTTTTTTTAGCAAGCTCTTCTATCGCTTTTCTTACCTGCTGTTCGCTTAGCCCTTGCGGGAGATTTAATAGTTTATTTAATTTTATTTTTAAGGGTAACTGAGCATACAGCTCTTCCATGGAGCTAACTCCTATAACCTCAAGCATCTCTTTTATATCTTTTCCGGTATTTAGAATGTATGGCATAATTCTTTTTCGCAAAGCGCATGGCGATTAGCGCATAATGTAAAGATTTATTATACTTAGTATTTCTGCACGCTTTGCGCTATGCTCTTTGCGCTATGCAACTTCAGTTAGTGGGCTTCTTTCGCTACAAAATCTTTATACGCTCTCTCATCCATAAGCCTATCTATTTCTTTACTATCTTCAATCTTTATTTTTACCATCCAGCCCTTGCCAAATGGGTCTTCGTTGATCCATTGAGGGCTATTGACCAAGTCTTTATTTATCTCAATCACCTCTCCGCTTAAAGGAGTATATAATTCACTTGCTGCTTTTGTAGATTCAATTGTGCCGAACTGCGAAGACTGCTTTATTTTTACTCCGACTTTTGGTAACTCAACAAAAACAATATCGCCTAAAGATTTCTGAGCATATTCGCTTATTCCTATCACTACGATATCATTTTCTATTTTTGCCCATTCGTGTGTTTTGGAAAATTTTAGGTTAGCCATAAATACCTCCTTTTGTATGTTAAATTACCAATTATTAACTTATGTTATACTTGATGGCGAGCGGGCAAGGCTGTTCCTCCTTCTGCGCATCCCACACCCAGCTTACTGGGTGTGGGATAGACGCTTTCATTGAACTGCCACCCGCT
>JAUYCY010000035.1 GCA_030692055.1 Candidatus Omnitrophota bacterium | reverse complement strand
GTTTAATAGTTTTTGCAAATCCCTTATACGAGTCATTCCAATTGACGCCTGCCTTAGGGTTGACTGATATCTCCTCTGCTCTCTTAACAACCTATCCTCTGCCCTTCTTTGGATGTAGAGATAAATGAAAGGGCCAGCAGTGGCTAAAAAAGTAGAGAGAGCCAAAGGCGCTATCCACCAATTTGAGCCGAATAATCCTATAAGATAAGGCCGCATTGTGTAAGCGACAACAAAGGGGATGCCAAGAACTATAGAATAAACAGCAACAAAAACACCTGTGCGGGTAATGACAATATTTATATCCATTAAACGATAATGGATAATTGCATAAGTAACGATTATACAATATAAAGCTATCATAAAGTTACCAAAAGGATAAATATTTATATTGTAGATGGGAAAGAAATTTGTGATGCCGCCAGAAAATCCAACGGCGGTACCAAAGAAAAGATAGAGTATTTGATTTCTCTTAATGCCTCTAGAGAGAAAAAAAGACATTAATAACTCATAATGGCCGTATGCAACTATAGTTAACCAAGTTACAAGGAAAGGATGATATAGAAATCCGGGTTTTGTATAATAAAAAGAGGAGAATATAAGCTTTGTTCCAGAAACAAAAAATCTTGATTGGCTTAAAACTAAAAAAATAACTCCTTGCAGATATATTAAAAAAAGGAGCTTTTTTCTGGAAAGATCGCATAATAAACATATGGAATGAAAAAGGAAGACGGGAATGAAAACTGTACCAATAAATGACAGACGCAACCAAATAAGTGCACGATCAGGATTAGTCTCTTTACCAATAAAGAAGGCAAAAATACCCCATACGCCTACGGCAAAGTTAAAGTAAGACCATACTCTATGTAATTTAGTTTTTCCGTATCTGTTGATTATAAGAGTGAGCACGAAACAGGTAAAAGAAACAAACAAACCTGAAATTGAGAATAAAGTTAAATGACCCATAGCATTATTTATATTTTTTGGAAAATGACAGCTGCGTCAAAACCTGCAATAGCACAACAAGTTTTCATTACCTTATTCAAATTTTGCTTTTGTTGTTTTCTTAGAATAAATAGTGTCGGGTAGATTCAAGCTCCTATTGCAACAATTCAGCGAATTTTTCATGAGGCGTATACCAGTTTAATGATTTACGCGGGCGGTCATTTAATTCGTCCTGAACATCCTTTAATTTTTCTTTATCGATCTTTGAAAAGTCTGTGT
>JAUYCY010000183.1 GCA_030692055.1 Candidatus Omnitrophota bacterium | reverse complement strand
ATGTTAAAAATAAGAAGAATACTTATCAGTGTTTGGGATAAAAAAGGAATATTAGAGTTTGCGCGCAAATTATCCGAATTAAAAGTTGAGATAATTTCTACGGGCAAAACCGCTTCGCTTTTAAAAAGCAGTAATATCCCTGTAAAAGAGGTATCTTCGGTTACATCGTTTCCTGAAATACTTTCAGGAAGGGTCAAAACCTTACACCCTAAGATATTCGGAGGAATTTTAGCAAATAAAAAGCATCCTCTTCATATGGAGGAGATAAAAAATTTAGGTATTACGCCTATAGATATGGTTGTGGTCAACCTTTACCCATTTTTACATAAATTGAGCGAAAAGTTAACCTTTGACGAGATGATGGAATATATAGATATTGGAGGAGTGTCGCTACTGCGCGCTGCGGCAAAAAACTATAAAAATGTTGCCTCTGTAAGTTCCCCTTCGCAGTATAAAATGATTTTAGAGGAACTGGGTAAAAATAAGGGCGATTTATCGGAAGATTTGCTGAAAGACCTTGCTCGGGAGGCTTTTTACGTTACCAAAGAATATGATAATTGTATCTATAATTATTTTGTAGGTAAAGAAGTTCTTACTTGGGATTTAGAAAAGGCGGCAGGGTTACGTTACGGAGAGAATCCTCATCAAAAAGGCGCATTGTATAAGCTTACCCAGGCTCAGCAAATATCCTACAAGCAGCTACAGGGTAAAGAGTTGTCTTTTAATAATTTACTCGATTTAGATACGGCAATTTCTGTCGTTAAGGAATATATTGAGCCGGCGGTTTCTATCGTAAAACACGCCTCCATATGTGGCGTGGGAATAGATAAAAAGTTAGCGAGCGCTTACAAGAAAGCGTATCTTAGCGATCCAATTTCAAGTTTTGGAGGAATTGTTGGAATAAACAGGAAAGTAGATAAGGATACAGCCGCGCAACTAATTAAGAGCGATTTCAAAGAATGCGTAGTTGCTCCGTCTTACTCCAAAGAAGCACTAAAAATTTTTGCGGCAAAGAAAAACTTACGCGTGATAGAAGCAGATTTCCATCAAAAATTGAATTATAGAGATATAAGAGCAACATCTTTTGGGTATCTGGTCCAGGATAGAGACAGCGTGATTTTAGATAAGGCAAACATAAAAGTAACTACAAAGAAAAAGCCAACCGCCGCTGAGCTAAAAGATATGGTTTTTGCCTACAAGATTGTCAAATATGTAAAATCGAATGCTATCGTGGTGGCAAAGAAATCAACTATTTTAGGTATAGGTGGCGGCCAGCCTTCCAGGGTGGGCGCGGTAAAAATTGCCCTAAGCAGGGCAACAAAGTCATGTAAAGGCGCTGTTTTAGCATCCGATGGTTTTTTTCCTAAAGAAGATTCAATAAAGATTGCATATAAGAAGGGTATTAGGGCAATAATACAGCCCGGTGGCTCCATTAAAGATAATGATCTTATAACTCTTTGTAATAAATTAAAAATCAGCATGGTCTTTACAGGCATACGCCACTTCCGCCATTGATACTTCGACTTCGCTCAGTATTCTTTCGACAGGCTCAGGATCACGAGTGACGTCGATAGCCAACCCTGAGCGAGTTACGCGAGTCGAAAGGGTTAATCTTTTTAATCACGAATTTCCACGTCCCGCCCCTCAATATTAACATAAAGCGGGAAATTACATGCATCCCCACTTTTCTATTAAATAATATGGAAGATAATTCTATGAAAGTAAAAAATTTTAGTGAGGCTAAAAGATATTTAGATAGCTTTATTAATTATGAAAAGAAAGATAAGTTTCCTTATCAGAAAAGCCTAAAACTAAAAAGAGTAGAAATCCTTTTAGAGAGATTATATATACCTTATCAAAAACTAAAAGTGATTCATATCGCTGGAACAAAAGGAAAAGGCTCAACCGCTGCCTTCTGTTCCAATATACTTAGTGCTTGCGGCTACAGGGTGGGTTTATATACTTCTCCGCATCTTTTCGACCTTAGAGAAAGAATCCAAGTAGTCAGTAGTCAGAATTCAGAAGTCAGAAGTCAGAAAATATCCAAAAAAGATGTAGTGAGGATTTTGAGAGGAATACGGCCTTGTTTGGAAAAATTACGCTTTAACAAAGATTTAGGAAATTTAACTTTTTTTGAAGTATACACGGCAATTGCCTTTAAGTATTTTTTAGAAAAAAGGTTAGATTTCGTGGTTTTAGAAACCGGCCTCGGAGGAAGATTAGATGCTACCAATGTTACTAAACCCCTCGTAGCTATAATTACCCATATCGGTTATGACCATACTGATAAATTAGGAAGTACTTTGGCAGAAATTTCCGCCGAGAAAGCAGGTATTATTAAAAATAGAATACCAACGGTTTCTTCTTTGCAAAGAAAATCCGTGTATGGAGCAATCAGGGCAAGGTGCAAAAAGATGAAATCGCAGCTCTTTAGCCTTGGCAGAGATTTTAGGGCAGAAAAAACTGCCTTGTGCAAAAACTACACGCTTTTTAATTTTAAATCGAAAAAACTTAGGTTAAATAATTTAAAAATTTACCTGAAAGGAAAATGCCAAGTTGAGAACGCATCTTTAGCGATAATGGCAATCTCTACTCTAAAAGAAAGAGGCCTGATTGATAAAGAAATTAATTTTAAGGACGGACTTATGAGCACTTCTTTTGAAGGAAGATTCGAGACTATACTAAAAAAACCTTTAGTTATCGTGGATGTAGCGCATAACCCTTCGGCATTTAGTGTTTTGGGAGAGAACTTAAAAGAGTATTTTTCTTCCAAGAAAATAATTTTAATTTTTTCCGCCTCACGCGACAAAGACGTGAAAACTATGCTAAAGAAACTGGTCTTTTCTAGAATTATTATTACTACCTTTAAAAATCCGCGTGCTTTCAGCCCTTACGAGATAAAAAATATATGTAAAATAAAAGGCGCGGCTATTACCGAAAACATAAAAGAAGCATTTACTTTGGCAAAAAAGTTATATACTTCAGATTCGTTAATTTTAATCAGTGGTTCGTTATTTTTGGTAAGTGAAGCGAAAAAACTGCTTCAAGCTACAGGCCACAGGTTCTAGGATTAGAATAAAGAAGATATATGTTTTTAAACTTATAGCCTGAAGTCTGTAACTTGTAGCGTGTAGTCTAGGTATTGGACTTTAGGCGGATTTCTAATACAATACATTGCGATGAAAGTTTTTAAATTAAACGATTATAATAGCGCCGATACTATTGCTGCTCTTGCTACTTTTCCCTCGACATCCGCTTTAGGGATAATCAAAATTTCAGGCAAAAAAGCACTGGATATCGTTTCGCGTATTTTTCTACCTCGTAGAAAAAAGAATCTTAAAAAGGTAAAAACTTATACCTTACATTACGGATGGATTGTAGATAAAGCGCATAGCGCAAGGCGCATAGCGCATAGCGGTAAACATCAAACGTCCCACGTTCCATCCACCTTTGGCGAGACCTCGCCGCTTTGCGGCGGGCGTCCCACGTCCCACATTATAATTGATGAGGTATTGGTAAGCGTAATGAGGGCGCCGAATTCCTATACAAAAGAGGATGTGGTAGAGATCTCTTGCCATGGGGGAATATTGGTTTTAAATAGGATTTTAGAAATTATTTTAAAACAAGGAGCACGATTAGCTTTACCGGGAGAATTTACTTACCGAGCATTTTTAAACGGTAGGATTGATCTTCTTCAAGCAGAAAGCATCCAGAGTATCGTAGAATCAAAAAGTAAAGAATCTTTAGCGCTTGCGAACGCACAACTAAAAGGTGAGGCTTCAGCTAAAATAAGGGAAATGAAAGAAAGAGTAAAGGAACTTTTTATCGAAACGGAAGCGCTTATTAATTTTCCAGAGGATGGGGTAAAAATTGATATTACTAAAATAAAAGACAGGGTAAAAATTTTAGAGAGCAAGTTGAATGCTCTTTTGGGGGGCAGCGAAGAAGCGCGAGCGTTGAAAGAGGGGCTGCGTTGTGTTATTTGTGGTAAAACCAATGTAGGGAAATCAACTCTTTTTAACTGTTTGTTTGGCCAAGAACGCGTCATCGTCAGCAAATTTGCCGGCACAACCAGGGATGTTATTGAAGAAACCATAAATATACGAGGAGTTCCTTTAAGAATATATGATACCGCGGGGATACTTACGCCAAAAGATTTGCTTGCCAAAAAGGCCATAGAAAAATCATCGCAAGCTTTTAACGAGGCAGATTTGATTATTTTAGTTCTCGATGGCTCAAGGCCTCTTTCAAAAGAGGATTTGTTTTTATTTGATAAAGTAAAAAATGTAACCGGCAAAGATACCCTGAATAAAAAAAGTCTCATCGTAGCTATAAACAAGGTTGATTTAAAGCAACGGTTAAGAGCAAAAGATATTTTTTCTTTTAGCGGTTTCAAGGTAAAATTAAGCGCGTTAAGAAATAGAGGCATAAAAGATTTAGAACAGGCAGTATTTAAGGTGGTGTATAAAAAGGGAATAAAAAAAGAAGACATGATTTTTTTAAGCCACTATCAATTCCAGGTTTTAAAAACAACAAAAGAAGCCGTCTCTGGGGCGCGGCAATATTTAGAAAAAGAATACCCAATAGATTTTGTAAATTTGGCATTAAAAGAAAGCTTAGACAATTTAGGAAAAATTAGCGGCGAAGTATTTTCCCAAGAGTTGATAGAAAATATTTTTAGTAATTTTTGTATCGGTAAATAACACAGATGAACACAGATTTGCAAGCGGATGAGCACAGATGAATTTATCTGTGATAATCTGTGGTCTTAATCTGTGATTATCTGTGTAAAAAAGGAGTATTAAGATGGATAAAAAAAAGATTGAAAAAGGGATAAGGTTAGTATTAGAAGCAGTCGGAGCTAACTTAAAATTGAAAGATATTGCCACCACTCCCCGGAGAGTAGCCGAAATGTATGAAGAAATCTTAAGCGGACAATTCAGCAAGGCAGAAGATGAATTAGAGATAGTTTTAGAGCAGAAACACGATGAGATTATACTTTTAAAAGGTATACCGTTGTACAGTTTGTGCGAGCACCATATGCTCCCTTTTATCGGAAAAGCGCACGTCGCCTATATTCCAGACAAGCGTATTACCGGCTTAAGCAAAATTGCCCGGGTCGTAGACGTGCTTTCTAAGCGCCTGCAGGTTCAGGAACGCCTAACTACGGAAATTGCCGATGTGATTATGAAAAAGCTTAAGCCAAAAGGAGTGATGGTCGTCATAGAAGCGGAGCATTTGTGCATGTCTATGCGTGGGGTAAAAAAGCCCGGGACTCTTACTACCACCTCGGTTGTACGAGGTATATTCCGCACTAACCAAAAGACTCGCCAGGAAGCCTTAAGCCTTATCAATTCGTAATAGACAGTGGGCTTCAGCAAAAACTCCGTCAACTTTTTTAAGGTTTATCTCGTCTAATTATGTGGAGGTGAATAAAATGAAAAAGATCATAGCGGTATTTTTAGCGGTAACTTTTATACTTTGCGCAAGTAATTTCAACCTTGTATTTGCCCAAGAAAGGGGAGCCTCGGCGAAAAATATGATGTTAAAGAGGGCAATTCTTTTTGAACTCCTTTCCGAGGGAGACAAAAAAGAACTTATTGCGTTACGCAGGGAATACATGGAAAAATTTAGAGAAGTTGCGCGTAAAAAACTAGAAGTAAAAAGAGAGGAGCTTCTGGGGCTACAGAGAAAAAACCCCGAGGAATTTAAGAAAATAACACGTCAGGCTCACGAAAGAATGAAACAGCGTATTGTCGAACTACGTGGAAAAAATCCTCAAAAATTTGAAGAAATGAAGAAAAGACGGTTGGCGCGCATAAAAAGAGAGTTGAGGTATATTAAGGAAACCGATCCCGCTCAATATGAGGAAATAATAAAAAGAATAGAAGAAATGAAGCGTCAAGCTTTGCCGCAAGCTCCGCAAAAACCGCCGCACAAGGAGCAAGGAAATATATTTGACGACGAAATCTATGAGGGTTACTAAGATAGGCTATTGTGCTCTTTGCCATGGCAAGCAAAATAAAAAGTTCTTTCCCAAGTTTATTGCAAAAGGAAAGAACTTGACCCATTCGACAAGCTCAGGGTCAATCCTGAGTGTAATCGAAGGATTGATTACAGTGATTTTAAGATGATTACACAGATTTTTGATATATTTTACAGTATCTTTTAATCGGTGTAATCTGTATCTTCAGCCTCATGCCTGAGGCAGATCCGCCTCAGGCGGCGAAGGCTGATCTACCTCAGGCGGAAATCGGTGTAATCAGAAGTTTTCTCGAGCTACGTGAGTCCACGGCATAAAAATTTTACCGAACCCATTGACAATCAATCGATAGTAAAAAATCCTTGCTACAAAGTCGAAAAAGCTTCAAACAAAACATGTTAGCCTATAAAGAAGAAGAAATAAGGCATTTGTTAGAAGAGTTTAAGGCGGGGGATGAGTCTGCTTTTACTGAGATCGCTTGGCAGATCAATCGCGATATAATTAATATTGCCTACCGTTATGCGGGCAATATAGAAGATGCCAAGGATATTTTGCAGGAAGTCCTTTTAAAAGTTCATCGCCGCGCCAGAAGTTTCTTTGGCATTTCAAAATTTTCAACATGGCTATTTAGAGTTACTATAAATGCTTCTATCGACTTTTTGCGTAAAAGAAAGGCAATTTCAAATATAAAGGTTAAATTAGAGAACGAGGCGCAAGAATCTTTTAAGACAAATGATTCAAGCAGCGAAAAAAAAGCTTTAATAGAAAAAGCATTGAAGAAATTATCTTTACGGCAAAAAAACGTTTTTATTCTAAAACACTTTCAAGGTTTTAATATTGAGGAGATTGCTAATACTTTAGGTTGTTCAAAAAGTACCGTAAAAACACATTTGACTAGAGCCGTAGAAAGTTTAAGGAAAAACATGGAGGTCAAATGAGGCTTAGGATTTTTTAAGCCGTAGGCGCAGAAAAATCCTTTAGCCGAATTTGACCCCACACCCAGATAGGGTGATGGGTAATTCAAAGTGATATTTGAACAATAAATAAACCAAATATCCCAGCGTAATGAATATATCGCTGGGTGTGGGGTTTAATTCGCAGACGTCCCGCCTTTGGCGGGACTACGACTTACGCTCGAAGGTATTCTCGCGTAAGTCGTCTGCTCATTAAAGGAGGTTAGATCATGAAATGCCCTTCAAAAAAATTATGGCTATTATTTTTCTATAAGGATTTAAGTAAAAACGAAGTAAAAGATTTACAAAGGCACCTAGATAGCTGTAATTTATGCCAGAAGGAATACGCAGATATTAACAATTTCCTTTGTGCTATCGGTAAGGAAAAGATAAATATAGAGCAACGAGAATTGAACGCTATTTTAGATAATGTCAGAGAAAGATCAAAGCCCGCTAGTAATATCTTTATTCGTTTAAGCGATGGCCTAAATTATTTTATACAGAATCTACGTTTAGGGCTCGCTTATCATCCTCAGGTTGCCTTTATTGTTTTGTTTATTCTTTTAGGCGCGATTCTCATTCCTTTAGGGCTAAACAAAAGGCAGCAGTTAGCTTCGGAGGATATTATAGAAATACAAACAGAATTGGCTTGGGAAGAAAATGACGACTTAGATATTTTCTATGATACTCCTTTTGATGACTTATCCGGTTATCCTATCAGCACAAGTAACTATTCCTAAGCTTCTATTATTTTACCAATCTTCCTCTATGTACATTTCTTCATAGGAATCTTCCGGTAATTCATTCAAAAACATTGAAGGCCGCGAAATAATTAACCCATTTTTAAAAGTGTATTTTGTTTCAGGATAGGTTATGTAAAGCAAAGATTTTGCCCTGGTAGTAGCAACGTAAAATAGCCGCCTTTCTTCTTCTAGGGCATCTGGAGAGCTTAGGGCTTTTGGATGAGGGAACTCGTAGTCGCTAAAGCCGATAATAAAAACCGCTTCCCACTCAAGGCCTTTTGCTTGATGTATTGTAGAAAGCGTTAAAAAATCGTTGTTGTCGCTGGCTGCTAGCATTGTTTCTCCCTTAAACTCTTCAAAAGAAGCCAATTCTACAATGAATCTTCTGATTGTCGGATAATCAGTAGCCATTTTTGCTAACTCTTCCAAGTCGAGGATCCTGTCGTCAGGGTTATCAAATGTAAGATAGCAGTAGTCTTTGTAAAATTTAAGTATTTCTCTTATGGTGCTTTGCGGCTTCTCGATTTTTTTGAGAATTTCCATAAGCGAAGAGAATTCCTTAAATCCTTCCTGTTGCTTTTTTGGTAATTTTTTCTCAATTTCTTTAGGCTCTTTTTTTTCTTCTACAAGCTGTTTCCATATTTTATTCGCATAGCTTCTGCCTATGCCTCTGTATAAAGAAACAGCCCGCTTAAAAGAAAGCTCATCTTGGGGGTTGTTGATTATTCTAAGATATGAGAGCACATCTTTAATGTGCGCCTGTTCAAAAAAGCGCACGCCGCCTCTTACAATATACGGCACATTTCTTTTAAGCAGCTCCATTTCTAATTCCAATGCCTGAAAGCGCGAGCGAAAGAGTACGGCCATATTTTTTAAAAGAATTCTTGCCTGGTTTAATTCTAGAACTCTCTGCGCAATAAATTTTGCCTGCACATACACATTTTTTGTTTTCACCGCCGAAGGTTTTTCACCGCATTCTCTAATTGCCTTCAACGTCTTAGGGAATTGATTGATATTATGGCTGATAATTTTGTTAGCAAGGCCAAGAATTTCAGGAGTAGAGCGGTAATTTGTCTCCAGTTTAAAGATTTTTGCTCCTTCAAATGTTTTGGGAAAATCTAGGAGGTTACGTATTTGCGCTCCCCTAAAAGAATATATAGACTGAGCGTCATCTCCTACCACTAGGATATTTTTGTGAAAAGAGGAAAGGCGTTTTAGGATTTCGAATTGAATTCTGTTTGTATCCTGATATTCGTCAACCAGGATATATTGGAAAATTTGGGCATATTTTTTGCAAATTTCCTCTTTTTTTAAAATTTTTAGCCAGTTATTCAAGAGGTCGTTAAAATCCATTACATTAGCGTCTTTTTTCTTTTTTTCATAATGGTGCAGCACTCGTTTAATTTGATTTACGTATTCCTCTGTGTGCGGATAGGAATTGATGATGACTTCATCGATTTCTCTTTGGGAGTTAATAGCTAAACTATAGATGGCGCCAATAACATCTTTTTTAGGAAAAAGCTTTTCGCTTCTTAAGAAACCCAGTTCCTCAATGCAATCCTCAATTAAATCTTTGGAGTCTTCTTTGTCAATAATAGTAAAGTTAGGCGAATACCCTATAGCCTCCGATTCTCTGCGCAAGATAAGATTGCCGATATGATGAAAAGTTCCTGTCCATAATCCAGAAAGAGTCGATTTTAAAAGCATCTCGGCGCGGTGAATCATTTCTTGAGAGGCTTTGTTGGTAAAAGTAACGAGCAGTATATTTTCGGGGCGCATCCCTTTTTCTAAAAGATAGGCTAGGCGATAAATTAAAACCCTGGTTTTTCCGCTACCAGCACCTGCTAAAACCAGCGATGCGCCCTCTGCTTCTTCAATTACCTTTAGCTGTTGAGGGTTTAAATTTTCTTTGTAGTTTATGTTTGAAGGTAAGGAAAAAGATTTTAATTTATAGCTTTTCATACGCATTATCTTATCAGAGATTTTGAAAAAATCCACTAACCCGTAGCTTAAACCAATTATAAGAAAATATTTGTCTTTAGCCATTTAAATGATACAATATGTCAGAGATGCAAGAACCTGCCTCATTTTTCCCTGAATAAAATGGTATTTAACATTACTCTTTTTATTATTTTTATTTCGCTGTCCGCTTTTTTCTCTTTATCGGAAACGGCAATTTTCTCATTGAGTGCGTTGAAACTGCGCCGCCTGCAAGAAAAATACCGCCAAGGCAAAGTCATAAAAGCGCTTTTACAGCAACCCACCCGTACGCTTGCTACTATCAATCTCGGAAATATGCTCGTAAATATCGGTATTACTTCTTTGTTTACCACTCTTTTCGTAGAAACTTTAGGGTTAGGTAACAAAGGCTTATTTTTGGCAATTTTCATCAGCGGATTTTTTATTCTTTTTTTCGGCGAGATATTTCCCAAGACATTTGCCATATATTTAGCGGAAAAATTATCCCTTGTTTGTGCCCCGCTTTTAATGGTATTTTCTAAAATTTTCTTTCCCTTTGTTTTTATTATAGAAAAAATCGTAGCCTTTTTTTCTATGTTTTTAAACTGGTTTCCTAAAAAATTGTCGTTTAGCCACGAAGAGTTAAAAACCGCGCTTACGGTCGGTAAAAAAGACGGCCAAATCAGCCAGGATGAAGAAGATATGATTAGTTCTGTTTTAGAATTTAAAGACACTTGGGTGAGTGAGATTATGAGCCATCGGGTTGATATCCACGCTATTGATATCAAACTCGCTCAATCCGAGGTGCTTAAAATATTACGGGAAAAGAAACATTCGAAGTTCCCAGTTTACGAAGGTTCCCCCGACAACATTATCGGTATTCTCTACGCCAAAGATTTTTTTCTAAAAAATCACACCGATTATCATTTGTTGCTGCACGCGCCTCTTTTTATACCGGAAAGTAAAAAGATAGATGATTTGCTAAAACTTTTTTTAGAAAAGAAAGAGCGTATCGCCATAATTTTAGATGAATATGGCGGAACTTCCGGGTTAGTTACCTTGGAAGATATAGAAGAAGAGATATTCGGAGAAATTTATGATGAGTTTGAGACACCCAGAGAAGTCATAGAAAAGATTGATGAAAAAACTTACAGGCTGCACGGAAAAATTTCCATAAAAGAGGTTAATTTAGAATTAGACTTACATTTACCTGAAGAGCAAGACACAGTAGCCGGTTTTATTTTATCTCAGATGGGAAAAATTCCCCATGCCCAAGAGGCGCTGCATTTTAAAAATTTAGAATTTTCTATTGAGCGTGCTTCGGTAAAAAGGATTATTAGCGTTATTCTAAACATCAACCCACCTCGTTAAACTCAGGGTTGATACTGAGCGAAGTCGAAGTATAAATGATGCTTTATCTTTACATATTTGGCTGTTTATTATTTGTGGTGGTGCAGGCATTTTTTGCCGCCGTAGAAATCAGCGTTATCTCATCCAGCATGCTCAAGCTTCGCCACCGCCAAGATAGAGGAGACCAAAAGGCAGGCAAGGTCTACCAGCTATTGCTTAATCCGGAAAGATTTTTGGCAACTACCTTAGTGGGTATAAATTTTTCACTAGTTCTTTCTTCGAGCTTTATTACTTTTTTATTCATCCACCTAGGAATACATAGGAGTAATTTTTGGGCTACGGTTTTGTTCACGCCGCTCATAGTTATTTTTGGCGAACTCATTCCTAAAAATATCGGCAGGCATTTTAGGGAAGATTTTAGCTGCACAGTGGTCGGTATTTTTTATTTTTTTGAAAAAATGCTTTTTCTCATAGTCAGCAGTATTGAGGCGGTAAGCAGATTCCTGATTGATACTTTTGTGGGAAAAGTAAGGAAACGTTCGCTCTTTGTAACAAAGGAAGAGATAAAATATTTAGTCAAGGAAATAGAACACCAGGGTGGCATTGATAAGGGAGAAAAAGAAGCGATAGAAGAAGTCTTTGAATTCAGGCGCAGCAAAGTAAAAGATGTTTATGTGCATTTAAGTAAAGCAGTGACGTTAGGTTACAATGATTCTTATGAAAAGATTTTGGAAGTAGTTAAAAGGCACGGCCTTACGCGTTACCCGGTATCCTCCGCCAAGAGCGGATCCCTGTCTGTGCGCCAGAGCGGCGCCTTGGGCGGAAAAAACAGAGAAATTATCGGCTATATTAATATCTATGATTTATTCTATAATCCTGACAGCGACTGGCACCTCTTCATAAGGCCGATTACAAAGATAGGGTGTAATCAAAAGCTCTACGAAGCCTTTACCGCGCTAAGAGCGAAAAAGGAAAATATTGTTTTAGTATTTAAAGGAAAGAAACCTTGCGGAATAATTACGCTTGAGGACCTGATGCGGGAAATTATTTTATCTATTATAAAGATATAAAACGCGAATTTTCGCGAATTGCACGCAAATTCTCGCGAATAAGATTAGGTTAGCCTTCCAATAATTTATTTAATTCCTCAGCTCCTATACAATGAATGCCTAACTTTTGCGCCCATTTGACTAAGCCATTGTCAGAGGTGGCAAGCAAGGCATCGAGTTCTTTAGCCAGAAGGATAAGGTCAACATCTTCTTTGCTATCGATAATGTCTTCACGTAACGCCGTGCGATATTCTTCGCGTAGCCTTTTTATAATTTCTTCATCTTCTCTTGTGGGGTGTGAGCTGGTTTTTGTCTGTGTTTGTAAAAGAAAGGCTTTTAGGTCTTTTCTGGCATATTTTTCAGCAACACGTAAACCCTTGTTTAGCCGCAAGCGAAATTCCTCAATAAACTCATACAAAAATAGAGAGGGTATAGGCGCTTGATATGAGGCAGGCGGCTTTTTATTGATGAGAATAGTTTCTTTTAGAGAGGGTTTATTTTCAAAAAACTTCAGTAGTTCTTCATATACTGAAGGCGGCATATAACAGTTTATGCTTTTTTTTTCTTGTAATCGCGCTAGAAAATTACAGAGCGCAGCCTCTGGGCTTTGCCCAAAGATAGTTCTTGAGTCAGGATTAACAAAAATACTTGTATCAATGACAATGTCAGGGGGTTTTTTCATTGCCTATATTTTAAACTAAATTTTGATAAAGGCAATCAAATAGTTTATACTGGAAAACCCGTATCAACCAGTCTCCGCGGCGAGCCGCGGAGTATGTTCTATACTAATATTATCACTGGTTCATTCATTGCCTTGGAATGAGGTCAACTACGTTTACGATTTCGGCTTGCCTACTCCGCCGAAGCAGCCGCTTCGGCTGCGAAGGCCGGGCATCCCCGTGGCAAGCCACGGGGTATTCGCCGAGAGAGAATAAACTATGATTACACTGATTTTCGCCGAAAGCGCGCTCTGGTGAACGGACAAGGGATCCGCCCCGATTGTATCGGGGCGGATCTGCCTTAGGCATGAGGCGGAAAATATAGATTACGCAGATTAATAAAGCCAATTAGTGCAATCTTTACCCCGTTAGAAAGCCCCGCTGCTTGCAGCGGGGGGGGGAAGCTATAATTCCTTTTAGAGCGAACACGGGGTTTAATTCCCCGCGTGAGCCTCCCCGTTGGAAAGTCGAAGACTTTCTAACGGGGTTTACCTAATCTGTGTAATTAAGTTCGCACAGACTTTTCCAGAGCGAACTAAATAGTTTTTTAAAAAAAATCTTGATTTTATAGCATTAAGTTGATAAACTTATTATTAAAAGGAGGAAGAAATGAGAGGAACATTAATATGGGTATTTATCGGTTTTATGACTTTTGTTGGTTGTAACAATATTAAGCCTTCCCCTGAGACAACTACCGCAGAAGGGAAAGAGCTGAAAATTAATGGGCCGCTTCTCGCCAGAGTTAATGATTGGGTAATAGGGTTGGACGATTTTAAAAATTATTTAAATAGTTTAAAACCTTTGGCCAGAAGCAATAATTTAGATATAGATAGCCTTGAATTTAAGAAAAGGTTCCTCAATGATTTGGTCAAGGCGCAGATATTAGCACAGATTGCTCTTGATAGGGGTTTGGATAAAAAGGAAGATATGGTGCGCGCGCTCAGAGATACCCGCGATACCCTTTTAGCAGCTAAAATAAGAGACGAGATAGAAAAGAATACATATGTTTCCTCTACTGAAGTACAGTCTTTTTATGATAAGAATAAACATTTGTTAAAAAAACCTCAGGAAGTTAGAGTAAGCGAAATTGTAGTAAGCAGCGAAAGCCAAGCCAAAGAAATTTTAATTAAGCTTCTTCAGGGGGAAAGCTTTGAGGGAGCAGCAAGGCAATATTCTATAGCTAGCTCAAAAGATAATGGTGGAGATAAAGGATGGTTAAGCCCTACGCAAGAAGATTTAAAAAAGAATAGAAGTTTTTGGGAAGCGGTAGCAACGCTAAAAAAGGGAGACACGCCCCGTCTTTTTAGGGGCGAAGACGGTTACTGTATAATTAAAGTAGAGGATATCAGGGGAGGGCAAGAGATTACTTTTTCAGAAGTAGAGAAAGAATTAGAAAAAGCTTTAAAGGAAGAAAAAATATTCAACGAGGAAAATAAACTTATAGCAAAATTTAAAGCAAAAGCAAGAGTCGCCGTAAGCGAAGATTTAATAAAATAGGCGGCGTAGAGGTTATCGCACTGTCGGCTTATTTTTTATACGTTCGCGGCGTAGTTCGACAGGCTCATCACCCTAAAGCGTAATCGAAGGGCTAAGCCCGAGGAAATAAGGAAGGATTCATATTCCAAGCGCAGATAACTTAAAGGTGCCCGAGTCTAAAAATATAACAGGGTGCTCCTCAATAAAAAGGAGAAAGGATGGATAAAAGAATAATAAATCTAATAGTCGGTGTTCTTTTTGCATTGATCGCTTTACTTATTATAAATAGATACATAGCTGAACAGCGCAGAGAGTTGGAAGAGCTAAGGCGTAAAGGAGAAATTGTTGATGTGGTGGTAGCTAAGGACGATATTGCTCGAGAAACGACTATTACCGCGGATATGGTTAAAATGAAACCAGTTTCTGTTAAGACATTGCTTCCGGGAGATTTAACTTCAGTAGAATCAGCTATAGGTAAATTTGCCATAGCCGATATTTTAAAGGATCAGCACGTCAATAGCGATTCCGTAAAGCCGTTAGTCAGCTTCCGTTATCTTTCCGAATTAGTGCCTCAAGGCTATCGGGCTATCACTATTGCCGTGGATAAGCTTTCTGCCACAGAAGGGCTTATCAAGCCGCAGGACAAAGTTGACATTGTAGGGGTATTTAGTTTTCCTGCCGGCGGAGGCATGAACGCTCCTATCGTAATTACTCTTTTTCAGAACATAAAAGTCCTTGCTATGGATAAAAATATTTCTCCTTACCGCGTAGAAGGAAGAGCTAATACTGTGACACTTGCGCTTAAACCAGAGGACATAAAAATGCTTACTTATGCGCTTGAGCTTGGTAAGGTAAGGTTAACCTTGAGAACTCCTCTGGATACTTCCGAAGATTTTGAGTATTCTGCGTTAACTCTTGACGGTTTGTTGAATAAGTTGGGCATGGTGCAGCAACGAGTGGAACAGCCTAAACCGCCCACGGTAGATGTATACAGGGGTTCGAAACAAGAAGAGAAGCCCCTATAAAATGAAGCTATGGGGTTATCCTGACAAATATATCGGGATTTCGCTAATACGTTAAAAAGGTACTCAAAAAGCCCGTATTTTTTCTTGCGTATAATCCCGCCGAGCGTAGGCGGGATAAAAAGGGGGAATTGATGATAAAAAAATTAACTTTAGGCATAGGTATTTTAGTATTCTTTTTATTTGCGGCTAGAGGAGTTTTTTCACAAAACACTACTAATCTTACCCAGGCCCTTTTTGGAGGAGGAGAGCAAGAGGATATTATTTTGGTGAACGGAGAAGTCAGCGTAGTCAATGTTTCTTTCCCCCAGAGAGTATCTATCCGTAACCCCGACATAGCCGACATATCTAAAGTATCGGACAAAGAGGTAGTAGTCGTTGCTAAAAAGGCCGGCGACACTGCTTTAAATATTTGGGATAAAGAAGGAGAAAAAGTTTATTATATCACGGTATATGACCAGGATTTAGACAGAGTTAAGGATAGGCTTGAAAAGCTCATCCGTAAAGATTTGAAAGTTAGTAATGTTATTTTAAAAAAGAATGAAAGCACCGGCAAAATAATTATTATCGGCGATGTAAGCGCACTAGCAAAAGAGCAAATAGAAAAGGTGGTAGACCCTTTTAAGGATAGGGTGGAGAACATTCTTACGGTAAAGAAAGAATCCAAAATGGTAGAGATAGAAGCACGTATTTTAGAGCTGAATAAAAGCGAATTGGATAAATTGGGCGTCGAATGGCAGGAATATATACAGATTAGGCAGGAGCCTTATAAAACTACAGGTACCAGCACTTCGGGAGTGCAAACTACTCTTGATATACAAAAACCATGGGAGGCAATTTGGGGTATGGGTAGTTGGTCAAGAGACGCCTTAACCGCCAAAATAAACACCCTTATCCGGACAGGAAAAGGAAAAGAATTGTCCCGGCCTAAAATTTTATGCTTAAGCGGCGAAGAAGCAAAGCTTACCGTGGGAGGAGAAGTCCCTTATGTTACCGGTTCGACTACCGGTTCAGCTGGTACGAGCGTAAACATTGCCTACAAAGAGTACGGTGTTATTTTAAAGATACGCCCTATAGTTTCTTTGGACAATAAAAAGATTTACGCCAGTTTACATTCAGAGGTAAGCGCATTAGATTGGGCCAACGCGGTAACTCTTTCCGGAGTAAAAGTGCCAGCATTTAGCACAAGAATAGCAGAAACAGTTTTGAATTTGAAATCAGGAGACACTATGTTCATCGCGGGGCTTATTAAAAACAAAGATTCTGAAGGCCTGCAAAAATTCCCTGCTCTTGGTGAAGTGCCTATAGTAGGGATGCTTTTTCGCTCTAAAGATTTTCAGGCCAGCCAGACGGAACTAGTGATTTCTCTTACTCCTAGGGTTGTTATTCAGGAGGAAGAGATAATTGAATCTAAGGATAAACTTGATCAGAGAACTATGGAGTTATATACGGGCATACTCCCCGATGAGCTTAAAGATTACGTCGCTACAGTGCAAAAACAAATATCAGACAATATTTCATACCCGCCATCAATTATCAATACTGGCTGGGAAGGAATGGCAGTATTAAAGTTAAATATAACCCATACCGGAGAGTTAAAAGAGGTGCGGGTTAGTAAATCGTCGGGCCATAGAATATTTGATAACGAAGCAGTTAAATTGGTAAAGAGTTTGTCTTTTCCTCCGTTTCCTCCCGATGTAGGCCTAGAGGAATTAAATATAGAAATCCCTATAGTCTACAGAGAAAAAAATAAGCGTTAACTCTAAGCTAAATTATAAATATTTTTCTATACCGTGTTGTCGGCAAGATAGTTTTATCCCAGATGAGTAGAGGTCAACTGTTAAATTCGAAATACTAAATCCGAAGTTCGTCCTTCGGCTTCGCTCAGGACGACCTTGAGCCTGTCGAATGGGTCGAAACAATGTTCGAATTTTAAAAATCCGAATCAACCAGTCTCCGCGGCAAGCCGCGGAGTATGTTCTATACTAATATTATCACTGGTTCATTCATTGCCTTGGAATGAGGTCAACTACGTTTACGATTTCGGCTTCATCCCCGTGGCAAGCCACGGGGTATTCGCCGA
>JAUYCY010000165.1 GCA_030692055.1 Candidatus Omnitrophota bacterium | reverse complement strand
TCGGCGAATACCCCGTGGCTTGCCACGGGGATGAAGCCGAAATCGTAAACGTAGTTGACCTCATTCCAAGGCAATGAATGAACCAGTGATAATATTAGTATAGAACATACTCCGCGGCTTGCCGCGGAGACTGGTTGATTCTCATAGAAGATTTCTCACTCGTAGAAATAAAGGGCTGGGTTAACCCAGCCCTAATTTTACTGGCAGGCTTTGATTTTGTAGCAAAACAAAGAAACTTAAACTATAAACCTTTGTATCAAATAATTACCTTTTTTGTAAAATTAGGGCTGCTCGATGAGCAAAATTTGCCTGCACCTTTTTGGCGCAATGAGCAATTGCATAATTACAAAGTTCTCAATGGGTTAAGTGCATTTACCATCTCTATTACAAATTTTGGGTTTAAGGATTAATATTTAGAGAATAAAGAAGAGCCGTCGCAATTTTTAGTATTTAACCCCGCAAAGCCTTCGCGGCAGCTTGAGAAATCCAGCCCTTCTTTGCAAGCGGTTTCTTTTACTTCCTCAATAAGTTTTTTACGTAAATCTTTCGGTAGGCACACATAACCGCCTAATCTTTCGCCTTTGGCAAAATATAAATCCTGCCACAAATTTTTATATTCTTTAAATTCCCCGCACATACGTTTAAAATTATCTGGTTTTATTTTATACGTTGAGGTAATAATTTGGCGTATACCGGAATTTTTTAATGCTCGCGCCATATTTTTAATTTCCCCGGTATTTAAAGGGTAAACAAGCGGGTCAAAGCGGCAGGCCAGTATTAAATGTTTAGATAATTTAGCTAGTACTTTTAATTTTTCAGCAGGCATACAGACATTAGGCTCAAGCCTTTTTGCTAAAGATTTATTCAAGGTGGTAATGGTAAAACTTATTACGATATTTTTAAATTCCTTTAGTATTTCTAAATCTCTCAAGATAAGCGTAGATTTCGTAACGATATTAATACGCAGGGGGTATTGTTTTAATATTTTTAAAGCGCCTTGGGTAAGTTTTAATGTTTTTTCTAAAGGCTGATAGGGGTCAGAGGAATTAGAAATAGTTATTATGGAATTTTGCGGTATCTTTTTTATGTCATTTTCCAGTCTTTTTAGAAAATCTTTCTTAGGCCGGGCAACAGTAAAATTTCTTATATAAGAAGAGGCATAACAATAAAGACAGCCGTGTCCGCAGCCAGTATAGGCAGAAAGGCTGTATTTCTTTGGGCAAGTACAAAGACTGCTTTTCCAGGGATCAAAAGGACTAATTACACGCATTACTCTATATTTTAAAAAAGATATAACGGAAGTCAAACTATAAAATATATAAGCTAATTACGGTAAGACAAGTGAAATCCTTGACGAATTTAGCCAAATCATTAAAATACCCTAAAGGTAAGTAATATCATGTTTTTAAATAATCAACTTTCAAAATTGACTATTCTTATAGGTTTATCCATAATTGCTTCCGCCTCTTTTACAAGGCAGTTAGTAGTCCTTACAGAAGCTTATGTTGGTGAAAAAGGTTTTTTAATTCTTTTAGCTATTTGTTTTCTGAGTTTAGGGTTATTTTCAATTATTTCGATAGTCATTGCTAAACCCACTTTTAAGAAAGTATTTCTTTTTATCGCTGTTTTAGTTATAGGTATGGTGTTTAGCTGGCATTTAGAACCAGCGGAAGTAAAAGTTCATACTTTTGAATATGCATTTTTAGGATGGCTAGCAATGAAAGATTTAATTAGAAGAAATAAAAAAGGTAAAGGAGCAATTTTAGCTTTGACTTTCGGCATTCTTGTTAGTACGTTAGATGAAGTATTCCAGTTATTTTTACCATTTCGCGTTTGTGACACCAAGGACATTTTACTAAATAGTTTAGGGGTATTGTGGGGTATAGTTTTATATTTATTGTATAAAATAAAATGAAAAAAAATATTTTTTTTATTTTAATTATTATTTTTTTATCATTCTTTTCTTATCTCGATGAAGCCAAAGACGCAAAAATCCATTTTATTGACGTTGGGGAAGGAGATGCTATTCTTGTAGAAACACCTGATGGAAAAACCATTCTTATAGATACAGGGAATCTTATTACCGGTTTTAGATTAATAGAATATTTAAAAAAACATAACATTTTCCATATAGACTATCTTATTTTTTCTCACCCTCATCCAGACCATATCGGCGGAGCATTTTTTGTTTTACAGATGTTAAAAGTAAATAAGATTTATGATAACGGCCAAGATTTGGCTGAAATTTCTAAAACCTCTGATTTGCATCGTTGGTATCTAAAACTAGTAAGAAACAATAATGCTTATAATGTTTTACAGGCAGGCGATACTTTTTTATTGGACGGTATTAGCTTCAAAACTCTATGGCCATATAGGCCACTTATGTTTTCTGATTTTAATGCTAATTCGCTAGTAATTATGGTAGAATATTTAGGTTTTAGATGCCTTCTGGAAGGCGACTTAAATCCTGACGCTGAAGGAGAATTACTTAAAACAGAAGGCAATCTAAAGGTAGATGTTTTAAAAGTTACCCATCATGGCGGTGGTAATATAGTTTCTGATGAATTTCTTAAAAGGGTATCTCCTCGTACAGCTATTATAAGCGTGGATAAAGATAATATTAAAGGCTACCCTTCTCAAGAATTATTACAAAGATTAAAAAACTTTAAAATTATTATTTATCGCACCGACATAAATCAAGATATAATTATAAAAATAAAAAAGACTGGTAAGTTTATCATTACGACAGATAAATAGAATATATTAGAATAAAAGCAGGAGAAAATATGGAAAAAATCGTGAAATTTCAAGGTAATCCCCTAACTTTAGTGGGAAGAAATTTAAAACTAAACGCTATAGCTGCGAGCTTCAAGGTGGTTTCTACTGATTTAAAAGAAATCACGCTGGCCGACTTTTCTGCCTCCGGCGGAAAAGATAAGATAAAAGTGATAACTTCTTTTCCTTCTTTGGATACGCCTGTTTGTGATTTACAGCTTAAGGAATTTAATAAAAGAGCCACTAGTCTTTCTCAGGAAGTGGTTATTTTGGGGATAAGTAAAGATTTACCCTTTGCCCAGAAAAGATTCTGCGATGCTAATAATATTAAAAATGTTATTACTCTTTCGGATTATAGATATTCTTCTTTTGGCATAAATTACGGTCTTTTAATTAAAGAATTAAATCTTTTAGCGAGAGCAGTACTTATTTTAGATAAAAATAATATGTTGCGCTATTTTCAAATAGTTGAAGAACTAACAATGCAGCCCAATTACGAGGATGTGCTGGGGCATTTAGAGGAAGTGTTTAAAGATCCTGCATTGTCCGTAAAAGAAGAATTATCTTCACATTGCAAGCCTTGTGAAGTCGGAACACCGCCTTTATCCAGAGAGGCAATTAATAAATTTATCACGCAATATCAAGGGTGGGCATTAAAGGATAACGAAAGATTAATAAAGGAATTTAAGTTCAAAGATTCTCTTGAGGCAAAATATTTTCTCGATGTAATTGCGAGTATTGCCGATGAGCAAGGCCATCATCCCAGTCTTACTCTAATATACAACAAAGTGAGAATTTCTCTTACTACTCATGCCTCAGGAGGAGTTACCGATAACGATTTGATTTTAGTAAGGATAATTGATGAGTTAAAATAGACATCCTATAAAGATCAGGATGTCTTGATTAAGTAGATTAGGAGAAGATTGCACAGATTGTTTGAGAGAGAACCCTGCATAGAACGTTTAGAAACTCTTAATCTGTGTAATCGGTTTTAAATCAGTGTAATCAGGTATAATCTTAATAAATTATACCTGAAGATTATACCAGGGAGGGCACTATGAAGATAGCTATTCTAGTTGAGGATACATATCAGGTGCTTGAAGTATGGTATCCGTATTTAAGACTGCGCGAGATAGGGATAGACACAGTATTGGTAGGCACAGGCAAAAAGCACTACAAAAGCAAAGAAGGTTATCCCTTAGAAGAAGAGCTTTGCATAAAAGAAGCAAGAGTAAGCGAATTTGATGGGGTTATTGTCCCCGGAGGTTATGCGCCTGATATTTTGCGCAGGCACCAGGAAGTAAATAATTTTGTAAAAAATATACATAATGAAGGCAAACTTGTTGCCTCTATTTGCCATGGCGGATGGGTATTGATTTCGGCAGGCATATTAAAAGGAAAAGAAATGACCTGTTTCGACGCCATTAAAGATGATGTTATTAACGCGGGCGCTAAATATCGAGACGTAGAAGTAGTAGTAGACGGCAATTTAATTACTTCGCGTAACCCTTATGATTTGCCTGCTTTTTGTACAGAGATTATAAGATTTTTAAAAAGCCCGCAATAAGATTATAAATAATGAATGATTTTTCTATTCTTATTGGTGGTAAAGCAGGTGATGGCATAGATAAGGCCGGCACGCTTATCGCGCGTATTTTAAACACAGTTGGCTATCGTATCTATATCTACCGTAATTATCCCTCTATTATAAGGGGAGGTCACGCTTTTTCTATTATTCGCGCAGCAAAAAATAAAATATCCACCCACCTCAATAAAGTTGATTTTCTTCTAGCGCTTAATCAAGATAGTTTGGATTTACATTATCAGAGAGTGAAAGATGATACCATTATAATTTATAACTCTGATGCCGTAACAATAGCCCACGCGATTAGTGCTAAAACCTTTGGAATACCTTTAGAGAAAATTATTAAAGAGGAAAACACTTCGCAGGTAATGCGCAATTCCTGCCTTGTTGGGGCTTTTTGTAAATCTACAGGCATTAAGTGGGATATTTTAGAAAAAGTTTTCAGAAAAGTTATAGGTAAAGAGATAGAGCTAAATCTAAAGGTCGCGCTACGCGGATATAATGAAACAAAAGAAATAGTAGCCATAGAGGCTTTATCGCAAAAAAGTTTACCGCTAATTACAGGCAACGAAGCTATAGGTTTAGGTTTTATTAAGGCCGGGCTTAAGGCCTATATTGCCTATCCTATGACTCCTTCTTCGCCAATACTGATCAAAAACGGGCCCCATGCGGAATACTTGATGAAAGACTCTCGCGAAGAATTCTTCCGTGAAATTAGGGAGTGGTTTGAAGCAACGCTTTAAGTATAAAGATAAATAAAACTCACTCAAATGGATCTGGGCAATTAAAAGGAGGATGACAGGATGATAAAGTTTATTAAGGCGTATGTTAAATCAATGCGGCTTTATTATTCTTTTGTGACAGGCATGGCAGGATGGATTGGAGTTGCCTACTATGAGTTATTAGCTAAAAATCATCATGAAAGAACAATCGAAATTCTTCCTAGTCAAGAGAAAAAAATTGTCATCTTATTCATGTTGTTTTTAGGCTGGGGTGTTAATCAGATAATTAATGATTATTTGGGGCTTAAAGAAGACAGGATTAATGCTCCTGACCGTCCCATGGTAACTGGTGAACTTGATACCAACAAGGCGTTAGTTCTTTCAATAGCAATACTTCTTCTGGGTGCTGGAGTTACCTGGTTTTATCTTGAGCCGATAGCGGTAATCTTTCTTTTTGCGGGAGTGTTACTTAACATCGTCTATGAGTACGCAAAAGGGCGTAGTATTCTTGGCAATGTTGTGTTTGGGCTAATGATTACCATGTCTGCTTTTTATGGGTTTTATGCCTGTGGTCCAACTCAGGCGACCTTTTTAGCATCACATCGCGCCTCCGCGTTAATACTCGTTTGGATTATTAATGGACTAATGACTTTCTACACTTATTTTAAGGATTATCAGGGGGATAAGGCTGCGGGCAAGGAAACTCTTGTAGTAAAATACGGATTAAATAACGCCCGGTTAATAGCGCTTTTTGCCACTTTTTTGCCCACAATGGCTTTCTTTATTTTAAAAGCCACGAACATTTTATGGGTAAAACTTAACAGTACGTTTATTATGCTAGGATGTTTAACCGTGTTTTTGCAGACATGGACTGGCGTACTTTATTATCGGAATCCCAGCGGTCCAAAAACCTATGAGTCATTAAAAACAAATTTTCGTGCATGCGTCTGCGGAGAAGCAACAATAATTGCTTTTTTTAACCCAGATCTTGCATTGTGGTTGTTTATTATGTCGTATGTATTTGTGGGTTTTTTATTTGATTTACATGCTAATCCAAAATCATGAGCCAACTTTTTCAGCCGGCCAAAATAGGCAATTTAACTTTAACAAATAGGATATTGCGTTCCGCGACTCATGAGGGGATGTGCGATAATCAAGGTTTCCCAACCGATGAATACCTCACCAAGTATGCTGCGTTAGCGAAAAATAGTATCGGGGCAATTATTACCGGTTTTGTCTATATAAGTAATTGCGGTCGAGCAATGCATCCGGGACAAGCTGGTATTGATGACGACTCAAAAATTCCAGCGTACAAGCGATTGACTGATCAAGTGCATTCATGTGATGGTAGGATTTTTATGCAAATAGCTCATTGCGGTCGGCAAACCGTAGCTAAAGCCGTGGGCGGACCTGTGAGAGGTGTATCCTCAAAGAGATCGTCTTATTTTGGCAGTATTCCTAAGAAATTAACTACGGAGGAAGCGCTAGCTTTAACTCAGCGGTTTGCAGATGCTGCTTTGCGGTGTAAAAGAGCCGGTTTTGACGGCGTGCAGCTACATGCGGCTCATGGTTATCTTGTGCATCAGTTTATTTTGCCGTCTATTAATAATCGGAAAGATATTTTTGGTGTAGATCAAAAGACCGAGATAGGTACTCATTTTCTGGAAGTTATAATTGATAAAATACGGGAAAAATGTGGCAGCGATTTTCCCTTATTGGTTAAAATAAGCGCCGGAGATGATTACCGGAATAATTTCAGCAAAGACCATTTTGTTCAGTTAATACGCTTTCTTGATTACAAGAGAGTGGATGCTATTGAAATAAGTTATGGCACTATGGATCATGCGTTAAGTATATTCAGGGGTAGGAGTATTCCTCTTGATTTAATATTGCAATATAATCCCAAGTATAACACACATGGTATTCTTGGCCGATTTCTGCGGAAAAGAGTTCTTTATCCCTTTGTGAAACCGCGGCTCAAGATGTTTACACCAATGTATAATTTGCCTTACGCCAAAATAGCCAAACAACACACTCAAATACCTATTATATGCGTCGGCGGTTTCAGGACAAAACAAGAAATGACTAGGGCAGTAGAAAGAAAAGAAACCGATTTTGTTAGCCTGTGCAGACCTTTTATCTGTGAGCCTGATTTAGTTGCCAAATTAATGGACAATGATTGTTATGCGACAAAGTGTTTGGATTGTAATATGTGTGCGGTAATGTGTGATAGTCCTAATTCTCTAAGGTGCTATTTTGAAAAGGCTGTTTAAGCTAGGAGGAAAAAGTGAGCTTAGGAGATAGGGCTATAAAGGCAATTGAAGAGAATCTTGAGAAAAAAGCAAAAGTAACGTTGAATACGGATTTACGCAATGATCTTGGTTTAGATTCATTTGGTATGGTCATTATTATTAATGCGTTAGAGGATGAATTTGGTATCACGATTCATGAGAAAGAGTTTAACGGTATTAACACTGTAGTTGATATTGTAAATGGATTAAGGCAGCACTATCCTGAGCTTAAGGAGTCCTAATGGAAAGAGCTGATTTTTATTCTGGTCTAAACATAGATCTGAGCCTTGCGCACAAATATGATTTTAATCCTTATTATTGCAGTATAGAGTCAAGCTTAAGTGATCCTCTTATTATCGATGGTAAAGAATTTATTAACTTAGCCTCGAATAATTATCTCGGCCTTGCCGCAGATAAACGAGTTGCTCAAGCGATAGCTCGTGCCGCAGCGGAGTATGGTGCTTCTATGTGCGGTACTCCGATAGCTACCGGTTCTATGGTTATTTTAAAGCGGCTTGAGCAAAGATTGGCAAGGTTTGTAGGGCTCCAAGATTCAATCATTTTTCCATCGGGCTATCAGGCTAATTGCGCTTTGTTCCTATCATTAGCACAAACTGACGACTTAATTATTATCGATCATTATGCGCACGCTTCGCTTGTCCAGGGAGTGCGTTTGGCAGGGTGTAAAATCAAACCGTTTCTACATAATAACGTGAGTCACCTCAAGAAGATATTAGAAAAAACATCTGGATATAAACGGGTGTTTGTAGTTACTGAATCGGTATTTTCTACTGAAGGAAGCATTGCCCCGTTTGATGAGATAGTTAATTTATGCGCGGAATTCAATGTTATACCGGTTATTGATGATTCCCACGGTATTGGAGTTATTGGCCGATCCGGTCGTGGAATTTTAGAAGAAAAAAATATTGAGAATTTCGACGGGATATATACCGCCTCTTTAGGTAAAGCATTGGCAAATGCCGGAGGAATCATTAGTGGCAAGAAAGAATTAATAGAATATTTGAAGTATTCATGTCCAGGCTTTATTTATTCGACAGCTCTGCCGCCACCTATTCTTGCTGGCATTGAAGCCGTACTCGATATAATTGATAAAGAGTTCCCAGCTCTTAGTGAAAAAATGTGGCGTTATAAACAAATGATAAGTGAGTGTCTTATTGATAATGGATTTAATTTATCAGGAGGGCAGGCACCAATTACCTCTATCTTAATAAAAGATTTGGAGTCTTGTGCCTGTATGGCAAAAATGATTCACGCGAACAATATTTTGGCAACGCCGTTTATACCCCCTTCAGTGCCGCCTAATGAAAATAAAATACGGTTGATTGCCGGGGCTAACTTGTCCGATAGCACTATCAATAAGGCGTTGAATATATTTAGAAAAATCGCCAAGGAAATTAGCTTCAAATGAAATATTTTTTTATTTTTAACCCTGGCTCGCGTACTGGCCAGAACGAAAAACTTATCTCTCGCATACGCGGTTTACTAAATGATAGAAAAGTTGATTACGAATATGGCATTACCGGATCTTTACAGGATGCTTATTTGTTCTCACAAAAAGCGAATTTATCAGACTATGACGTTGTGGTTGCAGTTGGGGGCGATGGTACTATTAATAAGGTCCTGAATGGTTTCTATGATGATAGCGGATTGAGAGTGTCTAGGGTTAAGCTGGGCGTTATTTATACTGGGACTAGTCCGGATTTTTGTAAAAGCTATTGTGTGCCTTATGTCAACATTGAGCAGTCCATAGATGTGCTCTTGGCAGGTAATACTACAAAAATACAGATAGGGAAGATAATATTAGCCGCGAAAATGCACCCAGAATTAAACGGGAAATCCGTTAGAAGTGACCCCAATTTCATTACGCGGTATTTTTCTTGTTGCGTGAATATAGGACTAGGTGCATCAGTGGCCCGCTACGCAAATTCAGGTACCAGAAAAATAGCAGGTGATTATTTGGGAACTTTTTTTGCCTTGCTCAAAGCATTCATGAGTTATCGTCCCTCAGAGTTGTCAATATCGTTTAATGGCAAAGAAGAGCTATTATCCGGACTGTATAATCTTTCGGTTGGCAAGACGTTTCATATTGCATCCGGAATTAAGGTAAAAAATAGTTTAGTAGAGGGGGATGACAATTTTTATGCATTTACAATACGGAATGTTAGCTGGATAAAAGTGCCATATTATTTGAAATGTATTTATAGCGGAAAAGAAATACCCAATAGCGACACCGTGTACCTTAAGTATACTAAAAACATTGAAGCACATGGTAATAGCAATACTCCTGAGGTAGAATTTGACGGTGATCCGCAAGGATTTCTGCCGTGCCGAATTGAAATGGCTAAAGATAAACTGGAGTTGATAAATGAAGCAAGTTAATGACGAGAAAAAAATAATTGAAATGATTACGGGCATGTTCCCGGAAAGTAAGCAGCACCTTAATAAATGCTTTGAGTCTGATGCGGAAGTTATCTCCTTTGCTGATAAGCGGTTACTTTTTACGATTGATGAATTTTCATCAGAGGATATGTTCCGTGATAACGACCCGTACTTTTTAGGGTGGAATGTAGCGGCCGGAGGAATAAGCGATATTTCTGCTTGTGCAGGGATACCGTTATTCTATGGGCATGCTATGGTAGTAAGTACTGCATGGAATAAAGATTTTATAAAAAAGTTCACCCAAGGGGTTGCGGATGTTCTTAAAAAAACCGATACGGCCTTTATCGGTGGTGATTTTGGCAAAGCAAAAGACTGGCGTTGTACTGCGGTTGTTATTGGCAAGGCAGGGAATAAATTACTTAGCAGAAAAGGGGCTGCTGTTGGCGATAAAATATACCTTTCCGGCAAAATTGGCTTAGGGAATCTCGAGGCAGCTTTCAAATTCTACTCCCATGATAAGCGCCTTAAAATTGTATCCACTATTGTTAAAAGCAAATTTCCTTTGCGTCTTAAAGAATCGGTATTTATTAGCGATTATGCGACTTGTTGCATTGACACTAGCGATGGCGTATTTAACGCTTTGAATATCCTTGCCGAAATTAATAGTATTGGTTATGAAATCAGAGATTTACCCTATATTGATATAGGCTCTTTTGGCGCTTCAGCAATATCGTTACCTAAAGAATTATTGCTGTTAGGTGAAGCAGGGGAATACGAACTTCTTTTTACTATAAGACCAAGCGATGAACAGGTATTTATAAAGAGAGCAAAGCAAGAAGGATTTTCCTTTTACAAAATAGGAAAGTTTATTGAATCTTCGAGGGTGCTTTTTGATCGTAATAGATTGATAGATTTAAGTGGTTTGCATGTACGCGCCAGGGATTTTGATGACCGCAAAGAGTATTTAGAATACCTTATCAATTATTTGAAGGAGCACAAATAATGCGGCGGGTGGTAATTACTGGTATTGGACCGGTAACTTCCATTGGAATTGGCAAGAACGATTTTTTCGACAGCATTCTTAATAACCGCATTTGTCTTAAAGCAATACCTGAAACTTTTGAGATAGGGTATAAGTTTAAATCCCGTTATTACAGTTCTCATCCTGTGGTAGATCTCGAGGATTATGGCTTCCCTCAGTACTATGGTAAAGTTACGCAGGGAGAAGATAAGCTGGCCTTAATCGCCTCATTCTTAGCCTTGCAAGATTCAGGTTTTAAAGTAGATAAAGGTGAAAACGGTTTTATTGCGCCAGAGCTTAGTAGCTGCGGAGTAATAGTTGGCATAGGTATTAGCAGTCTGGAAACCGGTTTTCATTCCTACTTAGCTCATATCATCAAGGACAAGAACGAAATCCCTAAAGCCTTAGATACTGTTAAAATCCGCTATAACCGCATGGTTGTTCCAATGCTTATGCCGAATTCGGTTTCTAGCTGGATTTCAATTACCTATGGATTAAAAGGAACCAGCTATACGGTTAACGCAGCCTGCGCCTCTGGGGTTCTCGCGGTAGGTAATGCGTATCAGAAAATAAAGTACGGGCCTGAAGATGTTATTTTAACCGGGGGAGTAGAATATTTATCTGATAGCTTTGGCGGAATTATGCGGGGATTCGATGTGTTAGGTGTCCTTACTCTGTCCCCAGACGGTGTTCCTTACCCTTTTTCTAAAACAAGCACTGGTTTTTTGTTTTCTCAAGGGGCCGCTTGTATTCTTGTGCTGGAGGAATATCAACATGCTATAAATCGCGGCGCGCCTATTTATGCGGAAATAATAGATTTCCAAAGTAATAGTGATGCGCATAATATTATTCAGATGGATCCTTCGGGTACTCAAATAAACAGTTACTGCATAACCTTAAGCAATGCCACCGTATTGATTATCTCAATGCCCATGGAAGCGGGACTTTAGTTAATGATGGTATCGAAGCTGAGGCTATAGTGGAAGTCTTTGGCCCTAAAGAACGTCAACCGTATATTAATTCTACAAAAGGGATTCTCGGACATACTCTTGGGGCGAGTGGGGCTTTAGAGACTGCGGTGACTGCTCTTTCTATTAAGAGATCGCAGGTGCATGGTAATAATGTCCCTGACCCTAGGGAGAATTTGAATCTAGTAGACAAGTCAATAGAAGCTGAGGTAAACGTAGCCATATCAACTTCTTACGGTTTTGGAGGGCATAACGCAGGTATTGTGTTGAAAAAACATGACCAATAAAGTAGTAATTACCGGTGCTAATGGGTTTCTTGGAAGCCATATAGTTAAGTTATTCTCTAATAATGGGCTTAGGATTACCTGTCTAGTACGCAAGGATAGTAATCTAGAGGCCATTAAAAAATTTAATGTCGAGTTTACATACGGTGACATTCGAGATCAACAAACATTACTAGATGCCTTTAAAGGACATGATTTTGTTATTCATAACGCTGCTTACGCAAAAGATTGGGGTGACTATAAAACCTTTTATCAAACGAATGTCGAGGGCACTCTCAACGTGCTTAATGTCTGTGTAACAAATGGGATAAAAGACGTGATTATTACGGGTACAAACGCAGTATATGGGGAAGAGCATTCAAACGTGATAAAAAATGAGGATTTTCCTTATAACTCACATTATCGATATTTTTTGGATAGCATTTTTCCTAGTAAGCTAAATTATTATCGAGACACAAAATGCATTGCTACCCAAAAAGCGATAGATTTTGCCAAACGAGAAGCGATAAATTTGACCATATTAGATCCGGTATGGGTTTATGGAGAGAACGGCTTGGATACGGTATTTTTTCAATATATTAAGTCAACGGAGCAAGGGGTTCCTTTATCTCCGGGATCTCGGAAAAACAAATTCCATATAGTTTATGCTGCTGATGTTGCACGAGCTTATTATTTGGCTTTTAACAAACGGCTTAAAGGGATACAGCGTATTATTATTGGCGACCAGGTGTGTGAGTACATGGATAACATATTTTCTTTATTCTGCCAATACGCTGGAGTTAAAAAACCGAAGTTGTTGCCTAAGTGGATGGTTTATCCCTTAGGCTTTTTCTCGGAGTTGTTATATACTATATGTAATGTGAAAAGCCCCCCATTACTCACGCGGGGAAGAGTAAACATGTTTTATGATAATATTGAATATTCAACGCGTAATGCTGAGCAGGTGTTGGGGTTTAAAAGTAGATATAGTTTAAACGAGGGAATAAAGAACACGGTTACTTGGTATAAACAGCAGGTTGGTTAAATATGATTAAAGCGAGAAATATTACCGGATTAAGAAAACCTTTATTTGCTACCAGAGTAAAGTTATGTATTCTGCTCTATTACCTCCCGGAAATTATTAAAGGTAAAATATCATTTCGTAGACACATACTATTTCTGAGACGGCTACTTTATTTTTTATCGAAAGTCTACCATAACAAGTTTGTTAGAATCGGCAACACCGTACGTCTTGGATTATATATACCCCGTTTCCCCTCAAAGGCATTTTTTACTGCCTGTCGTAAGTTTATGGTATTTGACGCAAAACTTCCCTGTACCACAGCGTTGATTTCAGTAACTTCGGCATGCCGGTTTAATTGCGAACATTGCTACCAGAAAAAAGATTTAGGGAAAGATATAGATATTGATTTAACAATCGCTGCGGTTAAGCAATTACAAGCTTTAGGTGTGGCTTTTTTTAATATTGAAGGAGGGGAGCCTTTTCTGGTTTATGATCGCTTGCGGAAACTATGTGCATCTATCGATCAAGGTGCAGAGATTTGGGTTAATTCTACTGGCGACGGTATGAGTATCGGACGTTTAAGAGAATTAAAAAGTTTAGGTCTTACCGCAATAATGTTTTCATTACATAGCGCTGATCGTGAAAAAGTTAATACGTTTATGAAATCTGACAAGGCGTGGGATACTTTAAATGAGGGGATTCACTTATGCCATGAAGCAGATGTTGCCGTATCTTTTAATTCCTGTCTCAAGCATGAGGATTTTTATAATGGGAATTTCCAGAAATTGATGGATAAAGCAAAAGAATTTGGGGCATGCGTAGTTCAAATAATAAAGCCTAAACCTTCTGGTGGATGGCTTGAGTCAGGAGTAGAGAATTTTAGCAAAGCAGACTTGGAAAAAGTGAAGGAGTTGGTGCACGCTTTCAACAAAGATGCGCGATACAAAGATTACCCTTCAATCTCTGCGCAAATTATTGAAGAAGATCCCACAGTGTTCGGATGTACCGCCGGCGGTACAGACAGATTTTATATTAACGCAAAAGGAGATGTTCAGCCTTGTGAATTTTTGAATATTTCATTTGGGAATATAGGTCAAGAAGATTTCAGTACAATTTACAGCAGAATGAGGAGTTGTTTTGATGGGCCGGGCGAATGTTGGTTATGCGAGAGGTATTCTCCTGAGATTCTGAAAATAGTAAGGGAAAATAAATTAGAAATGTTGCCGTTGAACAAAGAGTTAGCCAAGAAAATTTATTCAGATTGGGATAGGGGTAATCGTACTGAAATCTATCAAGTAATAGAAAACTACTTGAAGTAGGACAACAAAGGAAATGAGATTATAAAAGAAGGATTAACTGGAGAAAAGGAGGTGAAGGATGGGGATACCTAAATGGATTAAGCCATTTTTTGTGGTATCGGGCTTGTACGATGGCATTCTAGGGTTATTATTTCTGCTTATACCGTATCGGCTTTTCGGTTTGACCAATGTGCCTCCGCCTAACCATGTGGGTTATATCCAATTTCCAGCATTGTTGTTGGTCATTTTTGGGATCATGTTTCTTGATATTGCAAGAAATCCATTTGCCAATCGTAACTTAATCTTTTATGGTATTTTACTAAAGGTCTCATATTCTGGTGTGGTAATATCTCATTGGATATTGGGCAATATGCCGATTATGTGGTTTATTTTTGCCTTTTTGGATTTGATTTTCTTAGTATTATTCGTTGTCGCTAGGAGGGCGCTAGGAAAACAATCATGAGGGTAGGAATATTGTTCGGCATTCTGAAGCGGACATTGGGGACGTTCTACAAGAAAAATATGCCTACGTTTGAAGATAGGTTTTTAAGTAAAGAAGCGAAAACTTTTGATAGGGAATTGAAGATAAAAGAAATTTTAGAGAATAATACTTAATATGTTAGAGCGTTTACATTTACTGAAAGTATGCTAAAATTATCATCCTTTTATAAGGCAGGAGGTGGATAATGAACAAATATAGATGTATAGTATGCGGTTATATATATGATCCGGAATTAGGCGATCCTGATGGGGGGGTTGAGCCGGGAGTGCCCTTTGAAAAGCTGCCAAATTCCTGGTTATGTCCGGTCTGCGGCGCAGACAAAAGCCAATTCGAATTAGTTAAAGATTAAATATGGTTAAAATAAAGGAAGGAGTTTATTGGGTAGGGTATGTAGATTGGGATTTAAGGAACTTTCACGGCTACTCTACGCCTTCCGGTTCTTCATACAACGCTTATCTTATTATTGACGAAAAGCCCACCTTAATCGATACGGTGAAGCATTATGGCTTTGACGAGATGCTTCTTAGGATTAAAGAAATTATTGACCCTTCTCAAATCAAATATATTATTTCCAATCATACGGAAATGGATCACTCTGGTTCCATTGGCAGATTATTAGAGCTTTGTCCTAACGCAGAAGTAGTTTGTTCGCCCAAAGGCGAAGAGGGCCTGCGTCGGCATTTCAAAAAGAATTGGAAATTTAAGGTGGTAAATACTGGCGATGTGCTTAATATCGGCAAAAGAAATCTTAAATTTTTTCTCATGCCGATGGTGCATTGGCCGGATTCTATGGCGACCTATTATCAAGAAGAAAATATTTTATTTCCCAATGATGCTTTTGGCCAACACTATGCAAGCGCTGAGCGTTTCGCCGATGAAGTTGGGCTGGATATTGTTTATAAAGAAGCAACAAAATATTACGCCAATATTGTTATGCCTTACGGCGCACAAGTTTTGAAAGTATTAGAAGCATTAAAAAATATAAAAACAGAAATGATTTGCCCTTCGCACGGCCTTATCTGGCGCCAAAAAGAAGATATAGCAAAAATTTTATCGCTTTATCAGAAATGGGCAAATTACGAATCAGATAATAAGGCTGTTGTTATCTATGATACTATGTGGCATTCTACGCAAAATTTGGCAATTAGGCTTTATGAATTGCTAGATAAAGAAAACATCCCTACAAAATTACTTAGCTTAAAAACCAACGATGTTTCCGATATTATTACCGAGATTATGCTGTCTAAGGTTGTATGCATAGGCAGCCCTATCCTTAATAATAAGATTTTTCCTAGTATCGGCGGATTTCTTACTTTTTTAAAAGGACTAAAGCCAAAAAATAGATACGGTTTTACTTTTGGCTCTTATGGCTGGGCAAAAGCAGGATTTAAGGAATTAGAGGATTCGCTTAAAGAAGCGGGTATAGAGCTTATTGGTGAGGGTAAATATTTCAAGTATGTTCCTGATAATACAGAATTAAATAGTCTCGCGGATACAGTCATAAAAATAAAAGCATTATTAAAAATTAAATAAGGAGTTATCATGAATATTTTTAGCCCGCAAGAAATATTACGTATTGCGATTAAGGTTGAAGAAAACGGTAGAAAATTATACGAGGATTTAGAAAAGAAAGCAAAAGATAAGGAAGTAAAAGAACTGTGGGGTTTTTTAAAGACACAGGAAGAATCTCACCGCAAGATATTTCAGGAAATACTTAATAAAGTAGGTGATTATATTGTTGATGAGTTTAATCCCGGTGAATATGAAGCATACGTAAAAGCTATTGCAAAAGAATACATTTTTACTCCCGAAATAATTACAAAAAAGATGAAAGAGGGATTTTCCTCCGATATAGAGGCTATTGATTTCGGCATACAGATAGAAAAAGATTCAATTATTACCTATTCTGCCCTGAGAACTTATATTCTAACCGAAAAACATCCGATTTTGGACAAAGTAATTAACGAAGAAAAAGATCACCTGGTAAAATTATCGCTTTTAAAAGATTTCCTAAAGAAGTAAGGCGAAATATGGATATAAAAATTTATTCCACACCCACCTGCCCTTATTGCAAAATGGCAAAGGAATATATTTCTTCTAAAGGAGTGTCTTATCAGGATTTTGATGTTTCGAGCAATAAAACAGCGCTTGAAGAAATGGTAAAAACTTCCGGCCAAATGGGCGTTCCGGTTATTATTATTGATGGAGAAATTATCGTCGGTTTTGAGAGAAGCCGCATAGATGAGTTTTTGGGAAAATAATTATAAGCATACATTCCTTATGTAAAATAACCAAATCCCAAGAAACAATAACCAAACAATGACCAATAACCAATTTCCAATAATCAAACAAAAACTAAAACCAGTTTGGTCATTGGTTATTGTGTATTGAAATTTGTTTGTATCTTGTTTCTTGGTTATTGGTTATTTTTAAAAACATGCCTATTTATACCTACCTTTGTAAGAAGTGTTCGCAGAAGCACGATTTTCTCGTAGGGATGAACCAAGAGAAACAAGAGCTTAAATGCCCCAGCTGCGGCGGTAAAAACTTAGAGAAACAATTTGTTCTATTTGGAATCTCTAGTAATAGTCCTGAAAAAAGCTCGTCTTCTCATAATTGCGGTTCTTGTTCTGGAGGAAGTTGTTCAAGCTGCCATTAAACGCATAGCGCATAGAGCACAGCGCAAAGCGTAAAAAACGATTATTAATTTGCAGAGACTTCCTTAATTAAAATTCCTAAACGCTATGCGCCATGCGCTTAGCGTTTTGCGTAATAAATTATGAAGACATGCGAACTTATAATTTTAGGCGCAGGGCCTGCGGGCATTACTGCCGCAGTGTATGCTGCCAGAAAAAAAATTGACTTTTTAGTGATAACTTTAGATATTGGAGGCCAAGCAGCCTTAAGCGGAGACATAGAAAATTACACTGGATATCAATTTATCAGCGGTCCAGAACTTGCTTTAAAATTCGAAGAGCATATGCGTGCCTTTGGAATAAAAGTGAATATGCCAGAAAACGTAGCAGATATAGAGAAAGAAGGAAAATTGATAAAAACCATAACTAATAAAACCGAATATTTGTCTAAAACAATTATTGTTACTACTGGCAAACGGCCGCGCATGCTAGGTGTGCAAGGCGAAAAAGAGTTTAAGAATAAAGGAGTAACTTATTGTGCTACCTGCGATGGGCCATTATTCAAGGATAAAAACGTAGCAGTAATTGGCGGAGGAAATTCTGCGCTTGATGCAGCTTTAGGGCTAATCAAAATATGCCCCAAAATATATATCATTAATATTGCTTCTAACCTAACAGGCGATTCGGTAATGATTGAGACTTTAGAGAAGGCACCCAATGTAGAAATATATAATAACACAAAAGTGAAAAGTATTAGAGGGGATAATTTTGTAAAAAGTATGGAGATTGAAAAAGAAAGCAAAGTGCAGACGCTAGCGGTTGAAGGGATATTTGTGGAAATTGGTCTAATCCCCAACTCTGACTTTAGTGAAATTGTAAAACATAACGAGCTAGGCGAAATAATTGTAGATTGCCATAACGGTACTAATATAGAGGGAGTATTTGCCGCCGGAGATGTTACCAATGTCCCAGAAAAGCAAATAATTATTGCCTGCGGTGAAGGCTCTAAGGCGTGCCTAGCGGCATTTAAATATATATCAACACATAAATTTTAAACTACAAGCTATATGGAAATCATTCTTTTAGGTTCGGTCGCATCGTTATTGGTCGGTTTAGCTACCGCCATAGGGGCTATTCCGGTATTTTTCGTCCACAGGTTCGATAAAAAATTTTACTCTGCGATGTTAGGTTTTTCCGCGGGAGTGATGCTTGCGGCAAGTTTTTTTAGCTTACTTTTGCCTGCGTTAGCCAAAGGCACCATATGGCAGGTTTTATCAGGATTTATTTTAGGGGTAGTATTCTTAGAGCTGGCGGATAAGTTTATTCCGCACCAACATTTTATGGGTGGAATAGAAGGCTTTCATCCTGCACACCTGAGGAGGATTTCCCTTTTTGTTCTAGCCATATCCATACACAATTTTCCCGAAGGCTTAAGCGTTGGTGTTGGCTTTGGCGCAGGAGATATGAAAAAGGCAATTGTCCTTGCATTAGGTATGGCGGTACAGAATATCCCTGAAGGGACGGTAGTTGCGCTTCCACTGCGCAGTAAAGGTTATTCAAAATCAAAAAGTTTTTATATCGCGGCATTGACCGGCTTAATTGAGCCGATAGGCGGAATTTTAGGGGTTAGTTTGGTAGTATTTTTTTCCAAACTGCTTCCGGTAGTTTTGTCGTTCGCTGCCGGCTGCATGCTTTATATAATCAGTGGAGAGATTATCCCAGAGTCTCACAGAGAAGGTTTTGGTAAAATTGCAACAGTATGGCTTGTTGCGGGATTTGCGTTAATGTTAATTTTGGAGAATATTTTTAAATAAATGAAAGAACTTTCTTTAGACGTTATAAATTTCCTTGAAAAACAAGGATTTGTTATCGTTTCTACTATAGACGACCGCGGCAGAATACACTGTGCCGCTAAAGGAATCGTTGGTATAGAAAAAAAAGGCAAAGTATATCTTATCGATATCTATAGGGCTCGTACCTTCAGTAATTTACAAAAAAATCCTACAATTAGCATTACCGCGGTAGATGAGCATTTATTTATAGGATATACCTTAAAAGGTAAAGCAAAAATTGTTGAAAGAGAAAGAATAAGAAAACATATCATCAAAAAATGGGAAGAGCGGGTAATCCAAAGAATCTCAAAAAGGTTAATTAAAAATGTAAAAGAGGATAGAAAATCGCTACACCATCCTGAAACGCGCTTTCCGCACCCTCAGTATCTCATTGAAGTAGATGTTGAAGATATTGTTGACCTTACTCCCGCACATCTGGCAAAGCTATCTTTATAAGTTTTTGTTTTCTCCCGCTTAAAATTAAATTATGTAACGCTAAAGGAGCAATGCAGGTATATGAAAAATATTTTTAAGCATAATAATGGTAGACTTTTTGAGTATATTAAAGAAATTAAAGAAATAAGCGATTTAGTAATTGTCAGATTTAAGGGGGCCATAGATTCCGCTACCATACCAATCATCAGAGAGAATATAAAAAAATACAGGGAAAAGTATTTGGATAAAAATATATTGGTAGACTTTAAAGAGGTTAGCCATGTTGACAGCGCCACCTTGGCTGCGCTTTTAATTATTCTAGGCGAACATGAAAAGCATCGCACGAAGCTGGGAATTATAAATATCTCCAAGTTATTTGAAAGCTATCTGCAAGTAGAAAGATTAGGAACAATTATTTGTACTTACGCAAATGAAGAATTAGCCATGAAAGCTTTAGCCGCGAATAGAAAAAATATCTAGTTGCGAAAAAACCACTGTAGACGGTATTCCAAAGTTCATGTTAGCTAAATTTTGAAGAATAAAAAAGCATAAACCTCAACAAAATCAAAATAAAATCCGCCTTATTTATCTAAAACCCTTGAAAATACAGCATTTTTTAAATTTGTGCTTGATTTTTTTTCTATTACAGTATATCTTATAATAGACGTGAATTCTCGCGAATTAATTTCCCATTCGCGTGTATTCGCGTTGGATTAGCGAATATTAGTGTTTAAAAATTATGAGCACAGCAGTAGAAAAATGGATAGATGAGGTTGCGCGGCTAACTGAGCCTAAAGAAATTTATTGGTGTGATGGTTCGCAAAACGAAGCATACCGCCTTATCGAAAAGGGTTTAAAAGAAGAAAAAATAGACGGCAAACCGATATTTTATGAACTAAACCACAAAAACTGGCCTAATTCATATTTACATAGAAGCCACTCTAGTGATGTCGCCCGCACAGAAAATTTAACTTTTGTTTGCCACCCAGATAAAGAAACTACCGGCCCCAATAATAACTGGATGTCGCCTTTGGAGGCAAAAGAGAAAATGAATAAATTGTCCAAGGGGTGTATGAAGGGTAGGACAATGTATGTTATGCCTTTTGTGATGGGCCATCCGGATTCAGCCTTTGCTAAATTCTGTGTTCAAGTTACTGATGTCAGCTATGTTGCTATAAGTATGCGCATAATGACCAGGATGGGTGCGGATGCGCTTGGGCATATTAATAAGAGAACCGACTTTATAAAAGGTTTACATTCAATAGCTGATCTTAATCCTGAGCGTCGTTTTATTATGCATTTTCCCCAAGAGAATTTAATCTGGAGTGTTGGTTCTGGCTACGGAGGCAACGCCCTCTTAGGCAAAAAATGCATATCTTTAAGGCTTGCTTCCTGGATTGGTTTTAATGAAGGCTGGCTTGCCGAGCATATGATTATTATCGGCGTCCAAGACCCCCAAGGAGATATCACTTATTTAGCTGCCGCGCTTCCCAGCGCTTGTGGAAAAACAAATTTAGCAATGCTACGTTCGAGCTTACCGGGTTATAAAGTCTGGACATTGGGAGATGATATTGCTTGGCTTAAGATAGGCGAAGACGGAAGGCTTTGGGCAAATAATCCGGAAATGGGGTTTTTCGGTGTTGCTCCGGGAACATCTTTAAAAACCAATCCTCTTATGATAGAAACCTTAAAAGGTAAAGCATTTTATCCCACGCTTTTTACAAACACTGCTTTAGATATCAATACTAACGAGCCGTGGTGGGAAGATTTGAACGATAATTACCCGGCTAATTTATTAGATTGGCAGGGAAATAAATTTATTGCCGGCGAAAAAAAAGCCGCGCATCCTAATTCGCGCTTTACTGTATCAACTAATCAGTGTCCGACTTTATCTAGTGAATTTAATAATCCAAAAGGAGTGCCGATTTCAGGAATCATTCTGGGTGGAAGACGCTCTAGCCTTATCCCGCTTGTTTATGAGAGTTTTGACTGGCAGCACGCAGTATTCTGCGGGGCAATGATGGGTTCAGAAACTACTGCCGCGGCGCAGCACCAGGTGGGTGTATTACGCAGAGACCCCATGGCAATGCTTCCTTTCTGCGGTTATAATATGGGCGACTATTTCAGCCACTGGCTAAAAGTAGGAAAAAAGTTAAAAAATCCTCCCAAAATATTTTTTGTGAACTGGTTTAGAAAAGATGAAAATGGTAAATTTTTATGGCCGGGATTTGGAGAAAATATACGCGTGCTTAAATGGATAATTGAACGCACAAAAAATAAAGGCAAAGCCCAAGAAACACATATTGGGTTTGTTCCGGATGTGAAAAGCTTTGATATCAGCGGTTTGAAATTAAATAAAGAAAGTTTAGATAAACTTTTTTCTATAGACGAAGATAAATGGGGCCAAGAGCTTAACGAAGCAGAGGGGTTTTTTGAGAAATTCGCTAAGCATATGCCGGAAGAATTACATAAAGAGTTTGAAATTTTAGAAAACAAACTAAGGCCTTAATGAGTAAAATATTGCTTTCCACAAATTTTAGCGATTTAAAGCCTTTTAAAACAGGAAAAGTTAGGGATGTCTATGAGGTCGGAGAAAATCTTTTGGTAATTTCTACTGACCGTATTTCTGCGTTTGATGTTATTCTACCGAATGGTATCCCGCACAAAGGGGAAGTTTTAAATAAAATATCTCTTTTTTGGTTTGAGTTCACCAAAGACATTATTCCTAATCACGTCATTGCCGCCGAAGTTGAAAAATATCCGGTCTCTTTGAAAAAATATAAAGATATTTTAGGGGGCCGGTCGATGCTTGTCAAAAAAACTAAACCTGTTTCTTTTGAGTGTGTAGTCAGAGGCTATTTATCGGGCTCTGCCTATAAAGAGTATGTTGAGACAGGCACGGTATCCGGTATTAAATTACCAGCGGGTTTAAAAGAAAGCGATAAATTTCCAAAACCGATATTTACTCCGGCGACTAAAGAAGAAAGGGGCCATGATATTAATGTTGATGAAGCTTTTATGGCAAAAAACATGGGAGTGAGTATTACTACTTTTATAAAAGAAGTTAGTTTAAAAATTTATGAAAAGGCAGCTAAATACGCCGAAAAGAAAGGTATAATCATTGCTGATACAAAATTTGAATTTGGTTTTAACGGCGATAAAATTATTTTAATTGACGAGGTATTGACTCCGGATTCATCGCGCTTTTGGCCCAAGGCAACATATAGGCCGGGCGGTCCACAGGCAAGCTATGATAAACAATTTGTCCGTGATTATTTAGAAAGTATTACTTGGGATAAAAACCCTCCCGCACCGCAACTGCCCCCAGATGTTATTGCTAAGACAGAAGAAAAATATAAAGAAGCCTTAAAGGCTCTTACCGGCATTACGGTGTAGATGAACAACCTTAATTCTCCCCGTGGCAAGCCATGGTGTTTCCACGTTCATTCTCCGAAGCTGAATACCTGGATATATCTTCCTACCCAGCAGGGTGTCCTGTTGGACTACGCCTCAGGGAAGAATTTCATAGAAGCATTGCTTCGGAGGATATTCTTTTCGCCTTTCCTCCTTCGTTCAAAGAACTTCGGAGAGATTTCTCCGAAGCTTTAGCGAAGGAGAACATCCCTGCCGCAAGGTATTCGGCGAAGGAGAATAAAATAATACAATGTTTTCCGATAAAAAAAATAAACACCATAACTCTATTTGGAGAAAATCAAAGAACCCGAGGTTGATTTTTCGCTCGCTGCGCTACAGGAATTTCCGCCTTTTTTTTAGCGGACAGCTTATTTCATTGATTGGCACCTGGATGCAAACTATTGCTATGAGTTGGCTGGTTTATCGCCTAACTAATTCCGCATTTATTCTGGGCCTGGTTGGTTTCTTCAGCCAGATTCCCGCCTTTCTTTTAACTCCTTTTGCCGGCGTATTGATTGACCGCTGGAATCGGCACCGCATTCTTGTTATAACTCAGACACTTTCTATGTTACAAGCTTTCGTTATAGCTTTCTTAGTTATAAAAGGCGTTGTTGCCGTATGGCATATAATATTTTTAAGCTTATTACTCGGCTTAATTAATGCTTTCGATATTCCGACGCGCCAATCTTTCATTATTGATATGGTTGAAAAAAAAGAAGATTTAGCCAATGCCATTGCTTTAAACTCTTCTATGTTTAATCTTGCGCGCCTCATCGGCCCTTCCATAGCCGGCATTTTAATCGCTGTTGTGGGAGAGGGGATGTGTTTTCTTTTTAATGGGATAAGTTTTCTTGCCGTGATTATAGCTCTTTTAGCCATGAAGAATATACCTAAAGGGCTAAAATCCAAGAGGTCTAATATTTTAGAGGAATTGAAAGAAGGAGTGAAATATGTTTTTGGTTTTATTCCCATAAGGTTCATTCTGCTCCTACTTTCGCTAATCTCTTTAGTAGGCATGTCTTACGCTGTGCTTATGCCTGTGTTTGCTAGAAATATCCTCGGCGGCGGCCCTCATACCTTAGGATTTCTTATGGGTTCTATTGGCCTAGGAGCATTATTCGCAACAATATATCTTGCTTCGCGAACAACTGTTTTGGGGCTCGTTAAAATTATTGCTATCGCTACAAGTATTTTTGGCATGGGACTGGTATTTTTTTCTTTCTCGTCAACTTTATGGCTTTCTTTGATAATTTTATTCATCACCGGCTTTGCCATGATGGTGCAAATGGCTTCAAGCAACACTATTTTACAAACCATTGCGGAAGATGATAAACGCGGCAGGGTAATGAGTTTTTATACCATGTCTTTTATGGGTGTGGCGCCTTTCGGAAGTTTAATAGCTGGGATACTCGCAAGTAAAATAGGAGCAGCCTATACTGTAACGATAGGAGGGTTTGCTTGTCTTTTAGGCGCGGTTGTCTTTGCCAGCAAAATTAATTTGTTTAGGGAAAAAATTCACCCTATATACGTGAAACTAGGATTTTTTCCGCAAGTGACACCATCGATAAAACCGCCCGATTGATATTATTTTGCAGTAATACGATCGTAAGATATAATATTAATAATAGGAAAGTACAAATATGCGAATTTGGATATATACGTTGGCTAGCGTTATTGCGGTAAGCTTAATATCGTTGATTGGCGTTTTTACGCTTTCTCTACGTCAAGAAAAGCTAAAGAAAATATTGCTTTTTTTTGTAAGTTTTTCCGTGGGTGGATTATTCGGCGATGCTTTTATCCATCTTCTCCCGGAGTCATTTCAGAAAATAGGCGCGAATTTGACTACTTCATTTTATGTCATAGCCGGAATTCTAATTTTTTTTATCTTAGAAAAATTTATCCGCTGGAGGCATTGCCATTTACCTACTTCTAGTGGACACGCACATCCAGTCGTCGCGCTGAATTTAATCGGTGACGGCGTTCATAATTTCATTGACGGCATGATAATTGCCGCAAGTTTTTCTACAAGTATTCCTATAGGTATTTCTACAACACTTGCGGTAATTTTGCATGAAATTCCTCAGGAGATAGGAGACTTTGGAGTGCTGGTGCACGGTGGGCTTTCTGTAAAAAAAGCCTTATTCTATAATTTTATTTCAGCTATTACTGCGGTCATGGGGGCGGTTATTTCTTTACTTATCGGGCCATATATCAAAGGGTATACCTTGGCGCTTTTACCCATAACCGCAGGCGGTTTTTTATATATTGCCGGCTCAGATCTTATTCCGGAGCTGCACGGTTGCGATGTTAAAATTTCCTCCGCTATCTGGCAATTTGTTTTTATCGTTTTAGGAGTTTTAGTTATGGCGTTGTTAACCCTACTTGATTAGCGAACCTTAATGGACATTTCCAGAAAATCCGCACTCAAATTTATCGTTTTGCTTGGCTTGGTGAGTCTTTTTGCTGATGTCACTTATGAGGGCGCGCGCAGCATTATTGGCCCATATTTTGTCTTTTTGGGAGCAAGCGCTGCGGTTGTAGGTTTTGTTTCCGGCTTCGGAGAACTTATCGGTTACGGCTTACGCCTCGTCTCAGGATACATCAGCGACAAAACTGGCAAATATTGGACTATAATTATTATAGGCTACGCTGTAAATCTTTTAGCCATTCCACTTTTAGCTTTAGCGGGCCGCTGGGAAATTGCCGCCGGCCTTATCGTTATGGAGCGAACGGGCAAAGCCATTCGCGCGCCTGCGCGTGATGCAATTTTATCACACGCAACAAAGCAAGTAGGACAAGGTTGGGGTTTTGGCTTACATGAGGCTATGGATCAGATAGGCGCACTGCTAGGCCCTATCATTGTTGCCCTTGTGCTTTATTTTAAAGGCGGCTATAAGAATGTTTTTTTAACTTTAGCAATACCTGCTTTTTTTGCCTTAGCCGTTTTAGTAATAGCAAGAATAACATATCCGCGGCCGCGCGATTTCGAGGCAGTTACGCATAAAGTAGAACCTCGAGGCTTGCCAAAAGTGTTTTGGATATATCTTTTAGGTATTGGTTGTATTGCCGCCGGCTATGCTGATTTCCCTTTAATTGCTTATCATTTTAAAAAAGCCGCAATTACCTCAGACAACTGGATTCCTATTTTTTATTCTCTGGCCATGGGTGTGGATGCGATTAGCGCGCTCATTTTTGGCAGGTTATTTGATAAATTAGGCATTACGGCATTAGTCTTTGCTGCGTTACTTTCTTTAATGTTCGCTCCCTGCGTATTTTTAGGAAACTTTCATTGGGCACTATTAGGCATGGTACTTTGGGGCATTGGTATGGGTGCGCAGGAATCCATTATGAGAGCAGCTGTCGCAACGATGGTTACAAATGCTAAGCGCGGCTCTGCTTACGGCATATTTAATACCGGCTACGGCTTATTTTGGTTTTTAGGCAGTGCTCTTATGGGAATTTTATATACAAAATCTATTATGTCTGTTGTGATATTTTCTGTAGCAATACAGCTTATTTCTATTCCCATACTTTTGGTTGCAAAAAGAAAGCTTACATAATTTTACACAGTATTTTATTGACAATTAATAAATATATAGTATTTTATAAAAAACGCGGATATTCGCGAATCTTCCGCTAATTTATGCAAATAAATTTATTCGCGATCATTCGCGTTGGATTAGCGTTAATTCGCGTTTAAACAAAATGAAAATAATTGTCTGCATCAAACAAGTTCCGGATACGGGCGAAGTCAAGATTAACCCCGAAACCAATACCCTCATAAGAGAGGGGGTATCTTCTATCATTAATCCCTTTGATATGTATGCTATTGAGGAAGCAGTGCGTTTAAAAGAAAAATTCGGCGCAGAGACTATTGTTGTTACCATGGGCCCTCCTCAGGCAGAATCGGCGCTACGCGAAGCGCTCTCAGTAGGCATTGACCAGGCAATTCTACTTTCTGACCGCGCCTTTGCCGGCTCTGATACCTGGGCAACTAGTTTAGTTTTATCTAAAGCTATAGAAAAAATTTCCAACTTTGACTTAATTATCTGCGGTAAACAAGCTTCAGACGGTGATACCGCGCAAGTAGGGCCGGGTATTGCTACCCACATAAATCTTCCTCAGGCAACCTATGTAAGAAAAATAGAAAATATTGATTTAGAAAATAAAATAATTCGTTTAGAAAGACTTTTAGAAGAGGGCTATGAGATTTTAGAACTAACATTGCCGGCGCTTTTGACGGTAGTGAAAGAAATTAACGAACCGCGCCTTCCATCGTTGCGCGGTAAAATGCGCGCGCGCAGTCAGGCGATTACAACCTGGACGCATAAAGATTTGAATATAAAAGAGGAAGCCGTCGGCTTAAAAGGTTCTCCTACTCAGGTGGTAAAAATTTTTACTCCGCCGCCCAGGGAAAAGGGAATGATTTTGGAAGGAGAGCCGGAAGCGGTGGCAGAAAAGTTAGTTAGGGAACTTAAGAAACACTTAATTTAAGATAGAGTAGCTAGATGAAAAATGACAAATTTCTAATTTCTAATTGACCTAAAAAATGACCAATACTTAATGAAAAAATGACTAATGAAAAGAGAAAATATGACTTAGAAGAAAGAACAGCAAAGTTTGGGGAAGGGGTTATTAATTTTGCCAAGAAGCTTCCCAAAAATGCGGTTACTTTTCCTCTCATTGGTCAATTAGTAAGCGCTGGGGCATCGGTAGGAGCTAACTACTGTGAAGCCGACGATGCTGAATCGAAAAAGGATTTCAGTCATAAAATTTGTATTTGTAAAAAAGAATCCAGAGAAAGTAATCATTGGTTACGGATGATTAAAGTAGCCTGTCCTGAATTAGAAATGGAAGCTATGAGGCTTTGGTTAGAGGCAAAAGAACTTAATTTAATTTTCAATGCCATTATTAACAAGCTAAAATAGTTTGGATATTGCTTAGTAGACATTGTGCATTTTTTAGAAATTAGGTCAATTAGGTTAATTAGAAATTTAATTAGAGATTAGTTTATTCTCTCTCGGCGAATACCCCGTGGCTTGCCACGGGGATGAAGCCGAAATCGTAAACGTAGTTGACCTCATTCCAAGGCAATGAATGAACCAGTGATAATATTAGCATAGAACATACTCCGCGGCTTGCCGCGGAG